>JBPPMB010000014.1:0-64569 GCA_051305855.1 Desulfuromonadales bacterium
ATCCGTCCGAACGGGTCATATTTCGCCGCTTTCTTGGTCAATAGAACGACTATTAACCTTCAAAATCGACAAAATCTGCCCTCGTCCAGCCGAATTTTCGCTTGGATTTCCCAAGTCCGACAGGCTCCTAGGCATACCTAATTCCCGCCTGCGTTTCACACCTTCGGTGGTTTATAAAGTTTTGGCGGCGGAAGCTTGTGTTGCCAGTACCGCTTCGCTATCCACAAAGCAACCAGGTAGAGCAGCGCCAGGGGTGTATAACGGAACAGGAAGGTCACTTGCAGCGACGTTTCAATGTCGAGTCCGGCAATAAAATAAAAGAGCACGATCAGGTAAGGGAATATCGGGATAAAGGCAAGTTCCCGCCAGCGGTACTGGTAACGCCACAACATGTGCAGTTGCAGCAAAATATAGGCGGGAATTGAAGCAATCGTCAGAAAAAAAACGATATCGTACAGTAAACCATATTTTTGGGGTGACGCGTCATAGACAAAGTCCTGTATGCGACTTTCGGTCTTCATCAAAGGGTTGACCCATTCCGCGGTCTTTCTAGGCTCTGCATGTGCAACGCCAAGCCACGTCACATTTACATTTTTCGTCAACCTGTCAAGTTCCTGCCACTCTTCATTCAGGACCGTCACTCGGACGGAGTCGATATGAGTAGGATTCGTATAACCGACCCATGCCAGTGCCTCACCACGCCCTTGAGCATGCAGGACTGCCGGATTTCTGACCGCACCAACATCCAGCGAGAGCCCTTCCCGCATGGCAATAGCCTGGAAACGCAGAGGGATATCGCTCTCATAACGAATCTGCACATACAGCATGTCATCATTACCAAGAGTCGACTCAATCTCAGGGTCCAGGGAGACGAGTTCGACCTGGAGGCCATCCGCGGCGATAACGAAAGATAGGGAGCAGAACAAACAGGCAAGTGACAGGGCAATTACAGTTACAGTGCTTTTTAGATAAGTCATTGTATTTTCACTGGCTGCTGGAGGAATATAAAGACTAAGGCGAGGGGTCATTATACCTTAAACTGCGGCCAGCATTCTAAAATATTTGCAGAAAGAAGCAGAGGAGCACACAACTTCAGACAGCTGCAAAAATATGAGGAGACGGCAAAGCATGGATTACTCGACGATATTGAATCATCCCCTCATCAGCGAGCGATATTTCTTCCCCCGGAAAACATCAATACCGCAACCATTCTGGATCGAGTGCGAAGGGGCTCGCCTGGCCTGCGCCTACCATGAAGCAAATGCCGGGGGATACACCATTGTCCACTTTCATGGCAACGGTGAAGTGGTCGCGGATTATCTTGACGACTTTACTGAGCTGATCAGCCGTATGGGTTGCAACTGTTTCCTGGCTGAGTTCCGCGGGTATGGTGGCTCAACAGGGACCCCACAGCTTGGCTGCATGTTAGCAGATGTCCAGCAAACCATCGCAGCAATCAAGCAGCCGCATGCCAAACTGATTTTGTTCGGGCGTTCCGTCGGCTCGCTCTTTGCGATCAAAGCCGTCGAGCTTTTTCCAGACATAGCCGGCCTCATCCTGGAGAGTGCCATTGCCGATCCCCTGGAGAGACTTCTGCTCAGGGTTCTCCCGGAGGAGCTTGGCACAACTGCGGCCGGATTGGAGGAGGCTGTATCACAGGCCATGAATATCCAGAGAATCATGTCACGTTTTACTAAACCGGCCCTGATTCTGCACACCCGTCACGACGGCCTGATCGATGCCAGCCATGCTGAACGGTTGGCCGACTGGTGTGGCGGTCCGGTCCAACTGGAAATCTTCCAAGAGGGCAACCACAACGACATCATGTTTGTCAACGGCCCGCAATACTTTACCCTGGTTCACGACTTCATCAGGTTGCTCCATGGATAACGCCATGGGATATGGACTGGCTGCCGGGCTGATCCTGGTTCTGCATCTCTTGTTCATTGCCTTTGTTATCTTTGGTGGCGTGCTCTCTTTCCATCGAACCTTCTGGGCCTGGTTGCACCTGCCAGCGGTAATATGGGCCGTCTGGGTGGAGTTGTCAGGCTCGACGTGCCCGTTGACACCACTGGAAAATCATTTCAGAAAGCTGGCATTTGGCCAGGGATACCAGGAAGGTTTCATCGAGCACTATCTTGTTCCACTCATTTATCCGGAACAATTGACCATATCATTGCGATTGATTTTAGGCGGATTTATACTGGCCGCCAATGTTTTTGTCTATTGTTGTGTGGTGCGGAAGCGACGAAAACAGCAGGGACAGGTTGACGGATGAGATCCTTGCGTTAACTTTTAAAAAAGCCAAGGAGGATACGCCATGTCTGAAAATGATTGTTCTAACCCTGAAGAGCACTGTGAATTACACATGTGTCAGTTAAAAGCAACAACCCTTAACGAAGAGATCAACAAACTGTACGAGAACCCGAAATTTGTTTGCGGCAACTGTGGTGTCAAAGTCAACAGGGGAGAGAACCTCTGCGTCCCCAAGCCAATCTGAGCCACAGAGGCGGGATAAGTTAAAGAGAGCGCACCCATGGAAAACCGGTGCGCTCTCTTTTTGACTGGTGATTGGATTGCGCAGGGATTTGCCCGAAGTCCTATAGGTTGCAGGGTACTAAGGGGATTTTGGCAGGAATTTACCCTGCTTGCGATTCCAGGCATAACTGCCTGCAGCCCAGAGCTTTTCGAGATCATTCCAGTCGATATGCACGCCAGCCATATCTTCGATCGTAAATGAGGCTTCGAGCATTTCACCGTCATTTATTTGACCATTGCCGTCAGTATCTGCCCAGTGAATCGGGGCCACGACAATCTCGTTTTTCCCCTGGATCGAAACAGCAGATTGGCTTCCCTGTGAACTGGCCACGATCTCTCCCTTGAAACGACTTACACTATCAGGCTTGGCGAGAGAGTCGACCTGAACCAGGTAAACGATGCGATCGCGGTCGTCGCCAGCCTTGATAATCCAGCGAGCTACCCCTTTAACATTGTCAAGGCTTGAAGTCGGCGGGTTGGCCTGAATAAGCTTCCACCCTACAGGGAAATACTCTCTGGCAATAATGCCGCTGTTATCGGTACGATCCGTCAGGGCCACAAGAACAGGGATCACGCTTCCCGGGGCGGCGAATCCCGGCAGGACTCTTTCTCCGTTCGCCGCAGGAACAATCGGCAGTCGCCGGCTGTAAACGAATAGCGCGATCAGGGCGAGCACAATCACAGTCGAGGTGAGCATCCAGGCAGCGGCAGATTTCCTGTCGCCCTTGTCTTCCGACAGAACGGTCTCTGCAACGGGCTTCAGCAGGATATCCGCCAGGGAAACCTCCAGCGCCTCCGCCAGCTTCAAGGCGTTTTCACGGCGGATGGTCGGGTAGCGGTTGTTCTCCCAGCGTGAGATAGTATCAGTTGTCACACCAACCACCTTGCTCACATAGAGCTGAGTCAGTTGCAGCCCTTCCCTGATACGTTTGACTTCCACGGAGTCCAGACAGACCGTAGAAGCGCTTTCATCATTGTTCTCCATATTCATGGCAGGGAGTCTACCAAGGGGCTGCACAGCAAGTAAACATGAAAATTATCTATGTCTACCAACCCGATATTCGGTAACACAACTATCTGTAATTCCATAAAATGAACCAGACATCTAGCGACATGCCTCTCGATGTCTGATGATTTAATCGCTGCACTCGGTTATAAGTTGCTCAATTGATCCGAGGCAATTACGCCTGGAACAAATTCTTAGGAACAGGAGAAAACAAATGAAGAAACTGATCTTGATCATGATGATTCTGGCTTTCGTCGGCGCCAACGTTGTCATCGCCGCTGATGGTCCCGGCGTTGTCGTCTACGAAAACGCAAAAGGCAACGTCTCCTTCGACCACAAGGCACATGCGGAGAAACTTGGCGATTGTGCCAAATGCCATGAAGGCGAACCCGCCAAGATCGAAGTCAACAAAGATTTCGGTCACAGCACCTGCAAGGACTGCCACACAGCAATGAACGGCCCGACCAAGTGCAACGATTGCCACAAGAAGTAATCTTTACCTGATCAACGATTGAAAAAAGGGCGCCTGGATATCCGGCGCCCTTTTTGTTATGACTGACAGGCCACAGTTGCACCCGTCACGCGATGCAAACCGACTCTTCCGAGGCATATCGGCAATGAAATTTCAATACATCTTCTGGGACAACGACGGCGTCCTTGTCGACACTGAACGTTACTACCTGCAGGCCAACCGTGAAGCTTTGGCCAGAGAGGACATCCCTTTGAACGACGCACAATTTGCCAGGATTTCCTTAAAAGAGGGAGGAAGCATCCTTGAATTGGCGTCACTTCGAGGGCTGCCAGACCCTAAGGTAGAAGAGCTGAAGGTCTGGCGCAATAAACGCTATGGGGAATTGCTTGAACAGGAGGAGTTGACCATTGCGGGGGTGGAAGAAGTCCTGAATAAACTGCATGGCCGCATCAATATGGCCATTGTCACAAGTTCCTTGCAAAGCCACTTCGACATTATCCACAAGCGTAGCGGTCTGCTCCCTTTCTTTAATTTCTGCCTGACCAGGCAGGATTACGCCAGAGGCAAGCCAAATGCGGAGCCCTACCTGCGGGGCTTGCAGAAAAGCGGGCAACGAGCGCAGCAGGTTTTGGTCATTGAAGATTCACCTCGCGGCCTGGCCGCGGCTAAAGCGGCCGGATTGGTCTGCTGGGTCATCCCGGGACAACACTCATCAGCGCAGGATTTTCAGGATGCGGACCGGATCCTGTCAAGCATCAATGAGATCCCGGGATTAATTTTGTAAGCGTTCAGCTCGTTCGCACTTTTTTCTCACAATTTTCTCAACTTTTAGTTGTCAAACATATTCAGCTTTGGTATATATCATGAAACTCTTCGTTTGCCTGCAAGCCGAAGAGCTCTATGGACCCCGCGTATCCCCCCCCTCCTTACGCGGGGTCTTTTTTTGTCTTTCTGCTCAGCTTCATCACCAACCAGCTCAAAAGCTCCGTTGCTTGACTACTTTTCGGTGTCGCTCAACACTCGCATCTGTTTCTGACAATGATCAGGGATGATCCTCTTGCTTCACAACGTCACTGGACTTTTGTTTATGCAACAGGGATGGAGTTGCGAACGAAACCCCGGGGCTTATTCAGCCGAGCTTGAATGCCCGCAGGAGGTGGGGCATCAATTGCTTCTTGCGCGACAGGACCCCCTTCAATTCAAAACGCCCGGCGTCAAGTTGCGGATAGCCGATCGCTGCTATCAAGTCCTTGTCGCCACGCACCACCAGCTGGCTGTTCTGTTGGACGATATCAGTCACCAGCAATCCGGCCAACCCCAGGCTGCGCTGTTGGACGAGGGCCTCCAACCCCTTGAGAATTTCTTCTCGCTGCTCTTCAAATTCCTGGAAGGTAACCACTTCAACCTGACCGATTCCAAAACGGTGGGCTTCGACTTCATACTCCTTGAAGTCTGCGGTCAGCAGTGCCTCTATGCTGGGATAGGCGGCGAGAGTGCTGCCAGCCTGAAAAATCCGGCGCCCAAAAGCAAGCGACTCAAGACCGGAACATTTCTCAAGCCAGCCAACCAGGCCACGATCCACATCTGTTGTCGTCGGCGACTTCAACAACACAGTATCGGACAGAAGCCCGGCGAGGATAAAAGATGCAGTCCGGGCATCCGGTTCAATTCCAGCCTGCCGGTAGAGCGTCGCTACCACCGAGCAGGTACTGCCGAGCGGCTGATTGATGAAACGAATCGGCGCTTCTGTATGAAAATTTCCCAAACGGTGATGATCAATCACCTCGAGGATCTCCACCTGGTCAGCACCGGGTACCGCCTGGGATAATTCGTTATGATCGACCAGAATCAGTTTAAGCGATGATGGCCTCAGCAGATTAGATTTTGTCGCGACGCCGCAAACGCGCCCCTCGCTGTCAAGGACCATGATCCCCGGAGCGGTACTGCGCATCAGCACTTTTCGCATTTCATCAAGGCGATCATCCATATACGCCTGGGGTATGTCTGCATCTGCCAGGTGGCGCACCGGTGTCGACATCCTGGCCAGCAGGGCACTGGTTGCCGTGTCCAGAGGGGTGCTAAGGACAGAGACCGCCCGTTCACGTGCCAAGTCCACGAGATCCTCCTCAATAGACAGCCCTCCGGTCACCACCAGCAAACGCACCCCCATTGCAATGGAACTCTTCTGGATATCCCGGCGATCCCCGGTAAACACGACAATGCGCCGTGGGTCGGTATCAGCCAGATGCTTGTGAAAACTTTCGACAGACATCGCTCCGACGAACAGGTCGAGTTGCTCAGTCAGAGCTTCGTCGACGAGATTGACGGCACTGGCCTTCAAACAGGACTGGATTGAACCTGGCGACGAGAGCACCTGGCGTATGGGTCGACCTTCGCGCGGCAGGAAGACATGTTCCGTAAGCCGCTTCAGGATTAGTGCACCGAGCGGCCGTCTGTCGCTGTCGACGACCGGCAACATGCGAATATCACGCTGGCGCATCAATTCGAGAGCCTGCAGCAGCGGTGCTTCGGCATCAATGACTGCGGGGTGGTCATCAACGGTGTCACGCAGACGGGGATAAACATCGGTCAAGAGGATTGGGGGCTGCTGACCCAAAGTGTCCAGGACAAACTCGGTCTGGCGATTGAGGTGTCCGGCCCGCCCTGGAAAAACGTTGCTCCTGCCCTGAAGTCGACACAGCTCTGCATAGGCTATGGCACTACAGACAGAGTCAGTGTCAGGGTTGCGATGTCCAACAACGAATACTTTTTCCGGTCGGCTCATAAGCCCTCTTTCGTTATGTACCCTCGAACATCTCCCAGGCCGATCACATCTGCCACTATGCCGCGTTCAGGGATACCCTCATCATTAAGCCAGAAGTACAGATTACCGCTGTCACTTTCAAAAATTTCCCGATCAATTCTGGCCATGACCAGCAGACCGTGAGCGGGGAAATCGCTTTGCCTGGCTTGCTGCTCAACGGTCAGAACATCCACTTCAATATCGAAAAAGTCACCGCCGGAATAAGTAGGGATCTGGAATCGGGCGCCTCGCAGCAAGGGCCCGTACACACCGGTCCGCAGGTTGTAAAATGCCGTCAACATATCGACAGGCTGCATTCCTTCCGGGATAGCGTGCTCTTTCGCCCAGAGCAAAACACCATCATTGGTCTTTTCCTCGAAGACCTTGCCCTGGTCGTAATCATACCTGTGTCGCTTCGCCCGGTTCTGCCACTTGCCCCACCTGTGCTTGTCGATCCTGCTCTGGTATTCGATGCTGCGCAAAGAACCGTCCGGAGTCAATGCCATCAATGACGTGTAAGCCTGGGTGCGGTCACCGGCCAGCCAGGAGGCTATGCCCAAGGTCCGCCCGATCAACTCTGCCTTGAAAATATTCGGCTGGCCGGTTGCGGTAAAGCGCAATTCACCCTCGGCCAATCTTTTAAAAAAGAGAAAATCTATGGAGTATTGATGATTTTCACCGGCCAACTTAAAAATCGGCCTTGCAACATCGGTTTCTTGTGCCCTCACCTGTGCGGGAAGAGACAAAGACAGCAGCGAGGCGAGAAACACTGGTATGAGGATTCTGGCCATCATACAAAAAGGCTTACAACAAAGAGCAGGTAAGCTCCCAGCAGCAAAATGCCGCGCTTGCGATCCAGTTGCAGCCTGGGCGGTATTATGGTCAAAAGAGCGATCAAAAGCGCGCAAAAAGCCAGCATAATCGGGAAATCCATGTTCAAGACCCGCGGCTCAATGATGATCGGTCGAATCATTGGACAGATGCCAAGGACGAAGAGCACATTGAAAATATTGCTGCCGATCACATTGCCAACGCTGATATCCATCTCCCCTTTCAAGGCACTCATGACCGACGCCGCCAGTTCTGGCAGACTGGTACCTACCGCGACGATTGAGAGTCCTATCACCAATTCGGACACGCCGAGCAGCGTGGCGATCATGACCGCCCCTCTCACCATCAGTTCGGCACCAAGCCCCAGTCCAGCCATACCGACCAGAACCAGGGCGATATTCCGCCCGCGTCTTGCAACCGTTGCATGGATGGCTTTGTCAGCCTCGCCATCCTCTGGAATCAAAGGGGCACGTGCGGTTATCAAGCAGTAGACAAGAAACCCCAAAAGGATCAGGAAAAGCCCCAACCCATTCATGAGTGTAATTTCGCCATCTAAAGCCAGCAGATACACAACGACAGAAGCGACAATCATAATCGGCATTTCGCGAACCAGGGTGGAACGTGCGACGACAACCGGAGTGATCAGGGCGGCTGCACCAAGAATCAAACCAATATTGGCAATATTTGAGCCGATAATATTACCGGCAGCCATTGACGATGCGCCGCGGATTGTGGCCAGCAGCGAGACCATGAGTTCCGGCATGCTGGTTGCGAAGGCGACCACGGTAAGCCCGACCACCAAAGGCCTTACTCCGAAAGAGAGGGCCAGGCGAGAGCTGCCGGTAACCAGGTATTCAGCTCCGTAATAAAGTAGCAGTAAACCCGCAAGAACGAGTATGGCACCGAAAAACATTCTGATATCCCTGCTAAAATTCTGATTCTTATAGGTTTCTAACCGGACACTGCTGAGCCATCCTCTGAGTTTTTGCGAGTGCGTCAAAGTTGAGCGGCGCGAATAAAAGCTCCAGGAGTCTGTCTCCTGGATAAAACATATGGATAACAACAGTTTAATCGCTGCGCCAGCAGGTGTCGAGAGCAAGGCGCATGCGCTACGAATCTCTTGACTTCTGGTCCGCCAAACGAATAATATCCATATATTCAATTTTTCAAAAGGAATAATCATGTCAGACATAGAATTCGACAAGTCCCTCAATTTTGACCGTGAAGCAGAAATTCTGAAAGTACTCGGCCACCCGATTCGGCTGAAGATCGTTGCCGGGCTGATGTCTCAGTCCTGTAACGTCAAGAAAATCTGGGAGTGTCTGGAGTTGCCGCAGGCAACTGTATCTCAGCATCTTGCCCTGCTCAAGAACAAAGGGATCATCGAAGGGAAACGTGATGGGGTTGAGGTCTTTTACCAGGTCACCTCGGTAGAAGCCCGCAACGTTGTCACATCGTTGATGGAGAATTTTGCCTGCGCCTAGCGGCGCCTGGCGATCATGCGTTGGTGAAAACCGCGACTATAGCGACAAAGCAGACATTATTTCACATTAAAGCGGGGGCAACAGGAGTCCAATGTTGCCCCCGCTTCTGTCCTGGTCGCTGGCAGAGAGGCTTTGTTACAGCGCTTCTCAGCGACCGCAATAATTACCTCATAACTGGCCGGAAGCCCGGCATCACACCGGTAACTTTCCTCATAAGCTCTTGTCATCGATTGCATGACCCGCCTGGACGCCAGCCCGCGAGGCCGATCCACCGAGGCATTGCTGGCGCCGATCCGCTTGAGTTGTCGCAACAGGTCGGCCACATCGGCATGAAATTCAACGTCCATAGTGCTGCGCAGATCATGGCGGGTCAAACCCGCCGCATCGATTGCAGCAGAGACGTCACTGAGCGTCGGAAAACTCAGGACATGAGAAAGCCGGTTCGCACTGCTGTCGGCAATGGCCAGACGATGAGAAGCCCGCAGTTCACAAAGGGTCTTTTCGCCAAAAAGGGCCAGGACAAAGAAGCCTCCTGGCTTAAGAACCCTGGCAACCTCGGCAAAGGCTGTCGGCAGGCAATCGACCCACTGGTAAACAGAACTGGAAACGGCAGTGGTGAAACTCTCATCGGCGAAAGGCAGATATCTTGCGTCGCCGTCACAGGCAGACACAGCGGGCAAAGATTTTGCGGCTTGCCGTGTCATGCCGTGAGCTATATCCATCACTACAAGCTTTTGTGCCGGATCGGAGCAGAGTATCGCTGCAGCAAGAGCGCCTGTACCGGTACCTACATCGAGCATCAGCCCGGATTTTGCAAAAACGGGGATTGTCCTGTGAAGTGATGCAACAACCCGCTTCTGCACCAGCGCGTAACGATCATAATCACCGGCATGACTTGAGAAATTACCGCGCATGTGCTCACTGTCGATAGCCTTGATCGAACCCATCAGCAAAACTCCCTGATGATTGCGGCAGCCTTTTGTGGCTGGCTCAAAAAAGGGGCATGACCCACTCCGGCAAATTCAACGAAACGACCCTGCGGCAGCATCTCAGCCAGATAGCGCCCGGCTGCGACAGGAGCAATCTGATCCAGTGCGCCGTGCAGCACAAGCGCGGGTTGAGGTATCGCCGACAGAAGTGCACGTTGATCCTGGACTGCCAGCATATTGAGCAAGCCCAAGGCAACACCGGGATCAGGGGGTGGGCTCTGTCGTACCGCAAAATTACGGATTGTACGCAACCTCTCTTTGGAAATATTTTCATCGGCAAATGCCAGGGAAAAAAAATCGCCAAGCGTTGCCTCGAAACGCCGCTCCAGATTCCTGGCCAGGACGCGCAGCTGCGCAAGTGGCAAACCGTACATCCAGTCGTCATCCAGGGTAAAATGCGGGGTGGTACCGATCAGGACCAATCGATTGACAGGCAGCTGGTTCCGACTGGCTATCTCCATGGAAAGCATGCCGCCCAGAGACCAACCGACCAGTGTGACAGGTTCACTCTCAATCGCTGCAATCCAGCTGACCAAACCTGTAGCAATCCCGGCGAGATCATTGTTCAGGGCAGGAGAAGATTCTCCGTGGCCCGGGAGATCCGGAATCAGCAGACGAAAGTCTGCAGCAAGCAATGCGGCAATTTCACTGAATACCGATGCCGACATGCACCAGCCATGCAATAACACGAGAGGACGGCCTCGACCGGTTTCGTACCAGGTAAGCTGCTGCTCATCCGCCACTATGAAACGCTTCTCCTTCATTCGGCAAATTCCCGGTAAACAGCCAGGATCTTATCCGCAGCACCTTCGAGGTCGCTAGCATCATGACTGGCCATGACCGTCGCACGCAGGCGGCAAAGGCCATGGGCAACGGTTGGTGGACGAATTCCCTGCAGAAAGATTCCTTCCTCGAGCAACCGCGCGGTCATCTTCATGGTCGGCTCCGGGTTTTTTGTCAACACCGGGATAATCTGGGTCGTGCTGCCCAGCAAATCCATCCCGCCAGCCAGCAAAGACCCGGCCAGTTGAACCCGATTGCATTCCAGTTTTTCACGAAGAATTCTGCCTTCTGCGCTGTCCACCAGGTTAAATGCAGCCATGGCTGCAGCCGGAACACCCGGTGGCAGGCTGGTAGAGAAGATGAAGGAACGACTATGATTGATCAGGGTGTCAATCACCACCCTTTCTGCGGCAAGATAGGCTCCGGCACAGCCAAGAGCCTTGCCAAGCGTTCCCATGTGCAGATCGATGCGATCGAGGCAGTTAAGATATTCTCCTGTGCCACGGCCACTTTTCCCCAGCACTCCGGTGCCATGGGCATCGTCAACCATCAGCAGGGCATCATGTTCCTCTTTCAGGTCACAGAGTTGAGCCAGAGGGGCCATATCGCCATCCATGCTGAAGACACCATCAGTGACAATCAACCAGCGACCTTTGCGGTTTGGCTTCTCCCTTTCCATAAGCTCGGCAAGAGCTGCAGTATCACAATGGGGATAAACAATGGTATGGGCGCGAGCCAACCGGCAACCGTCAATGATCGAAGCATGATTAAGCTCATCGGAAAAAACCATATCATCCGGGCCGAAAAGCCCCTGCAGAGCCCCCATATTGGCGGCATATCCTGAATTGAAGAGTAGAGCCGCCGGCACTCCCTTGAAAGCGGCTATGCGTTCCTCAAGGGCTGCATGGGTCGGCATTGTTCCGGAGACCAGGCGGCTGGCGCCTGATCCGGTGCCCAGTTCTCTGGTCGCTGCAACCATTTTTTCGATCAGGGTCGGATGACCGGCGATACCGAGGTAGTTATTAGAGCAAAGCAGCAGAACTTCACGGCCGCAGACGTGGACCTTCGCCCCCTGGCCATTCTCAACAATCCTCAAGGACCGCAGCATATCCCGCTGTTCAAGTTGAGCAAGTTCTTGTTGCCATTTATTCATCAGCTTTTACCCATTTTCGGGGTGGAGATATAGTTCCGGAAGCATTGAACAAGACAACCTGGCGTTCCAGGTAATTGCTAAGTTCCTGCAGCGAAACATGCGCCCGGTTGACAAAGAACACACGCCCACCGCGCGGGTCGCCGACCGGTTTCATATCAGAAATGCGCTGGTAACCGCCTGGCAGAGCAGCGACATACCCGGTGGTGTAATGCGGGTCGTCTGACCAGCAGAGTTCTGCGACGACTCCTGGTGCGCAAAGAACTTTTCCAGCCAGCACCAGCGCCTCCTGGACACGGTGATGGCCAAGGCCGGCAGAAGCAAGCTCACAGGCCAACGCTGCCCGGCACTCTGGAGAAAGATCCATCCGGGAAACCCTGACCCCACGAGACGGGTCTGTCTCAAGTCGCTCGCCGGTTTTTGCGTCCATGATCACGGCACCGCGCATAACCGAGCCCCCGGTTCCGGCACCATTGGCAAGCAGGTGTACTGCCTGAGCAGCAACATCTTTCTGGACACCGGCTCTGGACAAAAGACAACCGGCGACCTGACGGCCCTGTTGCCAATTACTCACCAGGTAGGTAGCGACATCAGGAAGCTGTTGGTAGCGAACCTCTGCGGTCTCAATTCTTTCTACGTGACAATGGATTTCTTCGGCCTGGCCGTTGGGACAACGCATCGCGCGATTCATCAAAGCAGCGGCCACTTCGCAGACAGCATTGTCTGTAACAATGCGTTCAGCGCCGGCAAGGTGTTGTCCCTTGCATGACGCCCGCATACGCACTGAGTAAAGCGGGGTATCCATGGAGAGGAAATTAGCATTGCGCCCACGCATTGTCAACCTCACACATGAATAGGTTTACAACCCGTTTTACTAACCCCTCGGCCGTGTTGGAGACGTCCCTGCTGCAGGTTACCACACCGTGTTTGACCTACAGGCTGACCCTCCGGAAGGAAAAGCTCGTTTACCGCTTGTTTAGACCGGTGGCATTGGCTATTATTTAGCTGTATATCGCGGACCCAAATGGTCCATCAACGACCGTCACCAACACTTGCAGGCACTTCAGGATGGTGACATCTGTTTCACCGGGGGTTATGAAAAAATCTGGTCTCATATGTTTGTGCAATGGTTTGTGCAATGCAGTTTTGCTGACTTCCTTGTGCCTTCCCGCACAAGCGCTCACGATTGCCAGTTTGAATCCCGCCACACTGGACTCCGAATCTGACCAGAACGTTAGAAACAAATCTGGCCTGGCGTTTGCCAATGCTGCGTTGTCATCCTTCAGAAGCCGATTATCCGGGGAGGCCGCCGCCATTTCCTCAGGGCTGCGACGCTATCAGGGCATAGATACCGCCGCAGTTGCACCTGAGCCTGGCAAGCATCAACCGGCAGTTCAAATAGCAGAGAAGAAAGATGAATCATCCAGACTGGCAACAACCAATGAGACGCAAGGAGTCAATTCCCCGCTGAGCAAGCAAGACCAGGCAACGGATGTCGCACAACCCGGGCCTGCCGCCAACAAAAGGCTGTTGCTTTTTGCTGCTCTGATCCTCCTCTTTGCAATCCTTGCCAAAGCCTGCACATTTGCCATGCGCAGGCATCACAAAAGAAAATCAACCTTCAGCCTGAGCGAAACTCCGGCCATGGGAAAAGAGCTTGAGCGCAGGGAAGTTGCCATTCCCGGTGCGGCGCCGGAGAATAGATCGGCCGCTGAAGAGCTCGTTATTGAGACCGGTCATTTGGGACCAGGCATGGTCCCGGCATTACTCCAACGCTGCGCCGACATGCCTGAACCCGTTGTACTGAAAGTCACCAAGGGGCACTGTGAGAAGCTGGTCTATTTCACCGGCGGGCGCGTTTCCGGTGCTCTGACACAGAACGCGACATCCTCAGAACCAGAGGTACGCTGGAGAAAACTCGGCGATCTTTTAGTCCGGGAAAAGCTGGTGACAAAGGAGGACAGCGATCAAGGGAAGGCCCTGCTTGCAACAGAGCCAGGCCTGCGTTTTGGCGAGGCGTTGCTAAAGCTTGGCCTGATTGATCTGGCAGCTCTCAGGTATGCTCTCACACGTCTGGCCAAGGTGACCATCTACTCGCTGATCCTCTTTCCTGAAGGCCGCTACCAGATTTTTGCCGATGATGGTGCGCTGCCACCAGAAGAGAGTGTGTCATTAGAGACCACCGACCTGATTCGCGAAGCCTCTCACCATCAAGCAGAGTGGACGGCAATCCGCAAGGCGCTGCCCAACCTTGACAAAGTACTGAAATTCACACCGACCGGCCGCAGCAAACTGGAGAAAGCCAGCATCTCCCCCCAGCAGGAGGCGACCCTGTTGCTGATTAACGGTCAACACACCATCAACGACCTCTGCATCGAGTCAAAGCTGATGGACTACGAGGTCTGTCGTTTCCTGTACCTGATGGTCAAAGCAGGCGTATTGAATTAGTAGGTCTCAAGAATCTCCGAGAGGATGCTATGAGATTGCCATACGGGACGCGGAGCAGCCAATTTACCAGATATTGGGATTTACCAGCTATGTTGAAAAAAACCCACATGATCCTGATCGTTGACGATGTGATCAAGCGACGTTCGCACCTGAAGTCTATGCTGCTGGAAAGAGACGTCTCTGTCCAGGAAGCAGAAACAGCGGAAGCCGCACTCGAACAGATGTTGCGGAAACCTGCCGACTTGGTCATCACGGAGACCGAGCTGCCGACGCGCAGCGGCCTTTATCTGCTCCAGGAGATCAAAAAGCTCTACCCGGAAACCGAGGTCATTCTTACGACGCACAACGCGTCCTCTTTCAGCCTTTTGCAGGCGCTGAGAAATGGCGCCTTTGACTTTATCGTCCGCCCCATCGACACCTCGGAAATACTCTTTAACATCATCGATCGCGCCTTCGCACAAGTCGATTTGCGTACTCAGAACCAGGCGCTCCTGGCTGAGCTGGAATATCGCAACCAGGAGATGGCCCAGTCGTTAAGCATGATGACTGCGCTTAGCGAATCGATTGAAACGATCTATTCGGCCATAGAGGTCGGTGAGCTGCTAAGCCGCCTGCTTGACACTGCTCTGGGTACCCTGCACGCCAAGCGAGCACTCCTGGCACTGATCCATTCCAATGGCCGCAGTCATTTCGGCATCAAGATGAGTCGTGGCATTTCGCCCGATTTTGCCCAGAGGTACACAGACAATCTTCCCGAAGGGTTACTGCTCGACATCGCCCGCAGCGGCAGCCAGCTGGTCGTCTCTGCACAGATGCCCTCCTACATGACGAACCGGGTCACTGCAGACGAACAGCACCTGGTTGCAGACCCAGGTCTTCTCTCGGTTCCACTCTTCCTGCGCGATAAGGCGATAGGCGTAATGGTCCTCTTTGGGCACGCCGACAAAACACCTTTCACTAACCAGAACCTGCAGTTTCTCGTGCAACTGGCACACCATGCCGCCATCGCTCTCGAAAAATCAGGGATTATCCACCAGTTGAAACGACAACGTAAAATCGACACGGGATAAGAGATCAGGCAGCAGAGAAGGGGGCCAGAAATTTCTTCTGCCCCCCTTCTCTGCTATGAAGTCCTCAAATTTTCGGATATTTGAACATCCAAAAACCGCCAGGTTGTTCTGCTTAAACACACAAAGCTGCCGAGAGTAATGCTCGATAGCTTGTCATTTACTGGCTGGCCTTTGCTTTGACAATTCCCTGGTTTTTCAACAGAGCGGCCTTGATAGTCGCAACAATAGCTTTGGCATCCAAGCCATACCGCGCTCGCAATTCCTCCTGGCTCCCCTGCTCGATAAATTTGTCCGGCAAACCAATCCGCTTGACTGGGACATTGACTCCTTCCTCGGAAAAGAGTTCGAGAACTGCAGAACCGAAGCCACCCTGAAGAGCATTTTCCTCTGCGGTAACAACAAAACCAGTTCTGACAGCCTCGGCAATCAGCAAGTTTTTATCGAGAGGTTTTAGAAATACAGGGTCAATGACTGCGAGGTCAAGACCATCAAGAGCCAATAGCTCGGCTGCCGCCAAGGCTTCCGTGACCAGGATGCCGACAGCAAAAATGACTCCATCCTCGCCTTGACGCAGCTTTTCCCCCAGGCCTATGGCAAGAGGGCGGGGCTTTTCCGGTGCAACGCCGGTTCCAGGACCGCGCGGATACCGGAAAGCAAAGGGACCATCGAACTGCCATGCCGTGGTCACTGCATGGCGCAGATAATTTTCGTCACGCGGTACCATGAAAACCATGTTGGGGATATGCCGCAGATAGGAATAATCGAACACACCATGATGCGTCGGTCCATCGGCACCGACAAGGCCACCGCGGTCGAGGGCAAAAGTAACAGGAAGTTTCTGCAGGCAGACGTCGTGCAAGACGTTGTCATAGGCACGTTGCAGGAAAGTGGAATATATGGCAAGGAACGGCTTGAGTCCTTGAGTCGCCATACCGGCGGCAAAAGTAACGGCATGCTGCTCGGCAATACCGACATCAAAACACCGCCCGGGGAAACGCCTGGCAAAAGACTTGAGACCGGTCCCTTCAAGCATGGCCGCTGAAATTGCCACGATGCGCTCATCTCGTTCCGCAAGTTCCGTCAATGCCTGGCCAAAAACGGATGTATAACTGGGCGGGAGCTTGCCGCCCGTCTTAACGTCACCGGTGACCGGGTCAAAGGGTCCGACACCATGATAGAGATAAGGATTTTCCTCGGCAGGCAGAAAGCCCTTACCCTTTTTGGTCACCACATGCATGAGGACTGGACCATCCATGTGCGTGATGTTCTCCAGGGTTTGTATCAACTCATCGAGCTTGTGACCGTTGATCGGGCCGACATAATCAAAATCAAAGGCTTCGAAAAGCATGCCCGGCGTTAGAAAGCCTTTTACCGCCTCCTCTGCCTTTTTCGCCAGGCGTCTGAGATCTTTGCCGATTTTCGGCACATTATCGAGAAAATTTTCCGTTTCCCGTTTCAGGCGCACAAAAAAATCTGACGTCAGCTTGCGGCTGAAGAATGAGGAGAGGGCCCCGACATTCGGCGAAATCGACATTTCGTTGTCGTTCAGAATGACAAGCAGATTTTTCTTGAGATGTCCCGCCTGATTAAGCGACTCGAAGGCCAAACCGGCCGTCAAAGATCCATCGCCTATAACTGCGACAATCTTTTCATTGCCACCCCTGGCATCACGCGCTGTCGCCATGCCGAGCGCAGCTGCAATTGAGGTACTGGAATGTCCGACATCGAAACAGTCATGCGGGCTCTCAGCGCGTTTGGGAAAACCGCTGATGCCATCCAGTTGCCGCAAGGTATGGAAACGCGCGTAGCGCCCGGTCAGTAGCTTATGGGCATATGCCTGGTGACCGACATCCCAGATGATTTTATCTTCGGGCGTGTTGAACACCCGGTGCAGGGCAATCGTCAGTTCGACGACACCGAGAGAGCTGGCCAGGTGGCCGCCAGTCTCGGCCACGGTCGTGATAATAACGTTTCGCAACTCCTCGGCCAGCGTCGCCAGCTCTGCTTCAGGTAGGGCTTTCAGTGCTGCAATGGGATTCTCCAGCTTTAGAATTTCGGACATATTCACCACTTGTATTGTTTCAATAATTTCGATCAACAATGTAGCGGGCCAGCACCTGCAGGGTTTCCGCAGCTGCCCCCAGGGGTGTCAATGACTCAACGGCAATATCACAGAGTTCATGCGCTCTCTGACGCGCCTCGGCGAGGCCGAGCAGGGCCGGATAAGTGGCCTTGCCACGAGCCTGATCGCTGCCGACATTCTTGCCGATCTCAGCCCGGTCACCAACAACATCCAGAATATCATCTGCGATCTGAAAAGCCAATCCGGCAGCGCCACCAAAACGGGTCAAGGCTGCGAGTTGCTCTTCATCACCACCGCCCAGCAGAGCACCGACCTGAACTGAAGCCAGAATCAATCCGCCGGTTTTATGAGTATGAATATATTCCAGGGTCGGAAAGTCAATTTCCCTACCTTCGGATTCCATGTCAACGATCTGCCCGCCGACCATCCCTTGGGAACCAGAATATCGGGCAACGAGTTCAATGACTCTCAAGGCCGTTGCCGGCGGTATCGTCAAGTTGGCATCAGCGTCCGCCAGGAGCCGGAAGGCCTCGGTCAGCAGAGCATCGCCGGCTAAAATTGCCGTAGCCTCGCCGTAAGCTTTGTGGTTGGTCGGTCGGCCACGACGGAAGTCGTCATCATCCATGGCCGGCAGATCGTCGTGCACCAGGGAGTAGGTATGGATCATTTCCATGGCACATGCGGCATGCATGACCTGCTGTGCTGTGCCGCCGACCGCCTCACTGGCGGCAATCATCAGGATCGGCCGCAAGCGCTTGCCGCCGGCAAAGAGAGAATAGCGCATCGATTGATGCAGTGAGCATGGCAAAACACCCTCGCCGGGCAGGCAACGATCCAGAGCCTGATCCACCATAGCCGAACGATTTTTCAGATAATCCCTGAGTTCCATAAAGGAGTCAGTCCTGGTCGTCGTTGCCAGCAAACGGCCCGGTGATCAAGGAGCCATCACTGCTTTTTATCAAGGTTTCGATGCGAGCCTCGACAGCATGCAGCTTTTTACGGCACGCATTGGCACTCCGCACGCCTGCTTCAAAACAGTCCAGAGCTTCATCGAGAGGGATCTGCCCCTTCTCCAATCGGGCAACTGCGTCTTCCAGGCTCTTCAGCGCCTGCTCAAATGTCATCTCTTTCGTCATGCTCGCTGCCTTTCGCCTGTAAGACAGCACGCTCTCAGCGTGGTGTCAAGCAACTTGAGTTTTGTGCCCATGGCGTAACTCACGGATTCATATTCTCCTTGAATACAGCCAGCAATGCGAGCGGATCAACCCGTTCTCCCAACAATCTGACAGTCAGGTGCAGATGAGCACCGGTCGACCGGCCGGTACTTCCGACTTCTCCAAGGACTTCTCCGCTCAGGAGTTCATGACCTTCTTCAACCAGGATCTTTGACAGATGGGCATACAATGAGAACAGGCCCTCACCATGATCGACAACCACGGTCTGTCCGGTATAGAAAAGATCACCGACCAGGGCAACCTGACCGCTGCTTATGGAATGAACAGGCGTCCCGGACGGGCTTCTGAAATCAGTGCCGCTGTGTGGCGATTTCTGCTGACCGTTCAGCACGCGGCGCTGGCCAAAAACACTGTTGACCGGCTCACTGACAGGCCTTGCGAAAGTCGTCCAGAAGCGCGGCGATCGCAAGGCAAATTTCTCGTTGAGCAAGCGACTCTCCCGGTTGATGCGGGCTACAGCTTTTGCATCAGGTGACACCATTGATTGCGGAAGGGACAAGTGCTCTTCAGGCCTTTCCTTGCCATCAACACGCAGGACCAACTCCGCGGCAGTTGTCCGACCCTGCATATCCACCAAAGCGGCGCTTAAAGGATAGTCTCCGGCAGGAACCTTCAGCCCGACGGGTAGCAGCGCCACAGCGCCGCCAGTATCCGGATACAGGTAGAAAACTTTGTCCCTGAAACGTACGACACCGAAAGAAAGAGGCTTTCCCTGCCAGCGCAACACAGCCACTTCCCCATTGTTGACCTGCGCGGAAAGCAGCTTCAGCTCACCGCACCGGGCTGGCGAAGAGAACAGCAGGGCTGCACACAACAGGAGAATCAGGCGCATCATGAAGAGACTGCCTCCACACGTGCGCGTGCCTGGCCACGGGAAAAGCGCAGCCAGAGATGATCTCCCGGCTCAAGCGCGTCCGCGGATACCAAACCGGCGCCACCCTGTTCGTCGCTGGCAATCACATAGCCCCGATCAAGCTGCAAAAGCGGCGACAGGGTCTCCAGAAGGCCGGCAGCCATCCCCAGGCGGTCAGTATATTGCCTCATCCTGGCAGTCATGGCCAGCGAGAGACGTTGCTCGAGATCATCGACATCGTCAGGCAGGCCCTTAAAATCGCGGGCGATCAGCTTGAGACGTCCTTCAAATCCGGCAAGACGTTCAGCGACCAGGTTGAGCGACTGATCGACACGGGATTGCAGGCGTATGATGAGCTGATCGAGATGCGCTTCCAGTTCCAGTCGGCTTTTGGCAACCAGTTCGGCAGCAGCGCTCGGCGTTGGTGCGCGCAGGTCAGCAACGAGATCTGCAATGGTAAAATCGGTTTCATGACCTACGGCCGAGATCACCGGCACTTCAGACCCGGCGATTGCACGGGCGACGATTTCTTCGTTGAATGCCCACAGATCTTCCAGCGAGCCTCCACCACGGCCGACAATTAACACATCCAACCCGCCATACTGGTTCAAATTTTCGATCGCTTCGGCAATCTCTGCTGCGGCACCCTCTCCCTGCACCTTGACCGGTCTCAACAACAGCCGCACATCAGGGGCACGCCGTCGCAGGACATTGAGAATATCATGGATGACTGCCCCGGACGCGGAGGTCACGATCCCGACAGCTTGAGGGAAAGTCGGCAGGGGGCGTTTGCGATCCAGAGCAAAGAGCCCCTCGCCGGCGAGCCTCTCCTTGAGAGCTTCAAAGGCCGCCTGCAACTGCCCCTGCCCGCCTTGAGTCAGGCTGTCGACGACGAGTTGCATCTCTCCCCGAGCGGCATAAACCGTCACGGTTCCCGAGCAGACAACCTGCACACCGTCCCGGGGGAGACTGATTACCCGTCGATTGCGGCTACGGAACATAACGCTACGTAATTGCGAACCACTGTCCTTGAGTGTGAAATACCAGTGTCCCGACGCCGCAGCGGCAAAATTGGAAATTTCGCCCTCCACGTTCACCGCGACAAAATTGCTTTCCACAACCTCCTGGAGCAAGGCAACCAAGCCGCTGACCGTTAATTTCAGAGACCCGCCACTCACTTGCCGCGCAACCTATATCTTGTGGTTTTTATTTGACTTTTCATGAACATATCCCTATATATTGGCAAAGTTAAAACTAAGAAGGAATTCCATGTCTGTACCATATATTGTCACAATTTCAAGCGAAAAGGGCGGCGTTGGTAAAACCACCCTTGCCACCAACCTGGCAATTTACCTGAAAGCCCTTCACGAGGATTTGCCGGTCACCCTGCTGAGCTTTGATAACCATTTTTCAGTAGATCAGATGTTTCGCATCAACCGGCAGCCGATAAAAGGTGATGTCAGCGGTCTCTTCTCCGGCCTCAATCCCGATGATCTGATTGAGCTCGGCGAGTACGGCGTTCAGTACATTCCTTCAAGCAACCAGCTGAACGTCCTGCGCCTGGGACTCAAGGACCCGACGGTCCTGGCCAAAGCCCTTGCCAAGTCCAGTCTCTGCGGCATCGTGATTATTGATACTCGCCCTGATCTGGACATCTTTACCCAGAGCGCACTTTATGCCGCTGACCGGGTTATTGTGCCGGTTAAAGATGCTCCATCTATGGACAACTGTCGGCATATTTATGATTTTTTCGATTCTTACGGCCTGTCCCGTCGGCCGTTACGCATCCTGCCCTGCCTGGTTGACGGTCGCATTCACTACAATGGCCCCTTCAGTGACCCATACAAGCTGCTGAAAGCTTATGCCATCAACCGCGGTTATCGATGTATGGAAGGTTTCATTGCCAAGAGTCCCAAAGTTGAGTCGCTCAACACCAACCCCGAGGGAAAGATATACCCGATTCTTACTCACGGCCGCCATACCGAAGTGCATGTGCAAATGGCCAATGTGGCCCGTCAGGTCTACCTGCACTCAATCGATACTGAAATGCGGCGACTGGACGAGTACCGCAAGGACATGGTCCACGCCGAGCAAGAGCATCAGAGCGCTTACGAAACACGCTGCAGCGATCTCAAAACCGGATGCCTGGTCTGCGGCAATCCCCTGGTTAAAAATGACGGGATTGGTGCTGCCGGCTATTTTGCCCAGAGCTCGGACCAGAAGGTTTCCGGTCTGATTGAAGAAGAGTGCTTTACCAGCCTGGTCTTCCGCTATTTTTACGGTGCTAAACGCCCCATTGAGCCGCATGACCCTATCTGGGAACTGTTCCGCGAATCAGCACAGCGCTCCTACTTCCTCCTGCAGCGCGCTCCAAACACCCGTAATTTCTACCAGCAGAAACTTTCCTTCTATCGCTTTGACGATAACGGCCTGGAAATTTCACACAAGACCATCGAGCTCCAGGAGTTTGAGAAACGCCTTCTTTCCAAGGAAAGGTCCGATCTCTTCCCTCTCCTCGAGCGGACCCTCTTCGACGATCAAGGGCGTCTCGGAGACGCTTTCCTGCTGCTGCGCAAAGTCAGTACCGATCTTCCTGAAGAAATCCTCTACGACCAGAATTTCACGTACTTTTCCTCGATCATGGCCAAGATCAGCACTCAGCTGCCCTGAGCCAGAGCCTGTTTCTGTAACAGCACAGAAACCGGGACAATAGAGATGCCACGAGCAGCCAAACCGGGCAGTTCCCTTTTCAGGGCTTCCAGAGTTTCCGGGTAAGGATGACAGATGCCAATCGCCATTCCCTGCCTGCGTGCTTTGCCTTCGAGGCGTCTGATTTCTCGGGCAATAGCATCAACCTGGGCGACATTATCGAGAAAGACATCGCGATTCATCGTCGCCACTCCGTACTGGTGGGCCACCTCGGACACCAGGGAATGTCCCGTCGTCCGGCTGTCAATAAAGAACAGGCCTTTCTCCTGCAGGCTCTGCATCACTGGTGCCAGAGCTCTGGCATCCTCGGTAAAGCGAGAACCCATGTGGTTGTTGGTTCCTGATGCATAAGGAATTTTGCCGAGCAACTGATCGAAACGCCTGCGGATCTCGGTATCGCTGTATTTGACAAACAAGGCATCCTGCCCCGGATTGACAGCGGGATATCCTTGCGGCTCCATCGGCACGTGCAGCATAACCTCACGCCCGGCGGCATGGGCCAGATCTGCAACCTGGACAGCATGCGGCTCACCAGGGAGGATGGAGAAGGTGACCTGTTGAGACATGGCGATCAGCAGATCAGCCGTATAGGTGCTCCGTCCGAGGTCGTCCATGATGATCGCCAGCAGGGGCCCGGCAGGAACCGCCAGGGCGGGCGGAATAAAATGGATAATGATGCGTGTCTCACGGGACTTCTCAACAGTCAGTGAATTCGCCTCTCTCAACCACACGGAATAATCGCCTGGCAACCGCTGCAAACGCGCCCGAAAACCCGCAATCAGTTCGGGTGACGGGAATTCGCCTCTAATTGTGTAACGGGCAGGCTCAAGGTAAAGATCGCGTTGAATAGCACTGGCGTCAAGATCAAGAGCAGAAAACAGTGCTTCAACTTCTGCATGAACTTTTTCTGTATGATCCACCTCTGGCAGTGGTGCCGACGCTGTCACAGGCGCCAGGGGGCGTTCTTCCATACGAGCAAGTAAAATGAGGCTGACCAGAGCCAGTCCGACCATTCCCAACAGAATCAGCAGGAATTTGTTTTTTTGAAAAAAATCAGGGCGCCGCTTTTTGGAGCGGCGCCGTCTGGTTGGTTTCGTCATAGAGGACTCTTCTCAGTCTACCAATCAATCAATCAGGCCGCCCTCAGCCCTTGCAAAATCTTCCATCCCTTAAGCAGATCAAGGGCGCGCATCAGCTGAAAATCATTACGACTTTCTTCATCGAGTTGACTTGCCTCCGGTTTCACAGCCTGATCACCCTTGCCTTCCGAATCGAAATGATTCTTCAAATCCTTTTCACGAAAAGGGTCGAAGTCTTTGACTTCCTTGATTTCACTCTGCAGGACTTCAACATCAGGAACAATACCACGGGCCTGAATCGAGGTACCGTTCGGCGTGTAATACCTGGCCGTGGTCAAACGCAGACCGGACTCGTCACTGAGCGGAATAATTGTCTGGACGGACCCTTTGCCGAAGCTCTGGAGACCCATGATCACGGCTCGCCCGTGGTCCTGAAGAGCACCGGCGACAATCTCCGAAGCACTGGCGCTGCCGCCATTGATCAGAACAACAATCGGGTATTCGGGCTCAGTGCCACTGCGCTTGGCAGAAAACTCCATTTTCGCATCATCAGAGCGCCCCAGTGTGTAAACGATCAGGCCTTGCGAAAGGAACCGGTCGGCGACATCAACAGCCTGGTCAAGAAGACCTCCGGGGTTATTACGCAGATCGAGGACCAGCCCCTGCAAAGTGCCGCCGTTATCTTCTCGTAACTTGTCCAGGGCGCTACTGAGGTCATCAGCAGAACGCTCCTGAAACTGGGTGAGTCGAACATAGCCAAAACCGTCTTCGAGGGTTTTCGACTTTACACTTTTCACCTTGATGACTTCACGTTCCATGGTAAACGTCTGAGGCTTTTCAAAAGCCGCACGCATGATGGTAAGTGTGACAGAGGTCCCCGGTACACCGCGCATCAGTTGCACTGCTTCCATGATTTCCATACCCTTGGTGTATTGGTCATCAATTTTCAGGATATGATCGCCCGTCTGCAAACCTGCGCGAGAGGCGGGAGTGTCTTCTATCGGGGAGACAACGGTCAGGACATCGTCACGCAGGGAGATTTCAATGCCAAGGCCTCCGAATTCACCCCGGGTATCGACTTTCATTTCCTTATAGATCTCAGGGGGCATGAAACCGGAATGCGGGTCGAGCGAGGCGAGCATCCCCTCAATCGCACCATAGATCAAATCTTTCATCGACACTTCTTCTACATAGCTGCGCTTGACGATTGTAAGGACATCGGTAAAGAGTTGCAGTTCCTGGTAATCACTGGCAGCACTCGCCTTCGACATCTCAATGTGCCCGAAAGAAACCACGCCAAGCAGCAAAACGAGCGTCAGGGTGAGCAGAAGTGTGGACCACTTGTTTTTGAACATACCGGCCTCCAGAATCTTAACGTGGTTTTAACCAGCCGGCAGGATCCAGAGGTTTGCCGCCTTGGCGAATCTCGAAATAAACTGCATCACGGCCTTCGTAACCTGAATAGGCAATTACCTCAGCGGCGGCAACAGAATCGCCGAGCTGCTTGGTAAAGCGCGCTGTATGTGCGTAAAGAGTGTAATACTTGCTGCCATGATCGAGGATTAACAGGTTGCCGTAACCACGCAAGCTGTTGGCAAAGATCACCTTGCCGCCCGCAGCCGCACGCACAGGAGTTCCCACCGCAGCTTCAATGTCAAAACCGTGGCTCTCTATGAGTGTGCCCAGGTCACCGTGACGGCTGGTACCAAAACCAACCCTGAGTTTACCGGGGACAGGCCACAGGAGCTGACCTTTTTGCGGGGAAAGTCCCCCCAGGTTTTCAGTATAAGGTTGCGTTTGTTCCGTTTCAAGCTTTTTGACCAGCTCGTTCAGGCGGGTCGCCTTGGCGCGTAATTCCAGAAGCATTTCGTTGAGAAGATCGGCATCCTGTTTCACTTTGGCAAAAAGCTTTGCTTTACCTTTTCGGGCATTTTGCAGGACTTCCTGTTCCTTGCTGCGACGCAGAACTACGGCCGACTGCTCCTTGCGTAAATCCTCCAGCTCACTCACGGCAGCTTGATAATCTTGAGACTGTTGACGATAAACGGCGAGCAATTGGCGGTCATGCCGCACCATTCTCGACAAGAATGCATATTTCTCGGCGATATCCCTCGGGCTCTCCTCTTCAGAGAGCAAGGCTCTGATCAGTCCGACCTCACCGGTTTTGTACAGGACAACAAGACGACGACGAATTTGCTGCTCTGTCTGATCTCTTTGCCCTTCTATCTTGTGCAGGGCCTGGCGCTGCTTTTCCAGACGATCATCGAGCTCTGACAACTGTTGATTGCTCTTTTTGGTCAGTCCTTCGATGCGGCGCGTCTCGGCATCAAGACGTTCAAGGTCTGCCGACAGCGCGCCGCTTTGCGATTTTTTACTGTGCAAGCCCCTGAGGGTTTCTTCGATCTGTTGCTGGATCCGGTCAAGTCGCTTCCGGCTCGCATCCAGTTCATCATCTGCAGCAGCAACGGGAAAAACAGGCAGAAGTATGAAGGCAAGCAACAGCCAGCAAAATTTCTTACCAATCATGCCCGAAAGAGTTCTCATGGTGAGCCGAAACGGACAAACTTGCGTAAAGCAAAGAGGCTGCCCAGCAAGCCGATGAGACTGCCACCGACAACCAGCATGCCCTGCCAGATCAGCGGCAGGAAGCTTATCGTGTCGATCCCGGTAATCAACAGCAGGCTGCCCAGGCTTTTTTGCAGAACCACCTCGAAGACCAGGAAACTCAGGCCAAGAGCGATCACGCCACCGAACAGTCCCTGCAGAGCCCCCTCCACCAGATAAGGCAACTTGATAAAGAGTGAGGTGCCTCCGACCATGGCCATGGCCTCGAGTTCGTCCTGACGCACGTATAGTGTCAGTTTGATCGTATTGGCAACGATCACCAGGGCTGCGAAAACCAGAAAACCGCCAAGCGCCGAACCAGACACCCTCAGCAGCAGAAGAAACGCTTCCAGTTTTTCCAGCCAGCCCTGTCCGTACTGCAAGTCACCAAAGCGGTGGTCTGTGCGCAGACGCTCGACAACCGTTGCGATAGCAGCTTCATTGCGCCAATCATCGGCAAGAGAAATTTCCAGTGAGGCGGGCAACACGTCCGGGCCAAGCCCTTCAATCAGGTCGGCATCATTGCCCAGGCGCTTGCGGAACCGTTCAACAGCGGTCTGGCGGGTAACGAAGGTCACCTTTGCCACTTCAGGGTAACTTTCAATATCCTTGACCCAATCGCTTACAGCTTTGTCATCCGGTACATCATCAAGGTAGGCAACAATCGCCAGGGTTTCCCCCCAGGAAGCGGTCAACTGCTGCACATTCAATACAGCAATGGCGAAGAACGCAAGGAGGGCCAGGGCAACAGCAACCGTAGCAATGCATGCCAGGCTCAGTACCGGACTTTGCCGCATGTTGCGCAAGGCTCGTTTCAGGAAATAACCGGTGCGCAACAGCATCAGGGTTGTCCTGTCACTTCGGCAGGCAGCCGGGGCAGAGGCAGGTCGTCCACAGCAAGGCTTCCGGCAGCCAGGGAAACAATCCGCCGCGGGAACTGCTGGATCAGGTTGCGATCATGGGTCGCCATGATGATCGTGGTACCTCGCGCATTGGCGTTTTTGAAAAGTTCCATGATGTCCAGTGTCACGTCCGGATCAAGGTTGCCGGTCGGCTCATCGGCCAGCAGGATCAACGGGTCGACAACCAGGGCGCGTGCTACGGCAACACGCTGCTGCTCACCACCGGAAAGCTGCAAAGGGTAATAATTCAAACGATGCTCGAGGCCGACGTTCTTCAGGGTCAGATAGACTTTTTTACTGATTTCGAAACGTTTGCGCCCCTGCACTTCGAGAGGGAAAGCAACATTTTCAAAGACGGTACGCCGAATCAGCAGTTTGAAATCCTGGAAGATGATACCGAGGTCGCGGCGCAGATAAGGGATGCGCGCAGGCCCAAAACGGGTGATATTACGCCCATTGACCAAGATCTGGCCGCGGGTTGGGCGTTCCGCGCAATAGAGCAGCTTGAGCAGAGTCGACTTGCCGGCTCCAGAGGCCCCGGTCAGGTAGACAAACTCACCCTTCTCGATCCTGAGGGTGATATCGCTCAAGACATTCTGGTCACGCTGGTAAGCCTTGCAAACATTAAAGAGCTGAATCATATTCCTGCATCGGATAAAGGCTGAGGATTGCTTTTGACTGAGCGATAATCGCTGTTTCTGCGATGTTCCTATGTTCTGAGTTTTTGCGAGTGCATCATGAATGGCCTGGGTGATTCATCTGCGGCTGGCTCGCGGACTCTGAACGCTACCAGTCCCGGTATGGGATGCCGTTCAAGCCGATCAGGTCGCTGCCGCTATGAACATCCTCAAGACCACCTTCGGCAATCTCTCCCTCGATAGAGGGGGCAGGCTGAACTTCTTCCCAGGTATCGCTGGACTGGGTAAAGGGATCACGGGGGATATCACGAATGTACTTGTTTTCGACCAGATCATTCAAGGATTCCGGATATCTGATGTGGTCAGCGAAATAAGCATCAATGGCACGGCGCATCTGGTAAAGGTCTTCCAACAGCACCGCTTCACGGGCCTTGATCAGGTTGCGCTGGTAATTCGGTACCGCGATACTGGCCAGGATAGCGATAATCGACATGACGATCATCAGTTCGATCAGGGTGAATCCACGCTGCAAGGTTTTTCTATGCTTCAAAATCATGTACTTCACCAGGTATTGTAAGATGTGCCATCCAGAGACAGACGCAGACTCTGGGAATATACGTCAAAGATGTCGTCACCGCTGTAAAAAGTTGAGTCCGGGTCGTCCTTGTATGACCGCAGCCCCCAACCTTCATCATACTCATCGAAGGGGTCCTTAGGCAAACGTCTCAGGTACTTGCGTTTGTAAGGGTAGAGTCCGCCCCAGTCGTTGCCTTCCAGCAAAACTTCAAGGCTTTCCGGATAACCGGTTTCATCGATTTCTGTGATGATCTTCTTCTCTGCAGCAGCCTTGTCAAAATCCGCTTTGTAATTGTCGATCGCCGTACGGATTTCTCGCAGAGATCGCCGCAGTTCGAGTTCCTTGCCGCGCGTCGCCGTCACTTGCGCCATGGGAATGACTGCTGTGGCAAGCACCGCCAGGATGGCGATGGCCATGACCATCTCCAGGAGAGTCAGACCACGCTGTCCGTCAGATTTCGATTTGTAACGCGGCAGTCTCAACGGACTTCAATCGTAACCGCTTCAGGAACAACCTGAATCCGGGCTCCTTCGGGGTTGCGGAAATTGACCCGGTTGATCTCAAGCCTGGTTGCCCCGGGCGCTATCGGTTTGAAGCTCAAATTGAACAAGTCTCCTGCACCGGTAGCGCCTTTGCCGCCGGTGCCCTGCTTGTAACCGACAATCACCTGTCCGGTGACACGGTTGGGGCTGCTGGAGAAGACCGTGGATTGCCCGTCCTGCTTGAGGAAGGTCCCTTCGCTGATATCATTCAGTTCGAGAATTGCAGGATCGTAGCTGACAAAGAGAGGGGCGCTGTAAAGTCCCTCGATACCTTTAACCTGTACAACAACGGCAAAATCCTTACCAAGTTCAGCCTGCGTCGGGCCCTCAAAAATGATGGCAGCCGGGGCTATGGGCGGCACCTTAAGGGCAAGAGGGACAGCGGCTTCCTGATTTTTGGCCACGGCTTCTTCAGCAGGCAGAGGCTGTTGTTGAGCTGTCACCGCAATCGCAGCTTCATGCTGTGGCGGCATGAACGTCGAGGAGCGCATTTCGGGTGCTTTTACCTCGGAAGGGACTGTTTCTGCAGGGTTCTCCTCTAAGGACGGAAGAATCCCAAGCGACTGGACGGCCGGGGCGACCTGCGGCCTGGTTGCCTCAACTTCACTCAGCAGAGGTTGTGCAAATGTAGCGAAATTCGGGCCTGTCCTCAAGTTGTCTTCACCTCCGGACCAGATGGTGGCGACATCTATGCCGGGGACTTCCACCTGCTTGAGTATATAGGGTGTTATCGAGAGGAGAATTTCACGCTTTGTATCCGAGTTGTCGGTCTTACTTATCAGATCCCCGAGAAAAGGTATCTCCCCGAGCCAGGGGATCGTGGTTTTTCCCTTTGCAGAGTCCTGTTCAAATAATCCGCCAAGAATAGTTTGAACGCCGTCTTGTATGGTGAGCACCGTTTGGGCATTTGTGGTCTGAATCGTCAACGCACTGGTATTAGCAACCGTGTCCCTGCCGATCACCCTGCTCACCTCGAGGGTCACTTTGGTTTCAACGGTATTATCCAGCTGAATATTCGGCTCGATATCGACCTTTACGCCGACATCAACATACTGGACATTCGCTGTTGTTGATGTATCGGTGGTTGTACTGGTTATGACAGGCTCTCTCGTGCCGATATGCACTTTGGCTTTTTCCCTGTTCCTCACGCGAATCTTTGGGCTTGCCAGCACTTCCGAGGACGTCAAGGTTTTTTTGAATTCAAAGGATGCCGTCGGGACCGAATAAAAATCCTGTAAATCCTGCAGATTCCTTGCGAGGTTATCTGTGCTGCCGCCAGGGGCGAGGGAATCATCCAGAATAGAACCTGAGCCGTTGTTCGAAAAGCCCACACTCACCCCGTAGCGTGACAATTCCGGGCCGAACTGCAGATTGTCTGTATTGGCGACACTGACGATTTCCAGAGCAAACAGGACCTCGGAGTTTTGCACGTCTGCGGCTTCCAGAATCTGCTCAGCAAGGTGAATAACCTGAGGAGTATCGCGAATAACCAGTGCATTGCGCTCTTCGTGCACGTAAATCTTGCGCAGTTGCAACATGGTCCGCAGCATGTTCACAGCTTTTTTGGCATCGATATAAGAAAGGAAGAAGGTTTGAATAATCTGGTCTTCGTATTGTTTGGCTTTCTCCCGGCTCTGCGGATAAATAATAATCGTCTTACTGTTTAATACTTTTTTCTCCAAACCGTTCATCTGCAGGATCAGTTCCATCGCCTGGGCAAAGCTGGCTTTTTCCAGAAGGACAGAAATTGACTGAGTGCGAATCCCTTCATCAAAGATAAAGTTGATGCCACTCAATTTAGACAGCAGCCTGAAAACTTCCTTGATATTGGCTTCTCTAAAACTCAGGGTTATTGGATCTGTTGAAGTGACATCCAATTCAACCCCGTCCATGGCGATCCTGTGTTGGTCATTCTCGAGCAAGGTCTTGATTGCAAGGGCACGGGCATTGTTGCCATCCAGCTTGAGAGCTTTATTAATCGCTTTCCCTGCGAGGGCTATTTTTTTCGCGCCATAAAAGCTTGCGCCCTCCTCTGCCAGGGTTTCTGCACTTATCAGGTCAAGTAAGTGACTCTCCTCTTGTTCGGCAATTTCTATGCTCGGGTCGAACTTGCGGGCAAGGCGATACTCGACAACGGCTTCCGAAAGCTTGCCTTCTTCACTGAGCAAGCGTGCTTGATTGATATGATAAGCAGCGGCACGAGTCCGGGTAGAAATCATTTTCAACTTATAGGTTTTACTGCTGGGTTCCAACTCGGCGGCTTCCAGATATTTTTCAACGGCCTGGTCGAACTTTTCTTCATTGGCAAACTGTTCGGCCTCTTCAAAAGCCGTACGTGCCTTTATTGAAGTCGTCGAGCAACCTCCGAGCCAAAGGGCGGTTAACAACAAAACAAGCCACCCGGCGAAACGGATTTTATTGATTGGTACCATTGATTTCTCCCTCTAAAACATCCCCTTCGGCAGGTGGTTCGGTTGCCTGCTCTGGTATTGGGCTATCCTCTTCAATCGTATCTGAAACGGGTTGTTCACTTTCCTGAGGCGCTCCAGGTCGCACCACCGCCGGTCTCGGCGTAAGGGCTCTTTTGCCTGGCTGGCTTGACACCCCGGCAAGAGGCGGCAGCCTGGCTGGAGCACTGACCGACGCATTCAGCTTCTGCTGCTCGATCAGAGGTATTTCAATCAGGCCATCACGTCCCGCATGACGCACCTTCAATATATTTCCAACGATATCAGCTACCTGGAATTCCAGATCTGCTCCGAAGTCTTCTCCGCGTTTGGCCAGAAACAGCTTACCACCACTGGAGAGAAAAACGGTCTTTTCTCCGGACTTTTCAAGAAAACCGAGGAAAGTGAATTTCGATAATGATTGCTGAACAACTTGAAACGGTACCGCCGGCGCGACAGGAACGGGTACCACCACGGGAGGTTTCACAATCGCTGCAGGAAGGGCCGGTCGCCGCTGCACGAAATGGAAGATATCACGTTTCGCACCCGGGAAATCACGCGCATCAACGGTCAGGAAGTCAAAGTTGATTCGCTCAGAGACCTCTAATTCTGTCAGGACCACCGTCGGCTCTGGTTCAGGGCGAACTCGCTGGTTTACTGCTCTGGGCGGTGCTTTTTCGAGTCTCGGGGTCGCAACATATGCATAGATGAGACAGAGGACCAGCACGCCTGACAGTGCCGCAAGTATGACGCGTTTGCGATTCATGACTCACGACTCCCAGGCCGGAAGAATGTTTCCAGGTTCAAACGCAGATTGACACCATCACCATCCGCACCCTGCAAACTGATTTGCTTGATTGTGATCAGGCGCACCGATTGTTCCAGAGAATGGATAAACTTTTTAATCTGTTCATAGTCTCCAATGACGTTGAAGTTCAGGCTGAACTTCAGAAGAGGGGACTTTTCTAACGTCTCTGAAGAGTAGTTGATCTGAGTTATGTTCAGGCGTGCCCGACTGGAAAGGACCAGCAATTCTTCAATCAGGGCGGTGAATTCCTGGTAGTCCGGCACAGCTTGATGGAACTTAGACAGGTCTTGACTGGCCAGCACGTAACGCTGCTCCGGAGTTGTTGCCGTGTTGGTCTGGTTGTGCAGCAGCTGACGGACCTCGGCCTGTCGTTGCAGAAAACGGCTTTCCTGCTCGACGACCCGGGGCAAGAGCCACTCCTCCAGCGCAGCAAACATCAGCAGATTCAAAACCAGCAGGATGGCGAGCAGAGTCAGCAATCCTCGCTGAGATTTCCACAGCTGTTCTGCCATTTCTTTCATGTGCATCAGAAGGCCTCCCTGATAACCAGAGAGAAACCAACCTGCACCCGCTTTGTACCACCCAGATCCGATTCAACCTCGCCGTGACGCTGAAGGTAAGCCTGGTTGAGATCTTCCGAATTCAAAAGCTGGTCGATAAATCTTGTCATCTCCGAGACATTGCTGGCGAGGCAGGCCAGCTGAACAGAATGCTCTTTAAAATCAGGCTGAATGCTGCGAATGCTGACATCGTCAGGCAAGAGTTCCTCGAACCTGCTCAGCAGGGTTGTCCAGTGAAATTGATCTGCAGCAACAATCTCATTGCCAAGAGCAACTTCATGCCTGATGACTGCATATTTTTCCGGAGTATACCCCGATGAGGAGCCCTGCACACTGGAGGCTTGCGCTTCCAGTTCCTGGGAACGGGTGTCGAGCAGCCTCAGCTGGCTCCAGTTCTGGTAGCCGTAAAAACAGTTGAGCACCAGCAGCAGCGCCACGAAAGCACAAGTGAACATCAACCAGAGACGCACGCTCTGTCGATTCAGATAAGGTTTACTGGCCAGATTAAGTTTGATTTCCATTGGCTTCACATCATGCGTTCTGCCGCGCCCAGGGCGGCAACGACAGAACCGACAGGTTGCAGTCCTCCGGTTTTCCCTTCTCCGCTGAAACGTTTCAGGGCCGGATCCAGGCATTTGACCTCACGCTCAAATGCGGCAGACAGTAGCTTGTCGATGTCATCTCCCATTTCAGGGTCAACATGAGCCAGGACAGCACAGCGCTTCATCGCCGGAAAGGTCTTGTAGGCTTCGACGAGGGTGCGATTGATTTCGCGAAAAGTCCGTTGCAGGTCAGGCTTGAGCTCACTGACCCGCTGATAGCAAAGACCGTGTCCAAACACATACTGGAGGCTCAAGAGGCCAGGCTCCAACCCCACCAGGATGAACTCATCGCCAAGATCGAGTCGCGGCCGGTAGTAATTGAAGATGCTCAATGAATGAAAATCGATCTGGATCGCATGGCGGCCGGCTTCATTGACAAGGTCCTCATATTGTTCGAGAACCGGCTTGGCAATGGCAGCGACGATGCAGCGTTGACGACCATCTTCGCGTTTGTCGAGCACCTGGTAATCGAGATTAACCTGAGCCGTAGGTGCCGGCAGGTTTGCTTTGAGGTGCCACTTGAGGATGTCAATTCCTTCCTGATGTGTTTTGAATGGTGCTTCCACATCCGTCAGATAGATCCGGCCGGCACGATCCGGAAGACTCAAAGCGATACGCTCCTCGCCACCGGCCAGGGCATCAACCCCGCGACGCAGTCCTTCGATAAAACGTCGGGCATCGCGAATATTCGGTTGGCGGCTGGAGACTTCCAGGACACCGTCCAGGCTTTCAAAACGCAGGCCGACCAGACTGGTGTGCGGACGGCTGCGCTGCAAGGCTGCCAGGTAAAGCCCGCCTGGCTGGATGTCGACACCGACAAAGACCCTGCTGCTCATTGTCGCCCTCCCGATTTTTCGACGAAGGTGACCCGGTTGATTTCCTCGAGGGTCGTATCTCCTTTGAGCAGTTTTTCCACTGCAGAATCACGCAGGAAGGCGGTACCGGCGGCACGTGCTGCCTCCTTGAGACGACTGACTGAAGCTTTGCTGATAATCAGGTCACGCAAGTCGTCATCCAGGTCAAGAAGTTCAAGGATCGCTGTACGGCCGTGGTAACCCTGACCGTTGCATTCGCGACACCCTGTTCCTTCGTAGAAGACGTGGTCTTTAAGTTGATCGTAGTCGAGCCCTGACTCCTCCAATATCTGGCGATCGTAGGCCACGGGATGTTTGCAGTGCACACAGATTTTGCGTACCAGGCGCTGGGCTGCCACACAGTTCAAACAGGAGACAAAATTGTAGGCATCGATGCCCATGTGCAGAAAACGTCCCAGGACATCAAACACATTATTGGCGTGCACCGTGGTAAATACCAGGTGTCCGGTCAGCGCTGATTGCACGGCAATCTGCGCGGTCTCCGGGTCACGGATCTCGCCAACCATGATCTTGTCCGGGTCATGGCGCAGGATAGAACGCAGGCCGCGGGCAAAGGTCAGGCCCTTCTTCTCATTCACGGGGACCTGGACGACACCCTTGAGCTGGTATTCGACCGGGTCTTCAATAGTGATGATCTTTTCCTGCTCGTTATAAATCTCCGTCAGGGCCGCGTAGAGTGTCGTCGTTTTGCCGCTGCCGGTCGGGCCGGTGACCAGCACCATTCCGTATGGCTCACGGATCATACGCCGGAATCGCTTCAGTTCGTGACCCTCAATACCCAGCACGTCAAGAGTCAGGCCGTGCAGGTCCTTGGCGATGCTTTCCTTGTCCAGGATACGGATAACAGCATCTTCTCCGAAAATACTCGGCATGATGGAGACGCGGAAGTCGATTGACTTGCTGTCCATGCGTACCTTGAAGCGGCCATCCTGAGGGATGCGCCGTTCAGAGATATCCAGTTCACTCATGACCTTGATACGTGAAATGATCGGCCCCTGGAAGCGCCCGTCCAGGGGTTCCGTAGCGCGGAACAGGACGCCATCGACGCGATACTTGATCTGCACACCGTCAAGGCCGCTTTCGATATGGATGTCGCTGGCACGTTTGTTCAGCGCATCAAAAAGGGTTGAATCAATCAAGCGGATTATCGGGCTGCTGTCATCGGTAAGTTTCTCGATAGACAAAACTTCTTCGCCCTTATCCGTCTCCTTGACCAGCTGCAGCTTGAAGTCTTCGGAGACCTCCTGCAAAACCTGTTTCGATCCCCGGGTTTTTTCAAGCAATGCGGCAATCTGGCTGCGGGCAGCGATCTGGCAAACCAGCTGCGTATCGAGCTGCATTGCCAGATCGTCGAGTTGCGCAACATCGGTCGGGTCGGAGATCACGATCACCAGCCCGTCATCGGTTTTCTGCAGAGGTAAAAAGTTGTAGCGGGTCAGTAAATCGGCCGGCAGGTTTGCAATCAGCTCCGGATCGAGGGTAACCGCATTCATATCGACATACTCAAAGCCGAACTGTTGCGCCAAAGCCTGTGCGACCAGAACATCCGAAATCTGGCCATGGACAACGGCTGTTTCACCGAAACGCTTGCCAGATTGGCTTTGCAGGTCGAGGACGAGACGTACCTCAGCGGGTGCAAGGGCCCCCATCGTGACCAGGATTTCGCCAATTTTGCGATGTTCAAACTGCATGCTTTGGCCTCGGCCAGCTATATCGTTCCAGCCAGTTGAAAAATCGGGATATACATGGCCACAACGATACCACCAATCAACAATCCCATCGTCATCATCATCAACGGCTCAACCATCGTGGTCAGACGATCCAAACGCCTTTCCACTTCATCTTCATAATATTCAGAAACATTCGTCAGCATATCAACCAGGGAGCCGCTGGTCTCGCCAACACCGATCATACGCAAGGCAATGATCGGAAAGTTGCCGGTCTGCTCCAGAGCTTCTGAGATCCGGGACCCCTCCTGGATACGATTGACTGCTACGGCAAGCCCGCGTTCCAGGACCCGGTTGTTGAGCGTAGCCCGCGACATCTGCATTGCCACTACGATCGGAATGCCACTGGCCAGGGTTGTCGCAAAAGTCCGGCAGAATGTCGAAAGGGCATATTCATTCAGCAAATCCCCGAAAAAAGGCAGCCGCAGCTTGGTCCGATCGACCACGAGAGCCCCTCTATCGGTCCGGGCGTATGCCCGTAACAAAAAGAGACTGATCAGAAATGCCGGTACCCAGACCGGCAATCCCGTCACCAGTCCGTTGGCCAGGGAAATCACCATGCGGGTCAAGAACGGCAGCTGCACGTTGGCGTCGGCATAAACCTGGGTAAAGCTCGGGACCACATACAACAACAGGAAAGCAAGCACCACCGAAACAGCCACAGCCAGAAGGGCCGGGTAAAAGGTTGCGCTGCGCACCTTCGCCTTGATCGCCTCGACACGTTTCTGGTATTCGATGTAACGGGCCAGGGTGATCGGTAAATCGCCCGATTGCTCTCCAGCTTTCAAGGCGGCCACGTAGAGTTGCGGGAACATCTTCGGAAAACGCCCGAAGGCTTCGGATAGAGAGTTGCCACCCTTTACATCGTTGCGTATGTCTTTCAGGGTATTAAAGAGCCCCCCCGCCTCCATGCGATCGACAAGCGTGTCGAGGACCTGAAGAATCGGCAGACCGGAGCGAATCAGAACCAGCATCTCCTGATTCAAGGATAGAAAGCGGCGGCCTCTTAAACTCCCGCTGCCCGGCCCCTTTGAGAACCACTGCAGTGAAACCCTGCGAACCTTGAAGACAAAGAAACCCTGCTCCTCAAGATTCTCCTGCAGGGCCTCACGACTCTCCGCCTCGAACTCCTTCTCGAGAACCCGGCCATCAGATGTTCCAATTTTACAACGATAGGTTGGCATTAGCACTGTTATGTAACATATCCACTCGGAAAAATGAATGAAAAACCCTTAAATGCTGCTGGCTAAAAGGCAAAAAAGTCAGTCAAAAGAGCGCCCCTGTACATGGGCTCGTTACGGCATGTTATTAACCTGTCGAGGCCAGGTTGAGGACACCAACAGGCTCATTCAGCAATTGGTGCAGAAAAAAAAGGGGGGGGGGGGTAGCACAAACAATCGAGGCGATTCCCATGTGCGGAATCGCCTCGATTGAATCTGGCGGGGCTGACGGGACTTGAACCCGCGACCTCCGGCGTGACAGGCCGGCGTTGTAACCGACTCTACTACAGCCCCCGAAAAATTGTCATTTGGTGGGCGAAACAGGGCTCGAACCTGTGACCCTCGGCTTGTAAGGCCGATGCTCTCCCAGCTGAGCTATTCGCCCAAACTTAAAATGGCGGGGCTGACGGGACTTGAACCCGCGACCTCCGGCGTGACAGGCCGGCGTTGTAACCGACTCTACTACAGCCCCGCAATAGATAGAAAATAGGAAACGCCGTGCAAGGGGAAACCCTCTTAAACGTTTCCTATTTTTTAACTTTTTCTACGTTATTATCAGGGCTGATCCCAATGACAACGTATCTTTAACTGGAATTAATTGATGGAGTCTTTCAAAGCCTTGCCAGCTTTGAATTTGGGCACCTTGGCAGCTGGGATATTGATTTTGGCGCCGGTCTGGGGGTTTTGTCCCTGACGTGCAGCGCGCTCGCCCACACTGAAAGTACCAAACCCAACCAAAGAGACCTTCTCGCCGGATCTCAGGGCATCTGTAACAGCATCCGTGAATGCCTTCAGTGCCTTCTCTGCATCGGCCTTACTCAGTCCCGCCTTCTCCGCAATTGAATTAACAAGATCGGCTTTCGTCACAACATACCTCCACGCGTAAAAGAATGATTAAGCCCCGCTGAAAACTGCTTTTTTATAACAGACGCTTCAAAATTGAGTCAAGTAATAATTGGACGAAAGGGTCAATGATGCACCGATTTTTCTGGGTTTAACGCATAATCAGCTTGATCAGCTGAGACCGGCAGCGTGAAGCTTCCCAAAATTGCTTCATCAAGAACCTCATCCATGTGGGCTACAGGATGGATTTTTAAAGCCCGAAGGATTGTCATGGGAACTTCCTCAAGGTTTTTTTCATTTTCTTGAGGGATCAGGACTCGATGAATGCCGGCACGCTTGGCAGCCAGCAACTTCTCTTTGAGGCCACCGATTGCCAGAACTCGGCCACGCAAAGTGATTTCACCGGTCATCGCCAGGTCCTGATCGACGGCGAGACCGGTCAATGCTGAAGCAATTGCAGTCGCCATGGTAATCCCGGCTGAAGGGCCGTCTTTCGGAATCGCCCCTTCAGGGACGTGGATATGGATATCAATACGGCTGTAGAAGTCTTTGTCAAGCCCCAGCTCCAGCCAGCGGGAGCGCACATAACTGAGTGCAGCCTGGGCGGATTCGCGCATAACCTCGCCGAGTTTTCCGGTAACGGTCAGGTTCCCCTTGCCAGGCAGAATCGTGACTTCAACATTCAGCAGCTCACCGCCGACCTCGGTCCAGGCAAGCCCATTGACCAGGCCAATCCTGTGCTCCGCTTCCCTTACGCCGAAACTGTATCTTTGCACGCCAAGGTATTTTTTGATTTGCGGGGCCCCAACCTGGAAGCGTTTGCCAAGCTGGCCCGCCTTGACAACCTCTCTGGCGATTTTACGGAAAACATTGGCGATTTCACGTTCAAGGCTGCGTACTCCGGCTTCCCGGGTATAGCGACGGACAATCTCAAGCAGTGCCGCTTCTGAAAACTTGACCTGCCCGTTCTTGAGCCCATGGGTCTCCAGCTGTTTTGGCAGAAGGTAGCGCTCTGCGATATGCACCTTCTCTTCTTCGGTATAGCCTTCAATGCGAATGACTTCCATGCGATCACGCAGAGCGCCCGGGATAGCCTGGAGCGTATTGGCCGTAGCAATGAACATCACTGAAGAGAGATCATAATCAACATCAAGGAAGTGATCGCCAAACGTGTTGTTCTGCTCTGGATCAAGAACCTCCAGCAAGGCCGAGGACGGGTCGCCGCGAAAGTCCGTACTCATCTTATCGACTTCATCAAGCAGGAAGACCGGGTTACGCACACCGACTTTACGCAAGCCCTGAACAACCTTGCCGGGCATGGCACCGATGTAGGTGCGCCGGTGGCCGCGAATTTCGGCTTCGTCACGCACGCCACCGAGTGAAACGCGAATGAACTTGCGTCCCATGGCTCTGGCAACTGACCTGCCAAGCGAAGTTTTACCGACGCCGGGCGGGCCAACCAGGCAGAGAATCGGTCCCTTGATCTTCTTCACCAGGGCCTGCACCGCCAGATATTCAAGGATTCTCTCCTTAACCTTCTCGAGCCCATAATGATCCTCTTCAAGGATTTCTTCTGCCTTGATCAGGTCAATCTGGTCCTTGGTGCCCTTTTTCCAGGGCAACGCCACCAGCCAGTCTATATAATTACGGACGACAGTGGCTTCGGCCGACATGGGCGACATCATCTTGAGCTTACGCAGTTCAGCTTCCGCCTTTTCAGTCGCCTCTTTGGACATGCGCGACTTTTCGATCTTTTCTTCCAGTTCGCGCAGCTCCTGCTTGAATTCATCCTTTTCGCCCAGTTCCTTCTGAATGGCACGCATCTGTTCATTGAGGTAATACTCTTTCTGACTGCGCTCCATCTGGCTCTTGACACGATTACGGATCTTCTTTTCGATCTGCAGAATCTCAACCTCGCGCTCCATAAGCGACAGAAGTTTTTCCAGACGCTGCAACGGATCCATTTCCTCAAGAATCTCCTGCTTATCGGCAATCGGTACGGTCAGATGCGCAACGATGGTGTCAGCGAAGCGTCCGGGTTCTTGCACACCGGCAATCGAGGTAACCATTTCCGCAGGGATTTTCTTGCTGAGGTTGGCATAGGATTCAAAAGTGCCATTGACGCTGCGCATCAAAGCTTCCTGCTCAGGAGAGTCACTCGTCTGGTCAGGCAACAGATGCAACGAAGTAAAGATACATTCGTCCGTATATTCCAGATCGATCAGACGTGCCCTGACATCGCCTTCAACCAGGACCTTGACTGTGCCGTCCGGCAGCTTCAGCATTTGTACGACTTTCCCCAGCGTGCCAAGGTCATACAGATCATCGGCCAGAGGATCGTCAGTCTTGGGATCCCTCTGGGTGACGAGAAGCACAAGTTTGTCGTGCTCCATCGCCCACTCCAGGGCGTGAATCGAGCGTGGCCGACCCACAAAGAGGGGTGTTACCATGTGTGGGAATATCACGATATCCCGTAACGGCAGAACCGGAAAGGTCTCCGGTCTCGGAGATACAGGCAGGAGGTGTTCTGAGAGTTCTGTCATATCAACATCTTCCGGCTGAGCACTGGCCCGACAGGAACTCTATCAAGCAGACTCAGCACATTCGTAGATAATTATTGGCTGGGTGCCCTTGTAAATCACATCTTCGTTTATAAGAACTTCTCTGACGCGATCCTGCGAAGGGATATCATACATAACCTCGAGCATGGCATTCTCAAGGATCGATCGCAACCCTCGCGCACCGGTTTTGCGCTTGAGAGCTTCCTGGGCGACAGCAACCAGGGCACCATCGGTAAACTTGAGTTTGACGTTCTCCATATCGAAGAGCTTCTGGTACTGCTTGATCAGTGCGTTCTTCGGTTCACAAAGAATTCTGACCAGCGCAACCTCATCCAACTCGTCAAGCGTTGCAACAATCGGCAGTCGCCCGATAAACTCCGGGATCAGCCCATATTTAAGCAGATCACATGGCTCGACCTGGCAGAGAATCTCACCGATCTGCTGGTCTTTCCTTTGCACAGGTTCAGCACCGAAGCCCATGGTTTTTGACCCAACCCGCTGTCCGATGACTGTTTCGAGGCCGGAGAAGGCACCACCACAGATAAACAGGATGTTGGTGGTATCAACCTTAAGGAACTCCTGCTGCGGATGTTTGCGGCCACCTTTCGGCGGCACGCTGGCGGTTGTGCCCTCGATGATCTTGAGCAAAGCCTGCTGGACGCCTTCGCCAGAGACATCTCTGGTAATCGAGGGTGAATCCGATTTGCGGGCGATCTTGTCGACTTCGTCGATATAAATGATACCCTTCTGGGCCTTCTCCAGATCGTAATCGGCGGCCTGCAAAAGATTCAGAATAATATTTTCGACATCTTCACCAACATAACCGGCCTCGGTCAGGTTGGTTGCATCAGCTATGGCAAAGGGGACATCAAGAACCCTGGCCAGAGTCTGAGCCAGCAGAGTCTTGCCGCTGCCGGTGGGACCGAGCAGGAGGATATTGCTCTTCTGAATTTCAACATCACTCGTTTTTTCAGAAGCCTCGATGCGCTTGTAGTGGTTGTATACTGCAACCGCCAGGACCTTCTTGGCTCGTTCCTGGCCGACCACGTAGTCATCCAGGGTGCCTTTGATTTCGACCGGTTTCGGCAACCGGCCGCTGCCAAAAGTCGTTTCCTCGAGCTGTGCCTCTTCGGCAATGATGTCCTTGCACAGTTCTATGCATTCGTCGCAGATATAGACTGCCGGGCCGGCAATCAGCTTCTTAACTTCTTCCTGCTCTTTACCGCAGAACGAACAGGTCAATTGGTCACCATGGCCACTCTTTTGCGTCACTGCATCACCTCTTGGATAACTTATTTCTTTCTGGTCACTATGTCGTCGATGATACCATACTTTTTTGCAGCTTCGCTACCCATGAAGAAATCACGTTCCGTATCGAACGACAATTTGCTGAGTTCCTGGCCGGTGTGCTCAGACATGATCCGGTTGAGAGTGTCTTTCAGACGCAGGATCTCCTGGGCATGGATGCTGATATCGGTTGCCTGTCCCTGGAAACCGCCGAGCGGCTGATGGATCATGATGCGCGACTGGGGCAGGGAATAACGCTTACCCGCTGTCCCTGCGGCCAGCAGGAGGGCACCCATACTGGCGGCCTGGCCCACACAAATGGTTGAGACCGGGGCCTTAAGATACTGCATGGTATCGTAGATCGCCAGGCCAGCGGTGACAATACCACCAGGTGAATTGATGTACAGATGGATGTCCTTTTCGGCGTCTTCCGATTCAAGAAAAAGCATCTGGGCAATGATCAGGTTGGCGACATGGTCGTCAATACCACCACCCAGGAAAATGATCCGGTCCTTGAGCAGTCTCGAATAAATATCGTAGGAGCGTTCTCCGCGACCGGTTTGCTCCACGACCATCGGGATCAGATTCATGCGCTCTCCTCCTCAGTATTCTTCTCAGCCTGCTTTTTGGATTGTTTGGGAGCGACCTCTTTCACCTTGGCGTTCTCCAGCAGAAAACTGACAACCTTCTCTTCAGCTATCTGTGCCATCAGCCCGCGACGTGCTTCGGAGCCAGCATAATATTTTTTTACCATTTCGACGGGAGCGTTGGCCATGACGGCAATCTCTTCCAACTTCGCATCAATCTCTGACTCATCGGCAACGATGTTTTCCTGCCGCCCGATAGCTTCGAGGATCAGGTTGCCGCTGACCTGATCGATCGCCGTCTTCCGGTAATTCTCACGGAAGTTTTCCGGGGTCATGCCGAGCATTTCCGGAGACATCCCCTGCGACTGCATGCGGTTGGTGAGGTTGTCGTACATGTAATCAAGCTGCTTGGCGACCATCGCCTCGGGGATCTCGATCGGGTTGCTTTCGATCAGCGTACTGACCAGCTTTTCACGCAAATCATTTTCGACCCGGTTGGTTTCCTGGGTTTCATAGCTCATCTGCAGCTGCGCCTTGAGTTCATCGAGCGTATCGACACCAAAACCCTTGGCAAACTCGTCGTCAAGCTCAGGAACAACCTTTTCCTTGATCTCTTTCATGACGACCTTGAAGACTGCCGGCTTGCCCGCCAGTTCCGCCTGACCATAGTCTTCGGGGAAAGTGACTTCGACATCCTTGATCTCATCGCGCTGCATTCCGACCAGCTGCTCTTCAAAACCGGGTATAAAAGAACCGGAGCCGAGCTCAAGGAGATAATCCTCTCCTGCGCCGCCGGCAAAGGCATCCTCACCGATAAATCCCTCAAAATCGATGACAACCGAATCGCCATGACGCGCTTCTTGACGCCCGCTTACCTCGACCTGAGACCGGGAAGTCCTCATCTCCTCCAGGCGAACAGCCACTGCTTTGGGATCGGCGACAAACTTTTCTTTTTCAAGCGAAAGATTCGTGTAATCCCTGGCCGTCACTTCCGGTTTGATTTCCACTTCGGCTTCGTAGGTAAAGGCTTCACCCTTGTTGATACCGCTGCTCTCGACGATACTCGGCTCACCGACAGCCTGAATAGCATGCTCCTGCAAAGCCTGGAAGTAAGTAGCATTGATCAGGCTGGTCAGGACGTCCTGCTCCATCTGACCGCCATAATATTTTTCCAGCACCGATTCAGGGACCTTGCCGGCGCGAAAGCCCTTGATCCTGGCTTTTTTGCCGATCTTCTGGAAAGCTTTACGGATTTCCTTGTCGACCTGCTCCGAGGCAACCTCAAAAATAAGTTTTTTCTTGATGCTGCTGACAGACTCAACCTTGACATTCATTCGTTTGCTCCTCACTTAGCTCTACCGGCCCTGCGCCGTTTTGAAGCACAGGCCAGCAACATCCTCGAAATGTTTCTGGCTGCAATTAATGGTGCGGGTGGAGGGACTCGAACCCACACACCTGTCGGCACTAGATCCTAAATCTAGCGTGTCTACCAATTCCACCACACCCGCAATTAAAATTCACGTAATTATCCTGCTCTCTTTCCCAAGCGCACAGCATGTAGGCTGCAGTGGTTGCTTGCGGGAAGCTAAGTGACAGCAGGCAATGACTGCAACCCACATGCCCTCGCTTTTGTGCTGAGCAGTTTTTCGTTCACAAACAATTAAGGCCCGGCTTTTCCCGGGATAACCGCCACGTTCTGAGGGGTTGAAGGGGAAAAGGCAGGCCCGGAAATTTATGGGGTGAGTGACGGGGATTGAACCCGCGACAACTGGAGCCACAATCCAGTGCTCTACCAACTGAGCTACACCCACCACAAAATAAAACAGATCTTAGCCAAGGCCGGAAAACATTGTCAACGAGACACTTCGCCTTCCAATTGCCAGAAGAAATGGCGCGCCAGGAAGGACTTGAACCCTCGACCCACGGCTTAGAAGGCCGTTGCTCTGTCCAGCTGAGCTACTGGCGCAAAATGGTCGGGGAGACAGGATTCGAACCTGCGACATCCAGTTCCCAAAACTGGCGCGCTACCAGGCTGCGCCACTCCCCGAAGGGAGATTTTCTAGCATGCAGAAATCAATAATGCAAGACTAATCTTGAACTTTATGATCATTGCTCATAATAAAAGTCATTTCGCCGCGTCCGAATTTTGGCTCAGCCATCCTCAAGATGGAAGCGAACCGGGATGCGGACCTGGCTTGAAACAGGCAGCCCGCCGCGCTTAGCCGGAGAGAACTGCCAACGGCTGACCGTCCGGTGAGCGGCACGGTCCAGCACCTGGTGACCACAAGAGCGTTCGACCCGCAGATTATCCACCAGACCGTCAGCAGAGACATCGACCATCAGCCAGACCACCCCCTCCCAATGTTTCTGCCTTGCCAGACGGGGGTATTCAGGCAGGGGATTGCTGCGATAATAGGGGGTTGCCTCGCTGAGAGCAGAAACGATGTCAACCGGACTATCGAGCAGGCCCCGCACATCCCCTGGCAATACCATCCGCAAGGCTTTGTCCGGCGCCTCAGCAGAGGTCGGTTCCGTCACGACCGGTTCAATGGCCGGATGGTCGCTTTTAAACAATCCAGGCGGACGGTCAGAGGCAGCCTCTTGCGGCAGCATGCTGACCGCCTCAGCCGACGGCTTCATCAGGCTCTGCTCGCTTTTCGGCTTGTCGACCGCTACGGACAGTGGTTTGCCGGTTAAAGTTTCTGCGGGTGCATCATGGGGTAGCGTCTGGCGAGGGGCAGGCTCTGGTGCGGGGAGGATTCGCTCAGCTGCCGCAGGCACAGCAGCATCAACATCGGGCAGCAAGGAGACCACAACCGGAGCATGTATCAGGCGAGACTCGACAGGACTGTTCCCCCAGTCAGGATATACCAGTCCGCCATGCACTCCGGTTGAAAGGAGCAGGCAGAGCGACAGTCTCAAAAAAGAAGGCGTCTGACTGAACATACTCCGTATACCAATCGGTCTAGCAGCAAACCGGCGAAAAACCCGCTCCCCACTTTACCTTTAAGGAATTAAGGTTGACACCATTTCGCAAAGAATTCAAAAATGCGTAGATTTATTTTCTGTTTACCAATGTCTTGCATGCGGGACTGGTATTGTATCATGAACTTCAGGATCACCACAATCCTTGTTGTCCTGCTACTGACATCGCTGCCAGGCCTCTTGCTGGCTGCCGAGGCTGGCCCACCTGAGGAGGCCAGGGTTGAGCAAGGAGTCGCACCTGCCGCGACCCTTCATGGTGATATCCCTACACTGGAGCAAATCACGGTGGTCGGGCAAGCGGAGGATCTCCTGACCGGCAGTTCGAAGCTGTCAGGCGATACGCTCCAACAGCTCCCCAGAAAAAACAGCAGCCTCACGGAAACCATTACCGTCCTGCCACGGGTGCAGATCGGTGAAGGCCAACGCACTTCAGAAAACGCCGGCGAGATACTGCCGCCACTCATTTCCATCTCGGGCGGACGTGCCTACGAAAACAACTACACCATCGATGGGACCAATATCAACAGCATACTGGCCCCCCTCACCGGCAACAATATTGCCGAAAGCGTCAGGGATGTCCCAAGCCACCCGCAGCGCAGTTTTATTCATCAGGATCTCATCGACAAAGTCACCGTTTATGACAGTAACATTCCGGCCAGATATGGTTCCTTTGTGGGTGGTGTCGTCGATGCGGAAACACGCCAGCCACGCCATGAGTTTGGCGGCCAGGTCAGCTTCCGCACCACACGGGATACATGGACAGAGTTCCACATCGATCCGGAGAGCACGGACGGATTTTACCATTCCACCGATCAGGGCTTGCAGCCACGTTTCAAAAAATACGACGCCGGCCTTGAACTTGACCTGCCTCTCAACGAGGAGATGGGCTTGCTGGCTGCATACAAAACCATTCGATCGGACGTGGAGATCTACAATATCGATCAGTGGCAAAACAACAGAAAAGTCCTCGAAAACTTCTTCCTGAAATACGCCTGGCAGCCGGAGACACCCTATGTTGTGGAACTGAACGCCAGCTACACTCCATCGGAAGAAGAGTTTTTCATTGACCAGACCAGAAACAGCAACATCACCATAGATCGAGGCGGTTACAGCTTCAGCGGTCAATTGACCGGGGATCTCCAGCCTGGCGTCCTGGAAATTTCCTCTGCCTACCTGACGAATGACAACTCGCGCACGGCTGAAACCGACCATTACTTCTGGCCGGCAGAGACCCCGTCCAAAAACTGGGGTGAGATCTACGATCTGCCTTTCAGCGCCGAAGGCGGCTACGGTGACATCGACAGTCAGGAAGAGAGTCTCCAGTTCAGGCTGGACCTGCTGTCCCGGCCCTTGCCGATGCAACTGCTCACAAACACCATCAACGCCGGATTGGCAATCGATCATGACAGGGGAACCTATGATCGCAAGCAGACAACATACGAGCACGCCCTGAATCGGGCCGTAACCGACGACACGGTCCGCTGCGAGGCAGGCGACCCCTCCTGCATTGACAATAAAGTCTACTTCAGGGAAAGGCGGGTCTATCATGCAGAAGATGAGTCAGCGACCATCAACAGCTACGCGGCCTACCTGGACGATCTGATTGAAACAGGGCCTTTCAGCTTCAGACCCGGGGTCCGCCTCGCTTATGACGACTATATGAAAAACAGTGACTTATCTTATCGTTTTGCCGCAAGTTGGGATCTCTTGCGCAATGGCCGGACAGTTCTTGTCGGCGGCTATAACCGCTACTACGGGCGGCCCTTGTTGACATATGCGCTGCGTGAAGCCAGGACACCTTACCAGATACAGACCCGTGTCATGAAAACGGACGGTTCACATGAATTGACCGATTGGGAGCCTGGCAAGGACGAGGTGTTTCTGCGCTACACATACTCAGGACTCGACACTCCTTATTCTGATGAGTGGAATGTTGGCATCGCGCAGCGTTTTTTCCACGGCACCCTGAAAATCAACTACCTGGAACGTGACAACAAGGATCAATTCGCCAAAGAGCTGTTTACTGCGGACGTCGACGGTGAGACGCAGCGAGGCTGGCAACTCAACAACAATGGCTCCAGCAGATATAAAAGCGTCAAGGTCTCCTGGGAACGGCAATGGCTGAACCATTACCTGAATGTCAACTACACCTACAACAAGCAAGATTCAAGCAATGAATCGTATGATGATCTGTTCGATGAAGAAGATTTAGAAGAAGAGGTCTGGTACGACGGCGAACTCATCAACAACAGTGATCTGCCCCGGCTCGAATATAACCGTGAACATATGCTGAACATCATCTACACCGGCAGACTCCCCTGGCATTGCACCTTTACAAATGTCACCCGGTACCTGGGCGAATATGAGGCAAGGAACACGTTGAGCAGTGCCGAGAAAACTGCCCGGGGTATCCCAACCGACTTGACCGCGTACGAAAGCGTCACCCGCCCTGACTACTGGCTTTTCGACTGGCGGTTCGACTGGGAGAAAGCCATGTACCAGGAGCAGAGCCTGGTTTTGTCACTGGAAGTCAACAACGTCTTTAACCGTACGCCGCCTGCCGGAGATTCCGAAACCACCTACGAACTCGGCCGCCAGTTCTGGCTGGGAATGACCTACAATTACTAAGCGCCCGCCAGCTTACTGAACGTCAACCTCGATCTTACGCGAGTGCCTCTCATCGTAGAGATAGACGTATTGTCCTTTATCAACCATCTCCACATTGGCACGCAGCTCACCGTCGCTGATGACATGCAAATCCTCCAGCCTTTGCGGCAAGGGCAACCTCATGGTCCCTCCAGCAAGGTTGCTGACAATCATGGAATTGCCGGTCACGGCAACCTGGTTAATAAATATGGGCACAGGCAAAGACCCTATGGGCAAAGCACCATTGCGATCTTTGACATCAATCATGAAAAGACCTTCAAAACCATCAGCAACCAGCAGCAGGTTGTCATGGAGGGCCATCTTTTTTGCATAACCGGGGGTATCAATCATTTGTATCAATAAGGGCTGGGCAGGGGAACTTACATCGACAACAAGTACACCTGCGGAGCCCTGTGAGATATACGCAAACCGGCCATCGATCAGAACATCCCGCGAGAGATTATCCGTTTGCTGATGCTGGGGCAAAGTCAGGCTTGCAACCTGTACCGGCCGCTGAGGATCGTGGACATCCACCACCAACAATCCCTTGTAACGTGTGGCAACGAGCAGATATCCGGGATCGATGAATGCGAAGGGGCCGAGGCCGCCAGGCAGTTCGAGATCACTGACCACGACCATTTCCTCAGGCCTGGCTCCGCGAAGAATCCGCAATCCGCCATTATGGATTATGTACAGGTGATTATCCCGGAATCCGGCAGAACGAACACCCTCCATCCGGATCATTGCCTCAGTTTTTTTGGCCTGGCCGTATTCGCGTGGCTCGAAGAAACTGACCCCTTCCATGTTGGCAACAGCCATAAGCCTGCCTGAAGAGTGGGGATCCGCTGGTCCTTTTCTGCCAAAGTCGACCAGACGGCTGTTTTTGTAGCCGTAAACATGCCCATTCCATGTCTGCAGATGATAAAATTTTTGTTCGAGCATGGCATCCGTTGCCAGCTTTGAATATTCACCCTTTGCAATTTCATCGAGGGAGAACACCTCCAGCCCAGCGAGGCTGGTAGCAAAAATTTTATCAGTCTGCAGTGCTGTCCCCTTGAAAGTCTTGTTCATTTTTAAATGGCCACTGAGCACAGGTGCCACCGGCAGGCTGACGTCGATCAGAGCAACCCCGCCACTAACAAGGCTGGCGGCGATGCTCGCCCGGCCAGGAACTCTTTCAAGGAGCAATGGGCGGCCAGGAAGATGCAACTGTACCGACTTGTCCAGCTTCGGCCAGGACGACAAGCTGAGCACATGCAAGTCGCCATCGTTAAGGGCCACAGCCAGAGCACCCTCGGTAAATGCAACGCCCGTTACAATGTCGGGATAGTGAAGAGTCCCCACAGCAGTCGGCTGTCCGCCCTGAGTGAGGTTGAAAAGATGCACAAGCCCCTTGGTGGTAGCAACAGCCAGCCTGCTGCCCTGCAAGGCAATCTGCAGGGGGGAATCCAGATCCACCAGGTTTTCCGGAGCGGGATTTTCTACAGAGAGATCGATCCGGCCAACACCGCGATGAAGGTTAACATAATAGATGATGTTTCGATCGGCAACCATACTCGTCACAACACCCGGCACATGGAAATACCTGCCTAACTTCATGTCGCTCGGATCTTTCAGATCGATCAGGGAGAAGCCTGCAGGCGCACTCATCGCTGCCAGAGCCTGGTCACCAACGATCTTGATATGGTAGACAGAAGCAGGCAATTCAAGAGAGCCCAGCAGCTTCGGGCTCATCCCTCCATTCAGGCCGATACTGACAATTTTTTTCCCATAGCACGAGACCAGAGCGAGATCGTCCATGACGTCGACAGCTTTTGCCGGGATACCAACCAGATGATGCCAGAGCAAAGCTTTTTCGTTAACGAGATTACTCGCCAAGACGCCTTCGATACCGGGATGAAAATCGTGCCCGGAGAGAGTCAAGAGGCCAGGTTCCTGTTGGTTTTCGACAGAGACATGCGACAGGGAGAAAAGGGGGCTGTCGCCCTGGATCTCTCGAACCAGCAAGGCGAACAGAAGTATTGCTGCGAAGCCAATGAGCAGAATCAGCAGGGGCCTCAGGGAAACCTTGCGACTATTGAATAACATCGACTGCTCCGGCTGCCCGGCTGCCCGGCAAAGAGGAAAACGACAGAACCCCTGGCACGGTTACAACTTCACGGTCACTAAAGAGGTTAAGACGGTAGCGATAAGGGCGTGCTTCTGTCCGCGCTGTCGTTCGCACCCTGTCCAGAAACTCAGTCTCTCCAGGCGACACAAAGTGTGGTGCTGGCAGTGTAAACCAACCGGCCCCCGGCACATAACCGCCCCAGAAGTCAGGGGGTGCAACAGCAAACTTCTCCACTCCGGGAAAGGCGATCTTGCCGAGATTTTGTAAAGAGCCGCGTGTTCTTGTGTCGAATACGCAGATGTCTTCTCCGGTAGACACCAGGCAAAGGTCGCCAACCACGGCAAGAGCATGGGCCGGCGCAGAAAGAGCAAAGAAACCCTCAGACTGGAACTGGCCGCCATCGACGATCCTCCCGCTGACAAGGCCTGCTGAGCCCGCAGCCACCAGCACCATGTCTCCCCCGGGAGAGGCCAATTGTCGGGCATCAACCAGGGATTCCAGATGTCGCGGAATCATCCAGGCGGGACTTGCAATGGGCTGATCCAGACGCTCTAGAGAGAAGCACAAAACCCCCTCTTTGCCGGCGGCAACACACAAAGTCTGTTTCACGACCAGACCATCCCAAGAATCTTTGCCGGGGAATTCACATTGACCAGACAAAACAAAATGACCGTCGTCACTCTTTGCAATAATACTGATGATCGAATCACCGCCGATGTAAAGGCGGTCGTTGGCCGCTGCCAGCCAGCGTTGATCTGACGGCAGCGTCAGGCTCTCCTGAATTTCCAGTGAGTTTTCCTCGCCCTTGCGTAAAAACTGAACCAGGCCATCATCACGTAGAACAACCAGTGATCTCTGCCAAAAGAGTTGATCAATGACAGTTGGTCCAGCTGGCAGGCTCAGGACATCGGTGACAGCTGCCGGCAACAAGTCCTGCCTACTGCCCAGCAGAGCAAAACCACCACCGGTATGTGCCGCCATCAATTCGCCGACGATACCATCAGGCCACTGCATGCCACTACCTGTATAAGCAAAAGGCGAAACATCGAAGACCTGAAGATAGCCCTTCATGGTAAAATAAAAAGAGTAGTGGTCAAACCATAAAAGCGAAGCTGTATAATGCGCATCGCCAACGACCGCACTCAGTTCGGGGGCCAGGGGGTCGTGCAGATCGACTGCATAGATACGGTTCTGGGCCCCATGTGCAAACACCATGTCACCAGAGCGAGCTAACATCCTGACCTGGTCCGGAAAAACGAGAGAAGCTACGACGACGGGCTGAAGCGGGTTACTGAAATCGCATACGTGTAACCCGGCCAGCAAATCCGGCACCAGCAGGTAGTCTCCATGCTTGAGAAATCCGTTTCTGAGCAAAGAACTTTTGATGCTGCCCAGAGGGACAAGCTGATAACCGTCGCCAAGTTCATACAGGTGGAGGGTCTGCTCGGCCTGGTAACCACGGGTGTTGGTGCAGACAACCAGCTGTCTGTCCAAAAGCAAGAAAGAGACAGTCTCTTTCGGCAGGTTGTGTCGTGTAATTTCCCGGGGCTTAAGAGGATCTCCCAGGTCAGCGATGACCAGTTTATCTTGCTCTCCGGGGATACTGAGGAGCAGGTAGGCCATGGTCCCCTGCATATCCATACCTTTGACCCATTCGTATGGCAGCAAACCGGAAATTTTGGGCTCGCGCGGATTCTGGCAGTCAATAATCTTCACCTTGCCCAGACTGTTTAATGTCAGGATGAATGCTCCCCGGCGAAACACCTGGACTGGGGTCCCTGAGAGGAACAGTTCGGCAACTGAGCCATTGGAGAAATCGGCAATACCAGCGACAGCCTGTAATCCGTCAAAGCCGTCGGCATCCGCTCTGTCGCCATCGGCATATCCCTCTCGCAGGATTTCCTTCCATATGGCAGGAAAACCCGGCAACCGGCCATCCCCTGGCCCCAGTGGCAGCAGGATCCCTGAGAAATCATTGAGCTGGGCATCGATATCGAGAGGCCCCCTCTCCTTCCCGGAGAAAAACACGTGAGAATCTTTTGCATCCAGGGAAGGCTGCCCGGGATGAATATCATGCAACAAATACAAAAGACTCGCGATCAGCACAGCATAGGTAGAAAGGGCGCCCCCCCAGAAAACTGTTTTTCGTAGATGCTTTTTCATAAGAACGACTAATCGACAGAAGCAGCAGTGGCCGAGGCCTGTGACAACGCATCAGCACCAAGCCATTTGATCAGGATCTCTCTCAGCTCGGACTGTCGGAAGGGCTTACTGAGGAAGTCATTCATGCCGGCCGCAAGGCACTGCTGCTCATCTTCCGCGCGGGCGTATGCCGTCAGGGCCACTATCGGTGTCGACATCCCCCGGGCCCGCAGTTGAGTGGTTGCTTCTAAGCCATCCAGCTGTGGCATCTGACAGTCCATCAAGACCAGATCAACTTTTTCCACTTCGAGGAAATCAATCGCTGCTTGGCCATTATCGACAATAGACAGTTCCAGACCCATCTGCAGCAACAGAATCGAGATCAGGCTCTGCGTTGTCGGATTGTCCTCAGCGAGAAGAACACGTCTGGTTCCCATGACAAAGGGTGCGGCGGCAAGAGAAAATCCCCTGTTAGAAAACCTTGGCTGCATAGATTGCTCTGGTTCATGCTGGGACAAATCCGCATGACTGGACAGCGCCATCGGCAGTTGGAAAGAAAAGGTGCTCCCCTCGCCGAGACGGCTTGCAAACGTAAGTTCTCCCCCCATCAGACGCACCAGTTCTTTGGCGATTGTCAATCCCAGACCTGTCCCCCCATATCTTCGGGTCGTACTGCTGTCGCCCTGATCGAAAGATTCAAAAATACGCGATTGAACTTCTTCAGCAATACCAACCCCCGTGTCCTGGACCACAAAGAGGCAATCACACACATCTTCCGCGGGGCGCCTGGTGGCCGAGAGTGACACAGTGATTTTGCCAACGTCGGTGAACTTGACCGCATTGCCTATCAGGTTCAACAGGACCTGGCGGACCCGATTGGGATCCCCCATAACCGGCAACAGGCCGACAGGGGCATTCAGGACAAGTTCAAGGCCTTTGCCACGAGCGGTCACATCCATCAGACGCGTCACATCCTCAGCCAGGCTGGCCAGGTCAATGGGAGTAGAATCGATCACCAGATGTCCAGCTTCAACTTTTGAGAAATCCAGAATATCATTGAGAATGGTCAGCAGAGCTTCGCCAGATCGAAAGATGGTTTCAACCAGGAACTGATCCTGCTCGGTTAAATCTTTCCGGCGCAAAAGATCCGCCATGCCGAGCACGCCGATCATCGGCGTGCGTAACTCATGGCTCATATTTGCCAGAAAGCGAGACTTGGCGGCCGTCGCATGTTCGGCCTTTTCTTTTTCTGACTCCAGCGCTCGGGTACGGACATGAACTTCCCTCTCGAGATTCTTACGGTGGACTTCCAGCATCTGGTCGCGCTCCTTCAGGACACGCATCATTTCATCGAAACCATGGAAGAGCAGACTAAACTCATCATCTGTGTCATTCGGCACGAGGCCAAGCAGGCGCTTCTCGCGGGAAATCTGTTTCATCCGGGCGGCGAGTTGCTCAATCGGAGCTGAGATATAGCGCTGCAAGCGCACGCTCAGCAGATACGTGAGCAGCATGGCGGCACCCATGGACAGAAGCCAGCCAAGAGCAAGGGACAATTGATATTTATACAAATCAATAAGTTCCAAGCTGAGATAATGATATCCGACATGGCTGCCTTCAAAGGTTATCGGCATGAAATGCGCGAGGCGACCGTTCGCCTGCCAAAGCTGTTCTCCCGCCGACTTCATCCCCTCTGCAATCTGGCGGGCCTCGGCTTGGTGGAATTGCAGTTCTTTTAACGAATCTATCCGGGAATGGCTGTTTTGCGAACGGGAGTAAGCGACAAGCGACTTGCCATTTGGCAAAAGGAGATAGGCAGAGGTAACATCTTTGCGGGCAGCCAGGGAATCGAGGACCATCCCGGCACCAGCAGAGTCCATGATCGCCAGGGGAAACTGTGCATTTGCTGAAATCAGCCTGGCCAGTGAACCGATATCATCATGGGCAATATCCTGCCTGTGCTTCAGTTCAAAGAATACGAACTGCAGGGACGTCAGGACCAGCACGAACGTACTGACCAGGAAAATAATACCCGTCATTTTCTGCTGGACGGAGCGTGGTTTTCTGACTGGCATGGGTTTCCAATAAGTGTGCATTAATAAGTGAGTACTTGATGTAAGCATCCATACATGTTTATCATAAACCTTAAGACGAAACCAGACCGTCACCTGCATCGACAGCACTGACAACCTTTCTGAAGTTAAGGAGCCCGCAATGGCCGAAACGTTCAAAGCGATGATTGTTGCAGAACAGCCTGAGAAAAAGTTCACCCGCACGATTGGCCGCCGAGCCATCAGCGACTTGCCAGAAGGGCCGCTAGTGATCAAGGTCCAATACTCATCCTTGAATTACAAGGATGCCCTTTCCGCAACCGGCAACCGCGGGGTCACCAGGAATTTTCCGCACACTCCCGGGATCGATGCTGCCGGTGAAGTGATCGAAGATGCCACCGGCACTTTCAAGCCTGGTGACCTGGTCGTGGTGACCGGCTGGGATCTGGGCATGAACACGGCGGGGGGCTATGGTGAGTATATCCGCATCCCTGCCGAATGGGCGATTGCCCTGCCCAAAGGGCTCTCTTTACGCGAGAGCATGATACTCGGTACGGCTGGCTTCACCGCGGGACTTTCCGTTCACGCCCTGGCTGGCCGCGTTGCTCCCGATGCAGGAGATATTCTTGTTACAGGAGCCACCGGCGGAGTCGGTTCCGTTGCGGTTGCCCTGCTGGCCAAAGCCGGCTACCGGGTGGTTGCGGTAACCGGCAAGCCTGACCAGGCAGATTTCCTCAAAGGCCTGGGCGCCAGTGAAGTGGTCACCAGGGAGTCGGTCATGGAGAATTCCGACCGGCCGATGATGAAGGAACGTTGGGCTGGTGCCGTTGATGTGGTCGGCGGCCAGATGCTGGCAGCGATTCTCAAGTCGACCCGCTGCGGCGGAACAGTGACCTGTTGCGGGCTGGTCGGATCCCCCGACCTGCCGGTCAATGTCTTTCCCTTCATTCTGCGCGGAGTGAGCCTGCTTGGCATAGATTCAGTGCAATGCCCTGCAGTACTGCGCCTGGCAGTCTGGAACAAACTTGCAGACGAATGGAAAATAGAACTGGAGTCGCTGGTCAGGGAGGTTGCCCTTGAAGAGCTTGAGGATTCCATCCATGCCATCCTCAAGGGAGGATTGCGCGGACGCGTACTGGTGAGACTCTGACTCTAAAACTGGTCTTTCCTTGCAAATCATGACACTAGCCTGCCCCGCTTGACAGCGGGGCTTTTATTTGCTGCGAAAACTATGAATCAGTCACCAGTACGCTACAATTATTAGTGGTCCTATAGCCAAAAGCAGGTAATGCTCGCCACCAAGGCAGCAAGGCACCAAGAAGTGCGTTTCATAGATAGATATTATCAAGCTCGCAATGTTGAAGTTTACCATTAATGACAAGTATTCCTTCGTGTCTTGGTGGCTAACCTTTGTTTTGCTATAGATCCGATTATTAATCTGAAAATGACGCCATGAAATGGAGTACCCGATGAGCAGCAACCTTCCCCTGCCGGACGCACGGCTCGGCAGTTTTCTTGTCCAGCAGGTTCAACCGGTCGACGAACTGAACCTCACTGCCCTCACCCTCCGGCACGAGCCAACCGGTGCCCGCCTGCTGCACCTTGCCTGTGACGACCTGAACAACGTGTTTGCCGTAGGTTTCCGCACGCCGCCGCCTGATTCAAGCGGCGTTTCGCACATCCTCGAGCATACTGTCCTCTGCGGTTCACAGAAGTACCCGGTACGCGATCCTTTTTTCGCCATGCTCAAACGCAGCCTTAACACCTTCATGAATGCCATGACGGCTGCTGACTGGACTCTCTATCCGGTCGCCAGCATGAACCGCAAAGATTTCTACAACCTGATGGGGATCTACCTCGACGCCACTTTCTTTCCCCTGCTGCGTGAGCAGGATTTTCTCCAGGAGGGCCACCGCCTCGACTTCGCCGATCCGAACGATCCTGACAGCCTGATGATCAAGGGAGTGGTTTTCAACGAAATGAAAGGCGCCATGGCCGACCCGACGTCTTTGCTGGGACGGCGTCTCAATGCAGAACTCTTTCCAACCAGCTGTTATGGCCAGAACTCCGGCGGAGAACCGCTCGTCATTCCCGAACTGACCTGGGAGCAGCTGCGTGCATTCCATAAGAGCTACTACCATCCAAGCAACAGCTGGATATTTACCTACGGCAACCTGCCCATCGAGGAGCATCTTCAGCAAATTGAAGAATTGGCCCTGAGTCGTTTCGAACGACAGGAAGTTGCCAGCGAAATCCCCCTGGAACAGCGGCTGACAGAACCGAAACGCAGCATGCAGACCTTCCCCGTAGGCGCGGATGACGCGTTACATCAGCGCAGCATGGTGCAAATGGCCTGGCTGACCTGCCCGATTGAAGATACCTTTGAGCGCGCAGCCACCGGCATACTGACAAACCTGCTGCTGGGAAACCCGGCCGCACCACTTTATCAGGCCCTGATAGAATCAGGGCTGGGCCGCAACCTTGCACCTGGCACCGGCTATCACGACGATTATCGCGACACCTTCCTGTCTGCCGGCCTGCAGGGGACAGAACCTGAGAAGTTGCCGGAGATCGAAGCGCTGATCCTCGACACGCTTGCCCGGGTTGCACAACAAGGGTTTCCCCAGGAGCGCATCGATGCAGCCTTGCATCAATACGAGTTTGCCAATCGTGAAGTGACTGGTGATCAATATCCTTACGGTCTTGGATTGATGATGCGCGTGTTCGGCCCCTGGCTGCACGCCGGAGATCCTTTCAGCACCCTGATGATCGGGCAGAATCTTGAGCAACTCAGAAGCGCTGCGGCTGACCCGGATTTTTTCCCGCAGATGATTCGTCGTCATCTGCTCGACAACCCACACAGGGTGACCCTGCTGCTGCGCCCAGACCCCGGGCACAGCCAGCGTGAAGAACAGGCCTTCACCGAGCACCTGGTCAAGATACGACAGAAGCTCGACGAAGCTGCTGTTGCCGGCATCAAGGCAAAAGCCGCCGATCTGCAACGCAGCCAGGAAGCCGCGGAAGATACAAGCTGTCTGCCGATCCTGGAACTCTCAGACATCAGGGCAGAAGAGCAGGCGACTCCATTTAGGACCGAATCGAGCGCAGGGTGTAAAACTTTCTGGTTCACTCAACCGACCAACGGCATCACCTATCTGAATCTGCATTTCGATATCAGCGGTCTTGATGACCCCCTGCGGCCCTACCTGCCGATCTTTTGTACGCTGCTCCCGCAGATCGGTGCCGCCGGACACGATTACCTGGCCATGGCGCGCCGCATCACGGCAGCAACCGGCGGCATCCGCTTCGGCACTAATCTGTTGGAAAGTCCCGTTGATCTCGACAGCATGCGTCCGTTCATAGAGGTTAAAACCAAGGCCCTTGATCACAACCAGACAACCCTTTGCGAAATATTGACCGATCTTCTGACTTCGCCTGACTTTACCGACATCAGCCGACTGCGTACGGTCATTGGCCAGGTGAGGACCTCCACGGAGAACTCGATCCCGGGTTCTGGCCATTCTTTCGCAGCGCGAGCTGCGGCTGCATCCCTCACGCCCACCGCTGCTCTACGCGAAGAGTGGAGCGGTATGACGCAAACACAGCTTATCCAGAACGCCAGCGAACTTGATGACCCGGGGATGTTCAAGCTGGCCGAAACATTAAAAGCGATCGCTGCAGAGCTTCTGGTTGCAGCACGCATTACAGCGGCTGTAATCGCTGAAGAGAGAGCCCAGCAGAGGATGACAGCTCCTTTGGCAGGTTTGCTTGCCGCACTTCCGGAAGGCTCTAGAACGCAGGGAAATACACCATCGGCCTTCACCAGCCGAGCGAGTGCTACGGGTTGGTACTACAACCTTCCGGTCGCCTACGTTTCGCGCGTCTTCCGTACGGTTCCCTTCACCCACCCCGACTCACCAGCCCTGATGGTCATGGCCAAGCTGCTGCGCGCCGATTTCCTGCATCGCGAGATTCGAGAGAAAGGCGGAGCCTACGGCGGCATGGCCGGATTCAATCCTGACGGCGGACTCTTCTCCATGCTTTCCTACCGGGATCCGCATCTGGAACGGACCCTTGATGTCTACCGGCAGGCAGTTGAGTGGGCGTGTCAGGGAGACTTCAGTGATGAGATGGTCAAACAATCGATTCTGACTGCTTTTGCCGAACTCGATCGCCCTCTCTCACCGGGCAGCAGGGGCTACCGTGAGTTTGTCCACCAGCAACAAGGGCTCTCTCACGAAATGCTGCAGGCTTTCCGTAACGGCATTCTCGCCATGGACCAGAAAAAACTTGCCCATGCGGCACAGGCTTATCTGCAGCAGGGTTTTACCTCCAGCGCGGTGGGCATACTTGCCGGCGACGAGATGTTCAGTAAAGCGCAAGGGGTCTTGGTCAAGATGAAGATGCAGATGAAACGCCTGGGCAAGCAGTAGCTTGTTTTCGCAAAGACGCAAAGCATGTACGGCCAAAGGCTGCAAGCTTTGCGACTTTCCTGTTTTTCCGTGGCTTTGCGTTAAATGTCTGTATCGGGTTATAGTCTCACACAGACGAATTCTGTCTATCACACCCTTAACGAGACTCACATATGACGACAATCCCCACTAAGCATCAGTTCGCCAGCGACAATTACGCCGGCATCTGCCCGGAAGCCTGGCAGGCGTTGCAGGAAGCGGACAGCGGCTACGCAACCAGCTACGGCGACGACCCGTGGACCGCCAAGGCCTGCGATGCCCTGCGCAACTTTTTTGAAACGGACTGCGAGGTCTTTTTCGTCTTCAACGGTACGGCCGCCAACTCCCTCGCCCTGGCGTCGCTCTGCCAGTCGTTCCACAGCGTCATCTGCCACGACACGGCACACGTGGAAACCGACGAATGCGGCGCCAGCGAATTCTTTTCCAACGGCACCAAACTGCTGACAGTGGGCGGGAAAAACGGCAAGGTTGACCTGGACGAGGTCGAGCACACCGTGAAAAAACGCACCGATATTCACTATCCCAAACCACAGGTTCTGTCGATAACGCAAACCACCGAACTGGGAACCGCCTATACCCCCGAAGAGCTGGTCGCCATCCACGGTCTGACCAAGCGCCTCAAGCTCAAGTTGCACATGGACGGCGCGCGTTTCGCCAATGCTGTTGCTGCGTTACAGGTTCGCCCGAAAGAGCTGACCTGGCGAGTCGGGGTTGATGTCTTGACCTTCGGCGGCACGAAAAATGGCATGCCGATGGGTGAAGCCGTAGTCTTTTTCGATAAGCGCCTCGCATGGGAGTTTGACTATCGCTGCAAGCAGGCCGGGCAGCTGGCCTCGAAAATGCGTTATCTGTCGGCTCCCTGGTTCGGCCTGCTCAAGGATGACGCCATGCTCAGGCATGCCGGCCATGCCAACGCCTGCGCACGCAAGCTGGCAGAGGTGATTTCAGCTGTTCCAGGAGTCAAGCTGGTTCACCCCACCGACGCCAACGCCGTGTTTGTGCAGCTTCCGGAAGCATCCATCTCAGCCCTGCGCCGCAAGGGCTGGGTCTTTTACACCTTCATCGGTTCCGGCCATTGCCGCTTCATGTGCTCCTGGGCGACTACCGAGGACGACATTGCCTCACTGGCAAGCGATATTAATGAGGTGACGAAGAGGCCGTGATGAAGAACACGTTACAAAAAAACCGAGATGAGGAACACGTGACAGGTCACGGCCCCATCATCACGGCCCCATCGTCACGGCCCCATCATCACGGCCCCTTCAACACTGGAAAATCATGACTGAAATACACAAACAGCATCACTTCGTATCCTTGACGCCCAGCTTAATCATGGATGCAGTCGAGAGCTGCGGATATCTCTGCGACTGCCGCACCTTCGCCCTCAACAGCTACGAAAACCGGGTCTACCAGGTCGGCATCGAAGACGGTGAACCGCTGATCGCCAAGTTTTATCGGCCGCAGCGCTGGAGTGATGCACAAATTCTCGAAGAGCACCAGTTCTGCTTTGAACTGGTGGAGCATGAGCTGCCCGTGATCGCTCCGATGCTCAACAACCAAGACGAAAGCCTCTTCCATTTCGGTGATTTCCGGTTTGCGCTCTATCCCCGCCAGGGCGGTCACGCGCCGGAATTCGACAATCTGGACAACCTCTTGATCATGGGTCGCACCCTCGGCCGCATGCACGCCATTGCAGCCACAAAACCCTTTACACATCGGCCGAAACTCGACTGTGCAAGTTTCGGTCACGCATCCGTTGCCCTGATCAGCAACACGTTCATCATCGCCGAATACAAGGCCAACTACGATGCTCTCACCCATGACCTGTTGCAGACATTGGACGAGATTATGGCAGGGGTTGACATATCGACTTTCATCCGCACACATGGGGACTGCCATGCCGGCAATGTCTTGTGGCGCGGCCAGGCGCCCCATTTTGTCGACTTCGATGACGCGCGAACAGCACCGGCAATCCAGGATATCTGGATGATGCTCTCAGGAGACCGGGCGCGCCAGACCGCGCAACTGGCAGAAATTGTCGAAGGCTACAACGAATTTTACGAATTTCGACCACGCGAGCTGCGCCTGGTGGAAGCCCTGCGCTCGCTGCGCATTCTTCACTACAGCGCCTGGCTGGCAAGACGCTGGGATGACCCGGCTTTCCCCCACCATTTCCCCTGGTTCAATACCGTGAACTATTGGGGAGAGCACATCCTGCAGTTGCGTGAGCAGATGGCCGCATTGCAAGAATCACCACTCGAAATATTCTGAGCAATGCGGTGCTAACTATTGGTATAAGAAGATATATACATTCAATCGTTCATGAATCAACAGGGTAAAGATCGATATCTTCAATCTCGCAATATTGCTGTTTGAAGAAAATTCATGCATTGACTCCGTGCCTGGTGACAAACCTTGATTTGTAAGTCCGATTTTTTGCACTCAAAGCCTACTCAGGATTCTATCAAGAGACTTGCGTCTTTGCCGTCATTCTCAGGTTGATGTAAATTGGCGATATTTTTTGTAAGTATCTAACGTTGTGGAGGAACTATGAGAAACAGTGGTTTTGTACAGGCCATATTATTAATCACAATAATTCTGCTGTTGGGGATTGTGGGCTTTCTGACAAAAGACTATTTTCCTTTCGGATTCACAGATATTGCGCAAATAAACAGCAGGCCACAATATTTCGAAGAACGGCAGGTCAAGGTTAAAGGAACGGTGATTGACGCACTGAAAATACCATTCATTAACTCAATGAGATATGTGATCGATGATGGAACTGGTGAAATTACGGTTGTGACAACTATTGCCTTGCCTGAAGTTGATGACAAGATTGCAATTATTGCCATTGGTAACAGCATGGCTATCATCGGTGGTGAATCAATTGGCTTCAGCTTGCGTGAAGTTAAGACTTTACCTGATATGTCTCTTCTATTTGACTGATTATAGAAATTTTTTTCCGATCTTGTTCTTCTCGTAATCACGGCTGACTGGCGTCTCACATGCCTTTTTTCAAGCCTGCCGGATGATTTCGATCAGTAATTCTGTCGCATGCACCATGTCGGCAACCGCAACTGATTCGTGGTGGGTGTGGACACCCTCCATGCCGGTGGCCAGGATAATCATTTCGATGCCATGCCCGTTGAAGATATTGGCATCACTGCCGCCGCCGCCCAAACGCACTCTGAGATCGTGGCCCACTGCCGCCGCGGCACTCATGGCAAGTGTCACTGTCGGCGCGTCTTCAGCGATGGCCATACTCTGGAAATCGGCCTTGACCACGGCGTTGACCACCGGGCGAACCCGCCTGCCGTCGATCTCCCGGGTCATATTCCCGGCCGCATCTTCAAAGCAGGCGAGCATGTGCTCCGTCTGCACCTTCAGTTTGTGCGGATCATGGCTGCGCGCCTCGCCTTCCAGCAGCACTTTCTGGGGGATGATATTCGAGGCCACACCTCCCTCGATACGACCGATATTGGCAGTTGTCTCATAATCGATACGGCCCAGCTGCATGCGACTAATAGCCAGAGCTGCCGTCTGTATTGCCGAGATACCCAGTTCTGGGGCCAGGCCGGCATGTGCCGCAAGACCGCTGATTTCCACCTTCAAGCGATTAGCTCCCGGGGCCTTGAGCACCATCTGATCAATACCACCGGTATCGAGGGCAAATCCCCTGCGTGCTTTGAGCAGACCGTAATCGAGATGCTTCGCACCGATCAGGCCAATTTCTTCGGCAATCGCAACGACCACTTCGATCGGGCCATGTGGTATGCCCTGTTCGTGTGCCACTTGCAAGGCTTCAATCAGTTCAGCGATTCCTGCTTTGTCATCGGCACCGAGTATCGTATCACCGGAGCTGTAAAACACGCCGTCCCGCAGAACCGGCACGACCTGCCCTCCCGGTTCTACCGTATCCATGTGCACCGAAAACAGCAAAGGTTCGGTCTCCTTGCCCGTCCCTGGAAAAGACGCGATCAGGTTGCCGACCTCGCCGCCTGTCGTGGCCGCTGCATTATCGAAACAAACTTCGCCGCCGAGACGCTGCAGGCGCTCCTCGAGGTAGCGTGCGATATCGCTTTCTCTTAAGGGAGGGCTATTGATGGCGGCCAATCGTGCAAATTCATCGGCAAGGCGCTGCTGGTTGATCATGCGAATCTCCTCTGGCAGCCTGTCGGACAATACGGGCCGAAGCGAAAATTTGGATGTTTAGAACAGATTTTAGCTCCTTTGCAGGTTCATAGCCGTAGCTATGGACCAAAAAGAGCTGAAATATAGGCCAAACAGCCGGAATTGCAGCCGGTTCATGACTAGTCCGACAGGCTGCCAGGTTAAATGCATAACTTTTACGATAATCCGCAAACTGCGTGATGAACAGTGCTGCGTTTCTGAAGTAGTCTACCATCACATTCCGCGGCAAGCAAAACCGTTCAATAGACTCACGCAAACATCTCAAAACAGCCAATCAACCGGCACAGAATTCTAGACAAACCCTTTGCGCCCCTGCTACTATAGTTAAATTCTGTTTTTCAAGACGTTAACGCTTCATCACAGGCAGGAAAAACCTTTGAATTCCGACTTGCACCCCCCCAGGACCTCCATAATCAGTCGCAAAAAATCACCTCCGCGCATGCGGGTCTGGTTGCTCCTGACACTACTGGTCCTGCTGCTCATCCCCCTTTTTCTGCGTCAGACAGCGACCAGGACTGAAGCAAATACGACTGCTCCGGAGGCACCTAAGCCGCCGCCGATTCCTGAAATTCGCAAAGAGATTATCACGGGCACCATTGCCCAGGGTGACACAGCAACGGCTCTTCTGAGCAATTTCTTCTCTGCGACCGAGCTGCACGAGTTGGCCCAGCGGTGCAAGCCGGTTTTTCCGCTCTCCCGGCTCAGCGCCGGACAAACGTACCGGCTCTGCCTGAGCGAAAACGCTTTCGAGCGCTTCGAATACGATATAGACAGTGACGAGCAGTTGATCATCTCCCGCGATACGGAGAATTTCTCGATCGAGAAGATTCCGATTCCCTACACGACAGAGACTGAACGGGTACGTGGAACAATCGAAAGCAGCCTGTTTGAAGCGGTCACCAGTAGCGGTGAAAGCGATGTCCTGGCTATGAACCTTGCCGATATTTTTGCCTGGGATGTCGACTTCATCCGTGATATCCGTCAGGGAGATTCTTTCCAGGCCCTGGTTGAAAAACGTTATCGTGATGGCCAGCCCGCTGGTTACGGGAGAATTCTGGCCGCAGAATTCACCAATCAGGGGACTACTTTCCAGGCATTTATCTACCAGGACGGTGACCATCATGCCGACTATTACGATGCCGACGGTCAGAGCCTGCGCAAGGCCTTTCTCAAAGCACCCCTTTCCTTCTCACGCATCTCCTCTGGATTTACAACGCGGCGTTTCCACCCGATCACCAAGACCTGGAAGGCCCATCCGGCCATTGATTATGCCGCTCCGACCGGTACCCCGATCAAAAGTGTCGGCGATGGCGTCATCATCAAAAAAGGTTACACCAGCGGCAACGGCAACTACGTCAAGATCCGCCACAACAACAGCTACGAAACCATTTACCTGCACATGAAGGGCTTTGCCAAGAACATCGGCCAGGGCAAACGGGTCGCGCAGGGGCAGACGATCGGATACGTTGGCAGCACCGGTCTTGCCACCGGCCCTCACCTGTGCTTTCGGATGTACAAAAACGGTGCGCCGGTTAATCCACAACGGGTAAAAGCCGCAGCAGCACAACCCATTGACAAGTCCAACCTGGCAGACTTCAACGTCCGGATGAAGGCTCTTATGGCCCAGTTAACCGAACAGCCCGAGATCAAAACGGCCAG
>JBPPMB010000212.1:0-4671 GCA_051305855.1 Desulfuromonadales bacterium
TGCAAAGAAGGTCACCTACCACGATCCATGTTACCTGGGGCGGCACAACGGGATTTACGATGCGCCCCGCGATCTGCTGCGCAAAGTCCCCGGTCTGCAACTGAGCGAGATGGCCGATTCGCGGGAGAACAGCCTCTGCTGCGGAGGTGGCGGCGGCAGGATCTGGATGGAGACTCCCAAAGAGGAAAGGTTCTCCGATCTCAGGGTGAGGCAAGCCGTTGATGTCGGTGCTGAGGTCCTGGTCACGTCCTGCCCCTATTGCATCACTAATTTCACAGATAGCTGCCTGAGTTTGGATGAGGGTGTCCTGGAGATCAGGGATATCACTGAAATCATTCAGGCCGTGCTTTAGATAAAGGACAAAGTCATGGAGCACAATCAAGTCGAAAGACAGCTCATGGATAGTTCCGCAGACAAAAATAGGGGCGATGTCCTGATTGTTGGTGGTGGAATTAGCGGAATTCAGGCGTCTCTCGACATGGCAAATTCGGGGTTCCGGGTCTTTCTGGTCGACAAAGCACCGTCGCTCGGCGGCAAGATGGCGCAGCTGGACAAGACCTTCCCCAGCAATGACTGCTCGATGTGTATTGAGTCGCCCAAGTTCATTGAATGCTCTCGGCATCCCAATATCGAGATCATCACCTATGCCGAGGTCAACCTGGTGACTGGTGAAGCCGGCGACTTCAAGGTCAAGGTGACCAAGAAACCACGCTACATCATCGAAGACAAATGTACCGGTTGTAATATCTGTGTTGATTACTGCCCGGTCAAGATTCCCGATCCGTTCAATCAGGAGCTGTCGGAGACCAAGGCTGTTCACATCTACTTTTCTCAGGCCGAGCCCCTGGTGACCTATGTCGACCCCGAGACCTGCCTCTATCTGAAAGAGGGGAAATGCCAGATCTGTGTCGGCGTCTGCAAACCGAATGCGATTGACCTGCACCAGAAGCCGGAGGAGATCGAACTGAAAGTCGGAGCGATTCTGCTGGCACCCGGCTATGACATCTTCGACCCTAAACTGCGGACCGACTTCGGCTATGGCGTCATGGAAAACGTCGTCACCAGCCTTGAATTCGAGAGAGTTCTGTGTTCCACCGGGCCTTACGATGGCAATATGTTGCGCCCCTCCGACAAGACACATCCACACAAGATCGCCTGGATTCAGTGTGTCGGCTCCCGTCAGGTGATCCCCGGCGGCAACAGCTACTGTTCGGCCATCTGCTGTACCTACACGCAAAAGCAGGTGATTCTTGCCAAGGACCATGACAACGGCCTCGATGCGACCATCTTTCATAATGACATCCGCTCTCACGGCAAAGATTTCGAGCGTTTCTATCAACGTGCTGAGAAACTCGACGACGTTCGTTTCATCAGAAGTTATGTCAGTGTCGGGCGGGAGATCCCTGAAAGCAAGAACGTCACCATCCGTTACTCAACGCTGGATGAGGGGGTCAAGGAAGAAGAATTCGACCTGGTCGTGCTGTCGATCGGGCTCAATCCACCGAAAGATGTCAAGAAGATGGCGTCCACCTTCGGCATTGAACTGAACGAACATGGCTTCTGCAAAACCGATCCACGTAACCCGATCCTCACCAGTCGCGCAGGGGTGTACGTCAGCGGTGCCTTTCAGGGACCGGCCGACATTCCCGAGGCGGTCGTTTCCGCCAGTGGAGCGGGTGCTCAGATCGGTGAATTGCTCAACAAGCGGCGTGACAGGTTGAGCCGGGAACGGGTCTACCCTGAAGAGCGGGACACTTCGGAAGAGGAACTGAAAATCGGAGTGGTCGTCTGTCACTGCGGCGCCAATATCGGTCGGGTGGTCAATATCCCGGAACTTGTCGAATATGCCTCGACCCTGCCGAATGTCTCCTGGGCCGGCGAGAACCTCTTCGCCTGTTCCACCGAAAACGCCAATCAGATCTCCAGACAGATCGTCGAAAAAGGTCTCAACCGGCTGGTGCTGGCGGCCTGTACCCCGCGAACTCACGAACCTTTGTTCCGGGACACCTGCCGTGAAGCGGGGATCAACCAGTACTTCTTCGAATTCGCCAACATCCGTGAGCACTGCTCCTGGGTCCATTCCAAGGAGAAGGAGAAAGCCACAGAAAAGGCCAAGGACATCGTCCGCATGTCGGTGGCCCGGGCCGCGCATCTGCAGCCGCTGCAAGAATTTGACCTCCCGGTCAACAAGACGGCCTTGGTGATCGGCGGCGGACCGGCCGGAATGACCAGCGCCCTGAGTATGGCCGAGCAGGGGTTCGAGGTCTTTCTGCTCGAGAAGGAACTCGATCTCGGCGGGATGGCCAGACAGCTCCACTATACCCTGGAGGGGATGGATGTTCAGGAGTACCTGAATGGATTGATCCGCAAGGTCTACCAGCACCCCTCGCTAAGGGTACTGACCGATTGCCGTATCGATGATGTCACCGGTTATGTGGGCAATTTTCTCACCTCTGTGACCGCTGGGGGGCGGGCCCGGGAGATCGCTCACGGCATCGTCATCATCGCCACCGGTGCCCAGGAACATCAGCCAACCGAATACCTTTACGGCAAGAGCGAGCAGGTTCTCACCCAGCTGGCCCTTGAAGCAGAAATCGTCCAGCAGAGCGACCGGGTGCAGAACACCCAGAACCTGGTGATGATCCAGTGTGTCGGCTGTCGCCAGGAAGACAAGAATTATTGCAGTCGCGTCTGTTGCGGCCAGGCGGTCAAAAACGCCCTGAAGCTCAAAGAGATTAATCCGGAGATGGAGATCAGCATCCTCTTCCGTGACATGCGCACCTACGGCTTCAAGGAAGATTATTACCGCGAGGCGGCGGATAAAGACATCAAGTTCATCCGCTTCGAGCCGGAAAACAAACCGGTGGTCCAAGTTGCTGGCAGTGCTCTCAAGGTGACGGTTCACGATCTGGTACTGGGGCAGAAAATCGAGTTGGAAGCAAATTTGCTCGTCTTGTCGGCGGCGGTCAACCCATCTGATTCAGGGCCGGACATGGCGCGCTTTTACAAGTGTTCGCTGAACCCGGACGGCTTCTTTCAGGAAGCCCACGTCAAGCTGCGACCGGTCGATTTTGGTTCTGACGGGGTGTTTTTATGTGGTACCGCACATTACCCGAAGCATATCAGCGAGACGATCAGCCAGGCATACGGCGCAGCTGGCCGCGCCGTCACGATCCTCTCCGGGGAGACCGTGACCGCCTCCGGTTCTGTCTGTGATGTTAACATTCATGACTGTGTCTCCTGCGGGGCCTGTATTACTTGCTGCAAATATGACGCGATTGAGTTTGTTGATACCCCCTACGGCAAAAAGGCCAAGGTCAATGAAATTCTCTGTAAGGGAGACGGCCTGTGTAACGCCAAATGCCCGACCGGGGCGATTTTCTTGAAACACTATACAGATGATGAAATCTTCGCTCAGATAGACCAGGCGATCCTGGGCTACGAAGAGGTCGATTGAGAGAAGCAAATAGGGACGATTGACCCATTAAAGGAGATAAAGATGTCCGGATTTGAATTTAAGCCCAATGTCATCGGTTTTTTGTGCACTTGGTGAGCATACGGGGCTGCGGACCTGTCTGGAGTTTCCAGGCAACAATATAGTACAGAAACAAAAATTATCCGGGTCATGTGCACCGGCAGGGTCGACATTGCGTTTGTCCTGAGATCCTTCACGAATGGGGCGGATGGTGTGTTTGTGGCCGGCTGCTGGCCGGGTGAGTGCCATTATGTGACCGAGGGGAACTACGATACCCTGTTCAATATGCTGTTCACCAAAAAGCTCCTTGAGCAGGTCGGGATCAACCCTGACCGACTCAGGCTGGAATGGATCGCGGCCTCCGAAGGCAGTCGTTACGCCGAAGTGATGAACGACTTCGGTAAGAAGCTCAAGGACTTAGGCCCTCTGGGTAAAGGTGAAGGGCTGGATAAGCGGACCATGAAGTTCAAGCTCGAAGCCGTTACGAAATTAATCCCCTACGCCAAGCTGGTGGAACGGGAGCGGCTGCGGGTGCGGTTCAAAACAGAGCAGGAGTATCTCGACTATTTCGCCAGTGACGATTTCAACCGACTGTTCAAGGAGCTGCTGGTCGATAAGCTGGCTATCAGCCAGATCATGCTGCTCTTGGCTGAGGCGGCCTCTTCCGCCCGGGGCATTTCCGAAATTCTCGGCCTGACGGCCTCTGAAGTTTCCCGCCACCTGAATATGTCTTCGCGGCTTGGGCTGGTGCACTTCGATGAGGATTTGAAACTCTACGCTTTGGCCTGATCCTGATCAACTGTTCGCTCGTCTTCTCCCGATTTTTCCGGAGAAGACGAGCAACAACTGAAGCACAAAAAGAACAAGGATGATGACATGGATATCGGGACAATCGATCAGATTATTGACAAACATCACGGTGAAGCCAGTTCGCTGATCCAGGTCTTGCTGGAGATCCAGAGCGAAAACAAGTGGCTGCCCAAGGCGGCGTTGGCAAGGGTCAGCGAGAAGCTGGATGTTCCCATGAGCCGTATCCAGCATATCACCACTTTTTACAAAACCTTCAGTCTCGTTCCAAAAGGTCGTCACGAGGTTCACGTTTGTGTCGGAACCGCCTGTCATGTGCGTGGTGCGGAGCGCATTCTCGACATGGTCGAAGAGGTGACAGGCGTCAAGTCAGGCGAAACCGACCCGGA
>JBPPMB010000215.1:0-2476 GCA_051305855.1 Desulfuromonadales bacterium
GGTATCACCAAGACCTTTAAAGATCTCGGTCTGCTCACAAAAGACATCAAAGGATTGTCGAAGTTTGCGGTCAATGATATCTGTACCGAAGGCAACCCAACCGATACCGGTCTGCAGGACATGATCGGCATCTTCAATCAGTGCCTGTAATCCCAGGCTGAGTCATTAAGTACCGCTGGCCCTGCGCAGGATTTTTTCTGCGCGGTGGTCAGCGGCCTCTTTAATTTCAATACCTCAGTAACAGATCGACATACACACCGACAATGCGAGGCTGGTATGGTCAGTACGATTACCCAACAAACGGTTTCCGATCTTCTCAAAGCCAATGGCTATATTGCCGACGAGGCGATAGCCACCTCCGTATTCCTGGCTATTCGCATGGAGAAACCGATCCTGATCGAAGGCCCTCCCGGAGTGGGAAAGACCGGTTTGGCCAAGGCCCTTTCAGCCGCACTGGATTTCCCCATGGTGCGGCTGCAGTGCTATGAAGGGATCGATGAAGGGAAAGCGCTCTATGACTGGGAATATGGCAAGCAGCTGCTTTATACTCAGCTCCTGCGGACCCAGCTTGACAACTATCTCTCCGTTTCGGCTGACCTGCGGGAAGCCGTCGAGCGGCTTTCTTCGGAAGAGAGCCTGTTTTTTTCAAAAAACTTTCTGGTCCAGCGACCGATATTGCGCAGCTTCATGTCGGAAAAGCGCTCGCTGCTGCTGATCGATGAAATCGATCGCTCCGATGACGAATTCGAGGCCCTGCTGCTGGAATGCCTCAGCGATTTCCAGGTCTCAATCCCCGAACTGGGGGTCATTACCGCAAAGCGTAAGCCGTTGGTGGTCCTGACCAGTAACGGAACACGGATGATCTCCGATGCGTTACGCCGGCGTTGCCTGTATTTGTACATTGGTTATCCTGAGCTGGAGCGTGAAGTTGCAATTGTTCGGACAAAGTTCCCTGAGCTTTGCGAAGTGCTGGCACGTCAGATGGTGGGATTCCTGAATAAGGCTCGCGAACTTAACCTGCGCAAATCACCGAGCGTTTCAGAGGCTCTGGACTGGGCTCAGGTTCTTTCCATCATGAAGGCCAATCAGCTGACCCCCGAGGTGGTTGCCCGTACCGTTGGTGTGATCGCCAAACACCAGACGGATTTGCAGAAAATCACGGAGTTGGCCGTTCAGGAATTGGCCTCTTAGCCATGGAACGGATTGTCACCGGTTTTGTTGCCGCTCTGCGTGAAAACGGTATCCGCGTATCCCCCGGCGAGAGCCTGGATGCGGTTCAGGCCTTGGGGACCTGTGGCATGCAAAGCCGCAGGAGATCGCGTATCCTTCTGCGCCTTACCTTGGTAAAAAACTTCAACGATTTCAAAACCTTCAATGAAGTATTCAACAGCTACTTCAGTCGCTACCAGTTTGTAAACCCGGAAGACGATCTTCCTGCATTGCTGGACGCCGTGATTCTCGAGATGGATGGAGAATTTACCTACCTGAACGAGGTGCAGGACGATCACGATGACGAGCCGGGTCCCCTGATCAAGATCGACAGCGAGATCAGCCCGGAAGATTTAGCCGAGCTGAAAAGCCTGACCGAGATTGACCCTGACGATACCGACGGCACAGAGCTCCAGGTGCAGATGAAGGGCTATCGTGGCAAAGCGCTAAAGCCGCCCCGTCCGACCAGACGCTATGCGCAGAACCCGATGTTGATCTCGCTGGGCCAGAGTCAAGGCCCCGAGCATCGCATCACCTTCACTGCAGAGGAGCAGGCCGCCATGCAGGACGTCGTATCGAGAATGATGCTGCGTCTGCGCAAAGACATGCGCCGGATGAAAAACAATCAGAACCGCGGCAAACTGCATGTCATCAGGACCATTCAAAAAAATTACCGCCACGATATGGTGCCGTTCCAGGTGGTTATGCGCCGCAAGCGGCGTGAGAAGCCGCGCTTGGTGGTCTTGTGTGACGTCAGCTATTCGGTGAGTCATGCCTCGCGTTTTATGTTGCTGCTGCTGCATACCCTGCATAATCAGCTGCTCGATGTCCGTAGCTTCATCTATAACCGGGACCTTGCGGAAATCACCGAAATGCTCGCCAATATGCCGGTCAATGATCTGATGGAAACGATCGATACGGGAGATCTCGTCGACCTCGATGAAAACAGCAGCTTCGGTAAGGTCTTCCTGAAATTCAAAAAAAATTATCTGGAGAATCTGCGTGGGCGACCGGCCTTTATCATCCTGGGTGACGCACGTAACAACTACGATGAGGCGAACGACTGGGTGCTCGATGAAATTCGCGAGAAATCCCGCTACATGCTCTGGCTCACCCCGGAAGAGCGTGAAAGCTGGAGTCGCGGCGATTGCTTGATGGACCTTTACGGCTCTTACTGCGACAAGGTGGAAGTCGTGAAGACGGTCGAAGACTTAAGCCTTGTCGTCGAAGACCTGCTGCGCGATATCTATGCCGACCAGGCCCACCC
>JBPPMB010000080.1:0-3376 GCA_051305855.1 Desulfuromonadales bacterium
ACAGGAATGCTTCGCGGGCAGTATGCGCCAACTCTATCCGTTTGCTGACCGACTCGTCAAGCCCGTCAGTTTGAGCCCAAGCCGCCAGTGCGGAGAGATCAAGACCGGCGGTATGAGCATGGGTGTTGGCATGCCCTGCAGCAATCTTGACCAGCTTGGCAAACTGCGCTGAAACTATGACCTGCGGCACCTGACGTCGTGCGCATGCCTCAAGGGCAAAACCGACGTGGTCCCCCATCAGGACGAACGCTTCTTCAGAAAGGGCGAGAGCTTGCTCGGCAGCTTTTTCACTGGTGCGCCCGCCGGAGAGGACTATGAGACGACACTGACTGGCAATGGCCACGTCCAGGGCCGCTTCGATCGTATCGCGCCAGGCCTGGTGAGAGATCGGTGTGACCACTCCAGTCGTACCGAGGATCGACAAGCCACCGAGGATTCCCAGTCGCGCATTCAGGGTGCGGGCGGCGCGTGCTTCGCCATCGGGTATGCTGATCGTCACCCGCAGAGCAGCATCTGCTCCGGCCCGCTTCAACTCATGCCGGACAGCCGCAGTAATCATCGCGCGCGGGACAGGATTTATTGCGGGCTGACCGGGCGCCACGGCCAGGCCAGGCTTGGTGACCTGGCCAACACCTGTTCCGGCCAGCAGATTTACCGTTCCAGGAGCAGCATCTCTGTCCCAGCCCACCTCGCAGTGGATCTCAGCACCGTTGGTGACATCGGGATCGTCTCCGGCATCCTTGACGACGTAGCAAGAAGCATAACCCGCTGAGAAAGACTGGCCATTCAGTCGAAAGGTGACCTCAAAGCCTGCCGGCAGAGGGATAGTTGTAGCGTCAACACAGCATTGCTGCAGCAGCATGCGCACAGCACCGGCACTTGCCGCTGCAGCACAGGCGCCGGTCGTGTAGCCATGCCGGAGTTTTTTAGAATCGGTTTCTGCCGTCATCGAGTAAAATCTGTATTGGGCGATTGTTCAGTGGCGCTCAAGAGAGCAACCCACACAGGAAAGGCCCCCCTATCACTACTGATACAGATATGAGGCGTTACATTATTCCAGACTTGATCAGCAGAGGAATTCTTCGGTTATGCCGCTGCCGTTACCTGCTCGCTCTTCGAAGGGCATACTCCCCGTGCGAGGACAGACTCCACTATACCCTCGAAACGACGTCCTGCACAGTCAGCAGCCGCAGAATTTCACGGCGGGCCTCGCCAACAGTCAGCGGGATATGCTGCAATTTAACATTATCACGGGTCTTGAGAATGTGCATCAGCTCGGCGACCAGAGGCAAGTTGAGCCTGGCCTTGCTCATGGTGGCCGTATCACCGAACACTGCCTCGGGAGCACCCTGACGCAACACCCTGCCGTGACTCAGGATGGCCATCTTGCTCATAAACATTGGCACAAGATCGACCACATGGGTCGCCATGATCATGGTGATGCCGGCTTTCTCGTTGAGCTCTTTCAGTAAGAGCATCAAAGTATGCACACCCATCGGATCGAGTCCGGCGGTCGGCTCGTCGAGGACCATAACCTGAGGTTGCATAGCCAAAACACCGGCAACACAAACGCGTTTACGCTGGCCGTGCGACAGGGCGTGAATCGACTTGCAGGCCAGTTCCTGTATGTTGACCTGCCCGAGCGCCTGTGCCACCCGTTGCTGCACTTGCGCTTGATTCAGTCCCATATTGAGCGGGCCGAAAGCAACGTCTTCTGCCACCGTTGCAGCAAACAGCTGATCGTTTGGATCCTGAAAAACGATGCCGATCCGGCTGAGGGCTTCACGGCTGGCGAGTTTGTCCAGAGCAACACCATCCAGCAGTACCCGTCCGGAGGCAGGACGCAGCAGACCGTTGAGATGCTTGATCATGGTCGTCTTGCCACTGCCGTTGGAACCGAGTACAGCCAGGAAATCCCCTTTGGCAACCTCCAGGTCGATGCCGTTCAGAGCCACGGTACCGTCCTCATAAGTATAGTGCAGTGCTTCGAGCTTGAGCAAAGGGGTCTCGATCATCATTCCTCAGGATTCCGGGAGAGTTTCCCGGCAACGAAAACCTTGTGCCAGCAGTAACCCATAATGAAGCCGCCGACAGTTCCAGACAGGGCAAAGAGGAAAAGCAGCAAATCCCCCTGATCAGTGTTGATGTAGGGATCACAGGCTTCCCGACCAAGCTCGCGGGCGTATTTCTCGACCACTTCCTCGTCAACCCCCGGCCATTTCGGTTGCTGCTCTTCTGCCGCCGCGTCAGAAGCAAGCAGGGCAAGAGTGATAAACAGCAGGGCCATGATGCGTCTCATGCCGCAGGCGCCTTGATCACTTTCATCTTGCGCAGGATGTCAGGCCGGTGTTTCTCGACATAGACCAGAATGCTGCCGACCACTACGCCTTCGAGAATCGCCAGCGGCACCTGGGTGGGCATGAACGCCAAGTAGATTTGCCCGAGCACCGACCAGATCGACTGACTGCCATGCAGAGCCAAGGCAAGCTCAATTGAGGTTCCCAGGTAGGTGAGAAGGTCAGCAGCCAGTCCGGCCATGAACCCTGCCCAGAACAGATTCGTATGCATCAGGCGACCCAGGCGAAACGCTGCCAACCCGCCGAAAGAACCGAGCACCCCCATGGAAAAAGTATTGCCACCGAGCGTGGTCAGTCCGCCGTGGGCAAGGAAGAGCGCCTGCAGCAACAGGGAGACAAACGCCACCACCACACTGGCCGGACCACCGAGCAGGATGGCACTCAGGCCTGTCCCGGCCGGATGAGAGGTGCATCCCGCCACGGGGACCGGGATCGGGAAGCAGCTGAAGACAAAGACCGCAGCGCCGAAGATGCCGACCAGGGGAAGATAGGTTGAATCTGCCGCTTTGCAAGCGGTCATCCGCTTTACCCCCCAGAAGACAAAAGGTGCGGCCAGCGCAAACCAGAAGAGGGCCCACCCGGCCGGCAGGATCCCTTCAGCGATATGCATGGCCGAGGCCCGGGATGGCAGCATCAATAAGCCAGCACAAAGCATCAAGACGAGACGCAATGTCATGCAGGGAGCTTCTTTTCAGCGAGCAGCATCAAGGCATTCAGGATCGTTGCGGCAATGGCTGACCCCCCCTTACGGCCGCAACAGGTGATAAAAGGTAGCCCGGAAGCAAGCAGTGCCTGTTTCGATTCCTCGGCACCGACAAACCCGACCGGGACACCTACAATCAGGGAGGGCTTGACTTGCCCTTCCGCAGCGAGATTGAGCAATTCAAAGAGTGCTGTGGGAGCGTTGCCTATCAGGTAAATGCCACAGCCCTGAGCCACCCCTTTGCGGGCCGAGACAATAGAGCGGGTCACTACCAACCGTTTGGCTTCTCTGGTCACATCATCATCGGCGACATAGC
>JBPPMB010000097.1:0-18452 GCA_051305855.1 Desulfuromonadales bacterium
GTCGTCGATCATGCGCAGCCTGGCCTCCGGGAATGGCGCATCGACCGGGTAAGCAAAGCGCTCGCCCCGGGCGGCTTCCGCCGCAGTCTCCTGATAAGGTCTGGCGTCGCGCACCCCGACCTGTTGAGCCAAGGATTCTGCCGAGAAGAAGCCGAATACCGTATCGCCGGCATAAACCGGCCCCAGCCGATCGCTGATTGCGAAATCGTAATTCTGGATAATCATGCCACCGCTGCTGGCGATGCGGGTGATCTTGACCCGGGTGGTGAGCGTGCCGGATTCCGGGGTGACCGGGCGATACTGCACGGCATTACCGTCGAGGTTACGGAATTTGAGGTCCGTCTGGCTCGTCAGTGCCGAGCCGAGATACGCCGCCAGCCAGCCGCACGGCTGTAAACCGGTCTCGAGCAGGACGCTGAACGGCATCTCCGGCTGGCGTGCAGACTGAAAATACCAGGCGTCTCCCGGCACATCGTATTCCGCAATCACAGTCGCCCCCTCGACCAGCTTGAACGGCTCGCCGGTGACGGCGGTGATGCGATCGAGAAACTGGAACGGCGGTCCGGGCAGGCGCGCAATCTTGCGCTCCTGGTCGAAGATCCGGTACGGCTCGCCGAAGGCCTCGGAAGGCTTGCCCGTCGAAAAAGCCAGAATCTTGTTGTAATCATAGAGTACGCCAGGGACAACCCCCTGAGGAGCGGGGACAGTCCCTGACCACAAGCCTTCGACTTTCTCGCGGGTCAAGCCGGCCAGGCGGATCGACATGTTCGGGATCTCGACGATCGGCTTGCCATCGGCAAACATCAGCGCGTCGACGATCGCAAAGGGCTCCGGACGGTAGCCAAGCTCCTTGATGCTCACCTGGTAGGTCACGGTCCTGGTCGTTTCAATGACCTGGCCGCGGCATTTCAGGCCGCTGTCGATCCCGGGAACCGGCTCGCACCAGGTCTCGCCTGATTCGCCAACCCAGCCCATGCGCAACAGGTAGATGCGCAGCGTGTGCACGCAGCACTCGTACATCAACGTACCGGGCATGACATTGTCGTCGCAGAAGTGACAGGTCAGAAACCAGTCGTCAGCATGGATGTCCATCTCAGCGCGAATCTGGCCGAGGCCGTAACGGCCGCCCTGCGGATCGAGTTCGATCACCCGGTCGACCAGCTTCAGGTAGCCACCCGGCAGGGTATAGGGTTTTGCCAGGTCCAGCCTGGAAAATGCTGCGCCGAAGGCGCTGCCAAGGTCGCCGGCATAGAGTGCATTGACCTGGGCTTCATCGTAGGATTCCACGGCCATTGGTGCCAGGTCCCGCCAGTCATCGGGCCTGACGCCGGGCTGCGGCAGCAGGTCAAGCCGGGTGTGCACGACCCCCTTGCCGGCGGCCAGTTCCTGCTCGGAGAAGAAACCGGCGCAACCGTTCTGCATCGACAGAAGCGGTTCGCCATTGACGGTGCCCTCGAAATTGAAGCGGAACAGGTAGGTCTGCCCCTGACGGAAGAAGTGCTCGATCCTGATATCGTAGCGGATTACGTCGCCGGGTACGGGCAAGCCGCGGTGGAAGGTAACCACGGCATCGAGCAGTCGATAGACGGCCCTGCCCTTGCTGATGAAATCGATCCCCAGGTAACCGGAAAGGAAGAGGTCGGCCTGACCGGCCTCGACAGCGATACAGGTCGGGATACGCCCGCCGTCGAGATACCAGCGATCGGCAGTGACATCGTGCTCAGTAACCACCCGGCCACTGGTCATCGAGCGCGGCTGGCCCTCGACTGAGATAATGCGATCAACCAGCATCAGCGGTTCATCGGGCAGCCGCACCCGGGTCGGGTAAGTATCGACTTCGGCGAACTCCGGACCAAGCATCCTGGCGATGGAGCCGATGGCAAATTCCATGCACATATCACGGCTGAACTGCGGGGGCTGAAAAGGGACTGTCCCCGCATGGGGACTGTCCCTTTTGGCCTCATGGGGACCGTCCCTTTTGGCGGTAACCGGCATCGCCTCACCATTGGCAGCCATCTGCTGCAGCAGCGCCATCTGCAGATTGAGGTTTTCGGTAAGCGCCTTCTCCATGGTGCTGGCAAACGCCAGGTAAGTTTCATGGCTTTTGGCATGCAACGCCGAAGTTTCTGCCATCTGTGCCACCAGCGGGTCGGCAATCCTACCCACCTCCCCTCGCAGCGCAGCGGGAGCTTTAATGACACCATGCTTTTGGCTTTCCACGTCTTGTGTCCCGCGTTCCGGTATTGGCAAAGGAATCGGCGCCTTGACCGGCAAGACTGGCGGGGCGAACGGCGCGCCGCCGATAGTGGTATGAATAAGCGGTCCAGAGGATTTCTCGACAATCGACATGCTTGCCGGATAGAGCGCAGACAGATCCACCGGCACCCTTTCCGCCAGGCAGTTGGCCAGCAGTCGCAGGAGCAGAGAGGTGGCCTTCTGTCCAGGGAAACAGGCGGATCTGGCCAGATGCGGCTTGCCTTGCAGAATGCTGCCGATCATGCGGCTGCAGGAATTGCCTGGCCCCATCTCGAGAAAAATCCGTACGCCGTCGGCATAGGCCTGCTCGATGACCCTGGTGTAATCAATGGTGGTCAGAGCCTGGCCGAGGATGACATCGGCGGCGCTGTCGGTAGTGACCGGGTAACTCTTGCCAAGGACACAACTATAGAAAGAGACACCCTCAGGCGCCGTTACCGGAAAGATGTGCAAGTCGCGGTAGGCTTTTGCCACCGGTTCGGCAACCCGGCAATGCACAGTCGTCACGCCACGCAGCGCCAGGAAATGCCCTTTGACGTCTCTGACCAGCGCTTCTACCTGCGCTCGCTCGCCCCCGATCACGCATTCCCTATGGGTATTGACAATCAGCAGGTAGGCCTTTTCCTTACCGGTCAGCGCCTGTTTCACTTGCGCAGCAGGGGCATCGACGATGCCGAGGACCCAGTCGACCTTTTCACCATTCCTCAAGTTCCAGACCCTGCGCGCGGCCCTGCATTCGCCGGCGAGGTCATTGGTAAACAGCGTCGAAGCATTGAGACGCTGCGACATGCCGTCGCGGTCCTTCCAGGCACCGAAGGAAAAGAGACCGGCCGACTCGCCGAGGCTGTAGCCGCTCACCGCCTGTGGTTCGATACCGAAACTGCGCACCAGATCGCTGATCGCGGTTCCAAGCGCAACCTGGCCAATGACCAGGGCATTGTGGTGATCATGAAGCGTCTCGGCCAGTTCGGTTTTCCAGAACAGCTCCGGCAGAAACTGGCGTGCCAGGAACTGGCTGCGTGCATCCTGGCCACTGTATATTGCCGGCCATCGGGCAGAGAGGTCCTGGCCCATCCCGGCAAAGTGATTGCCGGAACCGGGGAATATGAACGCCACTTGGCCATGCGCAGCCAGCGGTTCAGGAGCAAAGAACAGCCGATCGCGGATACTGGCTGACAACGTCGTGCCGCTACCGCCAAGCGGTTGGGATGGATTGTTTTGCAGAGAACGCAATGCGTGTCCGAGTTGATCGAGCAGCTCGGAACGGCTTGACGCCACCATGGCCAGGCAGAGCTTTTTGTCATGGTCAAGCGCGGCTTCTCGAAACCACTGCAGCGCCAACTGTTCGATAGCTCCGTCAGAAGCCATGGCAACAAAATCCTGCAGGTTTGCAATCTTTTCGACCAGGGCATCGGCATCGTCAGCTTCGAGAGCGAAGAGCCCCTCATCAAGGGCGCCGAGGGGGCGCTCAGCAAAGGGTGTGCTGGCTCTGCCGCTCCGGTCCTCAATGCTCTCGAGCAAGACATGGGAGCAGGTTCCATCAACTCCGAGACCGCTGACCAGTGCCCGGCGAGGGCCTTCGGCCCGATTGCGCAGCCAGAATTGCGCGGCCTCGGGAGCAATGAAGCTGCGCTTGCCCCGCACCCAGTCGTAGCGCGCCATCTGCAGGTTCCGCAGCGGCGGCAGGATCTGCTGTTGCAGGCAGAGCGCCGCCTTGATCAGCGACGCCAACCCGGCCGCAGCACCGGCATGACCTATATCCGCCTTGGCGCTGCCGATGTAGCATGGATTCAGTGTCTGCCTGGAGCCAAAGAATGCACCGAGGGCGTTGGCCTCAAGTTCATCCTCCATCGCCAGGCCACTGCCGTTGGTTTCAAGGTAGCTGACCGATTCTGGAGCGGTGCCCGCATCCTGGCTGGCCAGCTCGATGGAAAGGGTGTAAGCCCTTTTGTCCGGCACACCCGACTCGACCAGGCCGCCTGTTGCAGTACCGACACCCTTGATAACCGCGTAGATCCGGTCGCCGTCCTGTTTGGCATCATCGAGGCGCTTGAGGATAACTGCCGCCGCACCCTCACCGATCACAGTGCCATCGGCATACTTGTCAAATGGGCGCACCACGCCGTTTTTGGAAAACGGCTTTTCCGCATGCTGACCAAGCACAGCACGCAGGTCTCCAGCCATGTCGGCAGCACCGACAATCGCCCGGTTGATGGACCCTTCCTGCAGGGCACGTACCCCTACTTCGAGAGCTCTCAGCCCGGAATTATCTTCACTGCACAAGGTAAAACTGGGTCCGCCGACCCGAAAGGCCTTGGCCACCCGGCTGGCAACAATGCTGCCGAGCGCACCCATGACGCGGTTGGCACTCAGGGCCGGTCCAGCCGCCTCGCGCAGGTCGGCAATCCACGTCTTGAGCTCCGCCGCAGACAGTTCTCGGCCGAGCTGTTGCGCCCACCTGCGGACAAACGTCTGGATCCCCCAGCGAAAGCTGAAGTTGGTGGCGTTGAGGTCGAGGCCGGCACCGATGAAAACCCCGGTAAACAGCAGGTCCTCATTCTTGAGCCCGGCATCCTGCAGCGCTTCGTCGGCAACTTTGAGCATCAGCAACTGGCGGGGGAGCATCTCCTCGATCTCTTTCGGCGGGATGCGGAAGGAGCCGGGGACAGCATGAACATCGGGAATGAAAAATCCCCTGAAGTCTGTTTCATTCAGCCCGCTTTCCTGAAACCAGCGGCTCTGTTCTGCACCCCACCAGTGGACAGGACGCTCGGGCTTCACCTCGTCCTCACCGCCAAGCAACCGGCTGCGCAGGGCTGCGAGCGAATCCCAGCGACCGAAATGAGCACCCATGCCGACAATGGCCACCGGTGGACTCTTCTTCTTGAATGACGGATGATAGGCGACACAACTTTTCGACTGTTTTTGCGGAATCCATTCTTCGACCAGCAAGTGGGCGTTGATACCGCCAAAGCCGAATGCACTGACCGCCGCTCGCCGTGGCTGCCCCTTCTTGCGGGACTTCCAGGGCTTCGACTGTTGCAGCACGCGAAAAGGACTGGTTTTCAGGTCGATGCCGTTGGCCGGATGCGAAAAATTGGCGGTCGGCGGCAGGGTGCGGCTTTTTATCGCCAACAGGGTTTTCATCAGGGCAGCTGAACCGGCGGCGGTCAGCAAGTGACCGATATTCGATTTCACCGAACCGATCACGCACTGCCCTGCTTGCCAGCCATCGTCACCCCAGAGGCCTTTCAGACTGGAGAATTCGACCACATCTCCTACCGGGGTGCCGGTAGCATGGCACTCGATCATATCAACGTCAGAAGGTGACCAGCCGGCCTGCTCATAGGCAGAACGCATCGCCCGCAGCTGTCCCTCGGAAGCCGGAGCCAGCAGACTGCCGCCGAGATCGTTGGAGAGACCTATGCCGCGGATCACGGCATAAATATGGTCACCGGCACAGACCGCATCTTCAGTCCGCTTAAGCAGGAACATGCCGCTCCCCTCGCCGACCACAAGGCCATCGCCATTGGCGTCGAAAGGGGAACATTTCCCCGATGACGAGAGGGCATGCAGCTGGGAGAAACCCATCTGGGTATAGAGTGAGTCAGGACGCGAAAGACCGCCGGTCAGCATGGCGTCGGCCCGTCCGGCGAGCAGTTCATCAGCTGCCAGCTTGATGGCGTAGAGTGACGAAGCACAGGCGGCATCGAGGGTATAGCAGGTCCCGCCGAGGCCGAGTGCCTTGGCCAGCAGTCCGGCGGGCAGGCCGGCCACGTAACGGTTCAGCGGAGCGACGCTCGCCAGCGTCGAGGTGTATTGTGGGCCGAGCAGTTTCTCTTCGAAAGTGCGGCCGAGATAGTCACGGGCCATGGTCGAAGAATATTCGCTGGGCAGCGCCAGGTTGCCGATGATGACACCGACCCGATCGCGATTCAGCTCATCGATACGGCTATCAGTGAAAGCCTGGTGGCCGGTGCGCAGCAGCAGGCGAAACATCGGATCGAGGCCGGCCAGGAAACCCGGGTCGATGTCGAGGCCCGCAATCGATGAGGGGTCGGTCTCGTCATCGATGAAGCAGCCCTTTTTTGAATAAATTTTGTCCGGGGTGCCGACCGTCGCATCGAAGGCCTCGTCAGGATCGAGCAGCCAGCGCCCTTGCGGCGGCACTCGCGAGGTGTCAAGGTTGCCGGTAATCGTTTCCCAGAAACGGTCCAGGGTCGGTGACATGGGAAACACGCCGCCGACCCCGACAATTGCAACCGATTTGCCGTGCTTCATGCTCAGGCAGCTCCCTGCAGTTTATTGCGCTGGAAGCTTGCGTTCAGCGAGGCATCAATAACACATTGGTAATCTTCGATACGGGCAACCAGGGTGCCGTTGGCCGGGTCGACAAAGTCGATTTCCGCGGCCGCCTTGCTGACGCTCTGGCTGATGATCCGAATCCGGATTTCAACGCCGGTTTCAGGGAACTTGTTCTGGAACTGGCGATAGCGACCGGCAAAAACCGGAAGGGAGCCGGACTGGTAGCGTTCGAAACTCCAGAGAATCATCATCTGGAAGCTGCTGTCCAGTGCCAGTGGATCGGCCAGCCAGGAGTTTCGCAACGGCTGGTTGATCCATTCGACCGGGCTCGGTGCCGGGCGGACGACTGACGTGATCCCCTCGCCGGAGCAGCCGATGACTTCACGGATACCGTGAAAAGCTGGACCGTGGAAGAGCCGGTCCGGCTGGTAGATTTCCTCGATGGAGCGGCTGTAAGATGGCAGTTCCAGGCGTGGTACGGCCTGTTTGCTTTCCGGCAACTTGTCCGCCAGCACCATTCGGGCACGACAGTGGACAAACTGTTGACCTCCGGCCGTCATCCCGGAGAGTTCCACCGGTACGACGTGAACTCCGCCGCTCTTGAACGCCTTGCCGGTCATGACCTGCAGGGTATGTGTCTGCCCCTGTTCAAGGGTAACGCCTTTGAGGACACGCAGATCGTTGAAACCATGGAAACGCAGACCGGGGTTATTATGGATCGCTCCATGCGCCATCCATTCGATAATGATGGCCATCGGCAGAACCGCCTTGCCATCGATGACATGGGACTTGAGAAACGGGTACTGCTCTACGGAAATCTCCAGGTCAAATGCCTTGGAAACGTAGATGTTTTCATGAGCCTGGGCCAGGTTTTCACTCGCCGCTTCTTCCCGGCCGCCGAGGATGACCAGTTCCACCGGGCCACCGGGAGGCGTGGCAATTTCCTCGAGCAGGTAATCAGCACCGGCCCTGAGGTCGATGACGGCAACGCCTTCCCCGGCAAAGACTTTTTTCAGAGCGGGGGTCACCATGCCGCCGTCCCACGGCCCCCAGTTCAGGGAAAGGACGCGGCAACCGGCACGCAGTCCGGCCTGCTCCTGGGCTGTCTTGTTGAGAACCTCGTTGGCCACTGCATAGTCGACCTGTCCAGTCCGGCCGTAACGGCCGGTCGATGAGGAGAACATCACCATGAAACGCAGTTCATCTTCAACAAGTGCCGCCAGCAGGTTGCGCAGACCAGCGATCTTGGTGCTGTAAACCTGCGCGAACTGCTCTGCGGTCTTGTCCTTGATCAAGCGATCGGCCAGCACCCCGGCTCCATGGATCAAGCCCTTGATCGGGCCGTACTCATCACGGATATCCGTGATGATGGCCGCGACGGCATCGCCGTCACGCAGATCGACGGATCGATAGATTGCCTGGCCGCCCGCCGCCTTGATGCGTTGCAGGGTGCCGCGGATCTCGCGCTTGCCAAGAATCTCGCGGCATGCCTGGCCGACCTCTCTCGGTTTTAAAGGGCCCTTGGCATTGGCGATCACGGCTTTTTTGATCTCGGCTTCGCTGACCAGGCTGCTGAGCCAGGCCGGTTCCGCCTGCGGAGCTGTGCTGCGGCCAAGCAGCAGCAGAGTCGCCCGGCTCGAAGCCGCCAGGGCAACCGCAACCTCGGCCGTTACGCCGCGCGCGCCGCCGCTGATCACCACAACATCACCATAACTTACCGGCGAATCGAGCGGCTCACCGGTCAACGACTCATCAACCAGGCAGAGGGTATACATCCCCTGGCTCGAGAAACCGACTTCCTGCTCACCATCGCAGAGAAGTTCACTCAACAGCATTTCAGCCGTTCTGTCTGCATCGTCCAGATCTGCTGCAAGATCGAAAGCCTTGCAAGTGACTTCAGGCCATTCCTGCCCGGCGGTTTTTGCCAAACCGGCCAGGCCACCCGAGAGGGCATCCGTGACCGGACCGCCTCCTGGTAAAGCGAAGCGTCCATTCAGGCGCGACACCGTCGCCAGGACAGCCCCTGATCTATCCGCGGCAGCGTTAAGGGCCGGTTCCACCAGTTGCATGAGGAGGAAAGCGTTCTGCAGGAAAAGATCGTCAGTTCCTGCCTGCGGAGCAAGCAGAACCAGTCCGGCCAGCTCCACTGTCGGGGCAAGACCGTTGAGCTGGCTGAGATTGATTTTCTCAGCGACCAGGTTTTGCGCCACAAGTTTTTGACAGAGGGAATCCGCAAGGACTGAGCCGTCATCACTGACCCAGATCACGGCACCTTTCGGCAAGGTGAGCGAATCACGGTCCTCTGCCATTTGCATCGGCACCGCTTTCAAGACTTTGCGCTCAACACCGCTGCCGACCGACGGCAGCTCGAAGGGCGCGAGCGGTTTCGCCGCAGGTTCCGTGGCGCCGGAAACGCTGGCCAGGAAATCGACGATCTGGCCAACTGTCTGCAGGGTGCCGAGATGTTCGGGTTTTATCGCCGGAGCACCCGGCAACTTATCCTGAAGGGCGGAAAGGATTTCGACCCGCTTGATCGAGTCGATGCCGAGATCGGTATCGAGCGCCATTTCCAACTCGAGCATTTCCACCGGGTAGCCGGTCTTTCCGGCGATCACCTCCATCAGGGTGGTAGCCACGGCATCGCGGTTAAACGGACTTGCAGCCGCCGCTACTGCTGGAACAGCGCTCTTGCTGCCGACTGCGGCAAGGTAGTCAACGATCTGGCCAAGGGTCTGCAAGACACCGAGGTCCTCTGGCTTGACCGCCGGTGCCTCGGGCAGCCTTTCCTGCAGGGCCGAGAGAATCTCCACGCGCTTGATCGAATCGATACCGAGATCGGTGTCGAGCGCCATCTCCAGTTCGAGCATCTCCTGCGGGTAACCGGTCTTCTCGGCGATCACGGCAAGCAGCACACTTGCAACCTGGCTGCCGTCAACGGCAGGAGTGGCTGCCGATGCAGCCGGAGCGACAACCTGAGCGACGGGCATACCGGCATTTAAGTGGTCAATGATCTGGCCGAGGGTCTGCAGGGTGCCAAGGTCCTCCGGCTTGACCGCCGGTGCCTCGGGCAGCCTTTCCTGCAGGGCCGAGAGAATCTCCACGCGCTTGATCGAATCGATGCCGAGATCGGCGTCGAGGGTCATCTCCAGTTCCAGCATCTCCTGCGGGTACCCGGTTTTTTCGGCGATCACCGCCAGGAGCACAGCGGCAACCAGGTTGCGGTCCGGAACAGGGACAGCCTCATCGACAGGCGCCTGGACTGGCTGAAGCGGAGCCGCCAACGGCTGAACCGGTGTGGCAGCAACGGATGGCAGGGGCATGACAGGTGCAGCGCCAGAGACCAGCGGCTGCCCCTGCAATAAACGGTTCTGCTGCTCGACCAGGTTAAGGAAGGAGCGCGTGGCCGACTCCTGTCCAGCCAGGAACTGCTGATGCAGGCGCGACGTCTGCTCCTGGAGAGTCTGCAAGGCCTGCATGCTCTGCCGGGTGATTTGCAGTGCTTCCTGCAGGGAACCGCTATCAGCGCCAAACGCACCAGCTGCAGGGGCGGCATGATTCAGCGTGTCCGTTTGCTGCTGCCCGGCTGGCGCGGCAGGCGTCATTACAGTTTCTGCAACAGCTTGAGGCTGCACAGGCAGACGTTTCTGTGGCCGCTTGAAATAGTTGGCTCCGGTCAACGGAATCGTCATACCGGGCTTTTTGCCTTGCGTCGATTTGCGGGATGCGGCATAGCCTTCATCCCAGCATGGCAGATTTACCGGGTAGCCGATCACCGCCAACTGCGCCAGCGCACGACCCAGGTCGTTGATGCCCGAGCGCTTGCCATTGGAAGCGTCGATGGCAATAGCCTGGTGATCACGTTCGCCGAGAATGGCCTTGACCATACCGGTCAAACGGGCCCCGGGCCCGACCTCCAGGAAGATGCGCATTCCGGCAGCGTACATCGCTTCAATTTCGGCAACGAAGTCGACGGGACTGGCCAACTGGGCGGCCAGGATATCACGGGCCTTCTCGGCAGACACGGGATAAGCTGCGCCGGTCGTGTTGGCAAAGACCCTGGCGGTCGGTTTATTGAATTCAATCGCCTGCAGACGTTCAGCGAAGGGCCCGCTGGCGTCAGAGACCAGTTCGCTGTGAAAGGCCGCGGCCACAGCAAGCCGCTTGTATCGCAAACCCTGTGCATCGAGTAATGTTGCGGCTTTTTCGATCTCATTAGTCGCCCCGGAAAGGACTCCCTGTTCGGGGGTGTTGCGGTTGGCCAGAACCAGTCGCAGTCCGGACGTCTTGAGGAACACTTCGACCTGGTCTAGCGGCGCGGAGACTGCCAGCATCGATCCGCGATCGCCTTCACCGGCGGCCATTAATTCACCACGCAGTCGGGACAGCGCGTGCAGAGCAGCAATATCAAAATAACCACCGCTGCAGAGTGCCGTCAGTTCGCCATAACTGTGACCGGCATAAGCCTCGGCGGTGACGCCAAAGGCCGCGAGCACCTCGTGCGCTCCCAGGCTGACGGCACCGAGGGCAGGCTGGGCAACGTCCGTCGCCTGCAGTCTTGCTTCGTTACGGTCCCTGGTGGCCTGATCAAAACTGGGGTGCGGATAGACAAGCTCGGCCAAGCGACCATGACCGTCACCGGTATTGGCAAGAAACGCACGATCGGCAGCTGTGAATGTCTCAAGAAACTGCGGGAACTGTATTGCCAGGTCTCTGAGCATCCCCGGATACTGGGCTCCCTGGCCAGGAAAGAGCATCGCCAGCCCGCCGTTGAGCTCGCCTCGTGCAAAGAAACTGCCGTCCGGAGTGCTCCATGAGCGCTGGCCGCGGTTGTTGCGCAGCATGGTCATGGTACTTTTGACCTGGCTGGCAGGCTTGGATTTGTCTTTTTCCAGGACCAGCAGCAGCCGGCACGCTTGCTGTGCATCGAAGCTGCTGCGGCTTTGATCGGCGGCCAGGCGCAGCGTATTCCACGATTCTTCTGCCGGGAAGGTTTGCAGGGCGGATTCCAGGCCAGCCTCATCGGCAGCACTGAACGCCACGATCTGGACATCACCCTGCCAGTCGGCAGCAGCCTTGAGCGGCAGGTATTCTTCAAGCAGACAGTGGAAATTGCTGCCGCCGAAACCGAGCGCGCTGACACCGGCCCGGCGGGGATGATCTGCGCGGGGAATCCATGGTCGCGCCTCGGTATTGACGTAGAATGCCGAGCTTGCCGAGTTCACAGTTGCCTGTGGCTTTTTGACCTTGATGGTCGGCGGCAGGGTCTTGTTGTAGAGCGCCATGGCCGCTTTGATGAGACCGGCAGAACCGGCGGCGGCCTTGGTATGGCCTATCTGCGACTTGATCGAACCGATCGCACACCAGGGAACCTCAGCGTCGCCGAAAACCGTCTGCAGAGCAGACACCTCGACGGCATCACCGACCTTGGTGCCGGTGCCGTGAGCTTCGATCAATTCGACGGTCCGGGGGTCAATCCCGCCTTGCTGGTAAGCCCGCCGCAGCGCTTTCTGCTGACCGGCAGCACTCGGCTCGTAAATGGCCGAACCACGGCCGTCACTTGACGCGCCGATCCCCTTGATAACAGCGTAGATCTTGTCGCCATCGTGCTCGGCGTCAGCCAGTCGCTTGATGATGAGAATGCCCAGCCCCTCGCCCAGAGTGGTGCCGTCGGCGTTGTCGGCAAACGGCCTGGCATGTCCGGATGGCGACAGCGCCGGCGTCTTGCTGAAACAGGTGTACATGAAAATGTCGTTGAAGGTGTCGATGCCGCCAGTCACCACCATGTCCGACTTGCCAGAGGCCAGCTCCATAGCGGCCATATTGAGGGCCCCCAGGGAACTGCCGCAGGCGGCGTCAACCACGCAGTTGGTGCCGCCGAAATCAAAATGCTTGCTGATCCGCCCGGCCACCACGTTGCCGAGCAGTCCCGGAAAGGAATTCTCCTGCCAGGGTACGTAGGAGTCGCTGATGCGCTGCACGACATCTGCGGCGATCGCATCAGCTATGCCAGCGTCTTTTAGTGCTTCCCGCCAGCGCGGATGACCGAGGCGGGCACCGAGCGGCACGACCAGCTCCAGTGTTCCGGTAACACCAAGAATCACACTGACCCGGTCGCGGTCGAATTTCTTCCCGGTGGTATAGCCTGCATCATTCAGAGCCTGGTCGACGGCTACCAGCCCGAGCAGCTGCGAGGTATCGATCGCCTCCAGCGCGTTGGGCAGCACACCATACTCCATGGGATTGAAATCCACCGGTGAAAGGAAACCTCCGTACTTGGCGTAGACTTTGTCGGCAGCCTTGGGGTCCGCATCAAAATAATCATCAGAGCGCCAGTGACTTGCAGGGACCTCGATGATCGCATCGGAGCCATTCTTGATGTTGGTCCAAAAGGTTCCCTTGTCCTCTGCCTGGGGAAACAAGCAGCCGATACCGACAATGGCTATTGGCATAGCTGCCGCCGCCCGCCGGTTCTCTTCTCCGCTGTTTTTTTTCAACTGAGAAACTCCTTGATCTGTTCGATTTCAAGGGGGGCCAAAAGCTCTGCCTCATCATCGAGACGTACCCCTTGAAGTTTAAGTTGGTTGGCCCGCATCAATACAGCTGCACCAAAGAGAATATTCCATGCCACAGTTGCAACCCGCCTTTGCCCGGGCGCTTCCAGAAAAGAACCTTTGACCCATTCATTGAAAGCTCCCATAGCCGGACCGCACCAGATCTGGTAGTCAAGGCGCCGGTCCGCTTCGCCGCGATTGGCCCAGACTGGTGACTGGCCGAGGTACCAGCGAAACACCAGAGCCATCTTGTATTTGGGATCACGTTCAGCCCTGGCCAGCTGACGGGGATCACGTTCTTGAAAGTAGCTGCGTGTCTCAGCCCAGACCTGGTCAAGGTCTTTGCGGAACACCGTTTTTTCCAGTTTCTGCCTTTCACCGACCGGCAGCTCCTCGATGCTGCCATGCGCGCGATACAGCTCGTAGAGCTTGGCAGCGCGCATGGAGAACATGGTGCCGCGCTTGATCACCTGGACATTTACGCCCATTTCGAACATGTCGCCGGACGGGGCCATGGTGACATCAGCCTGACGGGTTTCAGCAAGCATCTGACGCACTTCATCACTGGTGCCTGATTCGACACAGGCCTGGTTGACCGTGCCGGTCACCAGGTAGGCCGCACCCAAAGCAAACGCCGCCACCGCTGAAGACGGCGTGGCAATGCCGCCGCCAAGACCGACGCGCAGTGGCTGTGCATAATTATACTGTATTTGACAGGCATTTTTCTGCGCCTGGATGGTCGGGAACAACGCCAGGGCCGGCCGGTTGTCAGTATGCCCCCCGGAGTCGGCTTCAACAGTCACATCCTGGGCCATCGGAATCTCGGTTGCCCACTGTGCCTGTTCGGCGTTCAACTGTCCCGATGCAACCAGCTCCCGCAAAAAACGCTCCGGTGGCGGGGCAAAAAACTTCGCAGAGACTTCCTCCCTGGAGATTTTGGCGATCACGCGATTCGGTGCGACGATCCGTCCTTCGGCATTGCGCCAGAGGCCATGAGTCCGATAGCGCACCAGGGCCGGGGTCAGGCCAAGAAATGCCGAGGCCTCGACCAGGGTGACGCCGCGGCGCAGGTAGAGATCGACGAGGGCGTTTTCGAGCTCCGGTTCGTTGGGGCTGTGAATCAGGTTAAATCCGTAGGAACAGCCGGATGCACGGTGCTGCAGCTGATCAATGGCCGCCTCGACTTCCTCGACCAGAAGACCGGCGGCCCCGAAGAAGCCGAGCATGCCAGCCAGGGCCAGGGTCTCGACCATGGCCACTGAACTGATCCCCTTGGCCATGGAGCCACCTACGTAAGGATAACGAACGGCGTGATCTCGACAGAAGTCCGCATCGCCAAGCTTTTCCAGAAAGCAGGGCAGCGCCATGCCGTTAAAGGCCTGCCCGTCGCCGCTCGCCAGGGGTGCACCGGCAGTGCCGGTCATCACACTGGTGTCACAATCCCTGGCCAAAAGGTACAGGGGCTGGTTGATACGACGCAGTCCGCTAACCAATGCCGGTCCCGCCGCCACGTGTTCCCCGGGCAGGAACACCCCCAGAGGGGCTGGCAATTTGTGCGCTGCAACTGGCAAAAGCAACTCCATATAGCAATTTTTCAAGCAACCTGCTGCCACCGGTGTCGATGACCGCCATGGTTGGGTCTTGCGAGGCCACAAATATTGTTGGACAGAAACTGTTGATTATAGTTTTTTTTACCCTTTGCTACAAGCCTTAGCCTCTTCCACTATGAAATGAGTCTGAAGAGACCCTCGTGTTTCTAACATGAAATGAGTCTGAACAAAAAAGCCAGAAAACCGGATGCCGCAGAAGACGAGGCCAATCAACTCTACCCCGCTATCATGACGACACCCCCGATTGTTGCAAGCAGCTCCGTCCGGGCATAGCCAGACCCATGTAAACCTTTTCGCATGCCCCCCGTCTTAATCAACAAAACATTGCGAAAACCCTAACGAGGAAAAGGAAATGACTATGAAAAAAATTATTACAACCACATTAACAATTTTCCTGCTGCTTTTTGTTAACAATGCTATGGCTGAGAGTGGCAACCGCGGCAATCGTGATGGCTACGCATCTCAGGGTAAACGCATTGAACAACATCTGGACGCCAAGGGAAACCGCATCGAGCGACATTTCGATCGCAAGGCGGATAAAGCCTACGCACAGGGCAAAAATCGCCAGGGCCGCCACTTCCAGAAAAAGGGCGAGCAGATCAACCGTCACATGGACCGCAAGGGCGAACGGATTCACACCCGGTTCGAGCATCGTGATTCCTACCGGAATAAGCAGCAGCGCCGCCATGACAACCGCTATCAGAAACAATCCCACATCCATGCGTATCCGAGGGTGGCTTACCCGGTCAGCACATACAGGAGCTACGACAGCTCTCTCAGCGTCATGGTTCAGCAACCAGGGCTCTTGCTTGGCTGGAACATATACCGCTAGCTCGTGTTCATCCGGAAACTCCGGATGGCACAACCGCAGTGCGCGATAGTTATAGAGCAGGCAGGCGACCAGAACCAAACGGTCGCCTGCCTGTTATGCGGAATCACAAGGGACCTCTTCGCTGTCTGACTGTATTGCCCTTTTCACGACACCTGATAAACTTAATCCATGAAAACCGTAGAGATATTTTTCGATTACATCTGACCCTGGTGCTACTTCGGTACCGTGCGTACCGACAAGCTGCGTGAGGAATTTGACCTCAACATCCGTTGGCGCGTGTTCCCTCTGCATCCTGAAACCCCTGAAGAGGGGTTGGAACTGGCGGATTTATTTGCCGGGCGCATGGATATTGATGCTGTATTACAGCGCCTCTATCAGGTCGCTGGTGACCTGGGACTACCGATCGGGAAGCGCACCCGCACCTACAACAGCCGTCGCGCTCAGGAACTGGGCAAGTGGGCGCAAGAGCAGGGCGTTGGCGAAGCATTCCACATGGCGGTTTATCGCGCCTACTTTGTCGATGGCCGTAATATCGCATTGCCGGCAGAGCTGGCAGCCATCGCCGATGGAGTTGGTCTCAATGCCGACCTGGCTCGTCAGGTTATCGATCGGCAAAGCCATGCCGCGGCTGTTGATGCTGACTGGCAGCGAGCGGCGAAGCTTGGCGTCACCGCCGTCCCGACCTGCATTTACAACAATCAGACACTGGTCGGTTTTCAAGCCTATGCTAACTATTGCAGACTGATAACGGGGGCTGACTGACCGGTGGGACAATAAGCGAAAAGTCCTGAGCATTGCCGTAGAGATTCTCACGTCAACCCAGATGTCCCTGTCTAATTAGTGTCCGACCTGTCCCCATGCCCCTGAAGAACAACCTGTCAGCTCTCGTCATTGACCTTCATGACGACCCTTCTGGTCAGGTTGACCGCAGAGAGTACCAGACCACCGGCGACAATGCCTGCCAACGCATTCACGGTAACGGGCGCGAGAGCTGTCAGCAGCCCGCCGATGACCGCGACACCCTGGACAGCCTCAACCACAGCGTGCGACACCAGGTGTGCCCCGGGCAGACCATGCATGAGGATACCGCCACCGACCATGAACATCGCCGCCGTGCCGACAATCGACAGGGCCTTCATCAGGAACGGAGCCAGCCGCAGCAAAACCTTGCCCAGAACCCGGCGGCAGGCACTCCAGAGATCAGTGCCTCCAGCTTTGACCAGGTGCAAACCGGCATCATCCAGCTTGACGATCCCGGCCACCAGCGAATAGACGCCGATGGTCATGAGCAGGGCAATGCCGGCAACCACGGCAATCTGTTTGCCCATGGCCGCTCCCTGCACCGTCCCCAAAGCAATGACGATGATCTCGGCAGAGAGGATAAAGTCGGTGCGCACAGCCCCCTTGATCTTCGCCTGTTCAAAGGCCACCAGGTCGATGCCCGGATCGCTCAATACCAGGATTTTCTCGATATGTTCCGACTGAACCTCGGCCTTGCTGTGTAAAAACTTGTGCGCCAGCTTCTCGAATCCCTCATAGCAAAGGTAGGCACCTCCCAGCATCAGCAGCGGGGAAATGGCCCAGGGTGCGAAAGCGCTGACCGTCAGGGCCACCGGCACAAGAATCAGCTTGTTTTTAAACGAGCCCCTGGCAACGGCCCACACCACCGGAAGTTCGCGCTCGGCACGGATCCCGGAGACCTGCTCGGCATTCAGGGCCAGGTCATCACCCAGCACGCCGGCGGTCTTCTTGACCGCCACCTTGGTCATGACCGCGATGTCGTCGAGAACCGTTGCGATGTCATCGAGCAGAGCTAATAAACCGGTTCCGGCCAAAAGAATCCCTCATGTGGTCAGGTTGGTGTTGAAACGGCCATTACAGCGTACATCAAATTTGATCTGCATCCCATCAGGTTTTTGATCTTAAATACAAAGGCAAAGGCAATGGGACGCTGATTAACGCTGAAAAAGCTGATTAAGCAAAATCTCAAGGCTTTAACCCCAAGTGTTTGGTTCGGCTTGATCAGCGTTCATCAGATTTGATCAGCGTCCAAATAATAGGTGTTGCTTTAAGGTCAAAGGCAAATTAGCCGCAATGAAAATCTATCAAGGTCTATGGTTAAACTAAAAACAACAGACTCCGGTTTTGATCTTACAGATTTTCATAGATTCTGATCGCGGCTAAATTAAAGGTTTTGCTTTAAGGTCAAAGAACAATAGGACGCCCTCCTCCGCCAAGGCTATGGCGGACAGGCTTGATTAACGCTGAAAAAGCGGATTAAGCAAAACCTTAAGATTGACGTAAGTCTGACATATTCGCCCATATTTAGGTCCGCTGCAGGTGGCGGCAACCGAGGGGATCATGCGCATCCACTCCGCGGAAGAGCTCGAAGGGGTCATAGCCCATGAACTGGCACACGTGCAAAACCACGATAAACTGATATCCACGATCGCCGCAGGATTTGGTCTGGCCTTCGATGCGCGATGCTCACAGGGCATTGATCGCAACCAGAGATAGCGAATAGAGGACTTTCATAGATATGAATACTGATGTCGTGCTGTTAATTGCCTATGTGATGATGGCGTTGTGCTTTTCGTTTCTCTGTTCGGTGGCAGAAGCGGTGTTGCTGAGCATTACGCCTGCTTATATTGAGCAAAAGAAGGTGAAAAAGCCAAAGCTTTCAGCGCTATTGAAGCGATTGAAGCAAGACAACGTGGATCGCTCTCTTGCCGCTATTCTGACTCTGAACACCATCGCTCACACAGTTGGAGCGATCATGGCCGGGGCCAAAGCCACCGTCGTATTTGGAAGCACCTGGTTCGGCCTCTTCTCTGCAATCATGACGCTGCTGATCCTTTTTCTTTCCGAAATTGTTCCTAAAACCATAGGTGCTCTCTA
>JBPPMB010000113.1:0-23286 GCA_051305855.1 Desulfuromonadales bacterium
GCCTCCGTTCAAATTCTTGATTTCCTTGACCTTGCGAAAAATTGCTCGTTTCCAGATCGAAAACTTCAATCGTGCCATCCGGAGTTTCCGGATGGGCACTAGTACCCTGTAACCCATAGGATTTCGTAAGATTGCGCAGGAGTTTGGCGTGTCAGCAAGGCGTGATTTCAGCTGCCTAGCCGTTGCTACACAGCTGAGATCGCAACGCAGCTGACGCGGCAAAGAACAAGCAAGATGCGAAAGGTTGTGGGTTACAGGGTACTAGTTATTAAATCAGGTTACATTTTTCTGGCCGGAGAAAATTTTCTCCGGCCTTTTTTCGTTGCTGCAAGTTGTGTTATGGAATGATTATTGTTCCCGTCCCTGCGGCAGAATCAGGTTAAGGATTACACCAACTATACCGGCCAGACCTATGCCGCCGAGTTTGACCACGGCCAGATCAAAGTTCATGCCTCCGATGCCAAAAACCAGGATCACGGCCACGATCGTCAGGTTCCGTGGCTGCATCAGGTCGGTACCTGCCCTGACCAGAGTATTGATGCCGATTACCGCAATCGCTCCGAAGAGCAGCACCATAATCCCGCCCATGACCGGTGCCGGAATGGTGTTGAGAAACCCGCCCAATTTGCCGATAAAAGCAAGCAGGATAGCAGTAACCGCAGCCCAGGTCATGACCACCGGGTTGAATGAGCGGGTCAGGGCAACAGCCCCGGAGACCTCGGAATAAGTGGTATTGGGAGGACCGCCGAGACATGCGGCCAGGGTGGTAGCCAGGCCGTCGCCGAGCAGGGTCTTGTGAATGCCGGGATCTTCAACATAGTCTTTGCCGGTAATGCTGCCGATAGCCAGTACATCGCCGAAATGCTCAATGGCCGGAGCAATGGCGACCGGCACGATAAAGATGATTGCCTGCAGATTCCAGGCGGGCAGGGTGAACTCAGGCATGGCCAGCCAAGGTGCACCAAGGACCTTCTGCATCGAGATCAGTGCCGGGCCGGTCCAGTTCTGCAGGCTGCCGGGGTCAAACGAGGCATGAACCGACGCTGAAATGCCCGTGGCGTCCAGAACCAGTGCGGCCAGGTAGCCGCTGCCAACCCCGCAGAGGATCGGGACCAGCCTGAAAAGGCCCTTGCCGAGCAGGGACACCAGTACAGTGACCACCAGGGCGACACCGGCAATCATATAGGCAGTCGGCTGCGGCACCAGCCAGGCAGTACCATCCCCGGTTCGACCGGAGGCCATGTGCACGGCAACCGGAGCCAAAACCAGGCCGATCACCATGATTACCGGGCCAGTGACAATCGGCGGCAGGACGCGGTGCAGGATGTCTGACCCGAAAATGCGTACAGTGAAGCTGATAACGACATAGAGGAGGCCAGCCGCGGCCAGGCCGCACATGGTTCCGGGGATTCCCCACTGCTGGACACCGTAAATGATCGGTGCGATGAAGGCAAAACTGGAGGCCAGGAATACCGGGACCTTGCCGCGGGTAATAACCTGGAACAAAAGTGTCCCGGCGCCGGCGGTGAACAGGGCGACATTGGCGTTGAGTCCAGTCAGTAAAGGGACCAGGACCAGAGCGCCGAAAGCGACAAAGAGCATCTGGGCGCCTATGACCATCTCTTTCGGCTTGAAGCTAAAACGGTTCTCCTGCAGATTTTCAGACATTGGTATCCCTCCAGCAGATTATTTTATTTGGTGCCGAAAATCTTGTCACCTGCGTCACCGAGACCGGGAAGGATATAGCCGACTTCGTTCAATCTCTCATCGACTGACGCCACGTAGATATCCACATCCGGATGTTTAGCCTGCAAGGCGGCAATCCCTTCCGGAGCCGCCACCAGGAAAAGGCCCTTGATCTTTTTGCAGCCAGCTTTTTTGAGCATGTCGATTGCGGCAATGACACTGCCTCCGGTTGCCAGCATCGGGTCGAGAATCATCGCAGTACGATCGCTTATCTGGCTGGTGAACTTCTGGTAGTAGGCGACCGGCTCCAGAGTCTCCTCGTTGCGATACAGACCGACAACGCTGACCCGGGCGCTCGGGATCAAGTCAAGAACGCCGTCCATCATGCCGAGACCGGCGCGCAGGATCGGTACAATCGTGATCTTCTTGCCTTTTATGGTGTCAACTGTAACCGGTCCGGCCCATCCTTCGATCGTTTCTTTTTCCGTTTCCAGGTCGCTGGTTGCTTCGTAGGTCAAAAGCCGGGCAACTTCTGAGGATAGCTCGCGGAAATCTTTGGTGCTGATTCCGTCCCGGCGCATCAATCCCAGCTTGTGACGTACCAACGGATGTTTTATTTCATGAACCGACACAGCTTCCTCCTGAGATTGATGGGTAAATGTATGGTATAAAAAAATCACGATAAATTATCACGATCATCGCCTTGCGGCAAGGAATTGCATGAGAGATTCCTCAGCGGGTTTAAGGCAGAGTGACCATCACCGATAGCTTTTGCAGCGTCAATTCTGTTATCTTTGTCAGTATGATAGACCGACACAAATCAGAGAACCTTGAAATGCCATTGCTGGTGACCGCTGCGATTATTTTCAATGGAGACAGAGTCCTCATCACCCGGCGGCCCTGTAATAAAATCCACGCCGGTTTATGGGAGTTCCCCGGTGGCAAGCTTGATCCAGGAGAAAGCCCGGAAGAAGCCTTGTACCGTGAAATCCGCGAAGAGCTTGATGTGGAAATTCAGGTTGCAGGGGTTTTCGAGGTGGCCTTCTATCGTTATGACTGGGGTTCTGTGCTGATTCTCGCTTACAATTGCCAACTCCTCACAAATGATTTACGTAATATCGAGGTTGCCGAGCATCGCTGGGTTCATCCTCGAAACCTTGCAGACTTCCCCATTCTTCCCGCTGACCAGCCGATTATCGACCGCTTGAACAACCAGAGTGACCATATATGCCCTCCTGCTCGAGTAATCTGAAAATATAAAACAGTATTTTTATAATCAAGCTTCCAATCTATACCCTCCAGCTAGCTGCATTTTTTATTGTGATAATTGCAGTTTAAGAGTTTTAAAATACAAGGATCTTTTTTTTTACGATCAATTGTTCCGAATGTTTTAAGTTTTTTGCGGCTAATTGTTGACAATAATAAAACATCGTATTATTTTACTTGCAATGCCCGTTCTTTTGCTGTTTTTCGAGCCCAAAGGAGTTGCCGGTGACCTCAAGAGATAAGGAATCTTATTCAATACAGGCGGTTGAAAATGCTCTTGACGTTCTGGAAGCACTGAGTGAAATTGAAGATGATGTCCGCATCAGTCAGTTAAGTGAAAAACTCGCCATGAACAAGACAAGTGTTTTTCGTCTGCTGGCGACGTTTGAAAACCGAGGCTACGTTGAGAGAGAAGAACATTCAGGAAAATATCGCCTGGGACTCTCGGCCTATGAGATAGGTCAGAAGTTCCTGTCCCGCATGGTTTTATTGAGGCATGCCCGTCCAGTCGTTGAGCGGTTAGCGCGGGACTGTAATGAAGCGGTATACATCGCCGTTCGCCGTGGCAAGGAAGTGCTTTTTCTTGACATGGTGGATACTGCACAGAAGGTAAAGATTGTTCCCCTGGTTGGCAACCGCTACCCTCTCGATACGGCAGCTGCCGGCCGGGCCCTGTTGGCCTTCAACGCTTTCCAGAACGAACAGGATGATAATAAAAAACTTGCAGATGCCAGCCACCTTGCGATGGTGCGACGCCAGTGCTATGCACAGGACCATGATGCCCTGGGTGAGGGTATTGTCAGCATAGCGGCTCCACTTTTTGGTGGTGGGGGTAAACTGCACGGTGTGCTTTGTATTGTCGGGCCTGAATTCCGACTTTCTCAGGAGATTATTCAAAAACAGATTCTCAACCCATTGCTCGATACCTGTGGCATCATTTCCTCTAAACTGGGTTGGCATTCCTCTCAGAACCCCCGCAACCTTCCCGATTAACCAGGCTCTCCAACTCTGCCAGCATCCCTGCCCGAACACTGCTCGGATATCCTGATGTCGTGCTGACGGATTGATGAGTGTGGACTGTTGCCGCGCGATTAATACAATTAATGAGATTGCTCTATCTCTGCGATTGATGATAAATTAGCCTCCGGATGTGAGATCCCGCCTCGCAAGGGCTAACCGCTTCAACACAATTTCGCCTATGCCGCTCATCAAACATTTACGGGATACCGAACCTTTCAGCCAGCTTCCCGAGTCTGACTTTACAGAGTTACGCGCGGCGGCGATCCAGAAGAAGTACCCGGCCAATCACGATATCTTTCAGCAGAACAATCCGCCGACCGGTTATCTGTACGTGATCAAGGAAGGCCTGGTTACGATCAATCTGCTCTCGCCTGGTGGTGTAGATATGGTGGTAGATTATCGCAAAGAAGGGCAGTTCTTCGGCGGCACACCGGTTTTTACCGGTGAACCCTATGCCGGCGGAGCACGGACCGTAAAACCAACGGTATGCTACCTCATCCCTGCAGAAATACTCCATAAACTGCAAAAGGACAACCCCCAGATAGGCCGTTTTTTTACCAGCGCCGTTCTCTCCAGGGTTCGCAAGCTCTATTCAGAAATTGTATCGGAACATACCGGATCAGCACTGACCCAGATGGAGGCTTACCCATTTAAAAAACGCCTTTCCGAAATCATGACCTCTCCAGCCGTGACTTGCACCCGCGACACACCCGTTATTACTATCGCCCGTCAACTGACCGAACATAACATCAGCTTTCTGGTTGTGACCAACTTAGAGTACGAACCGATTGGTATCGTCGCCGGCAGTGATCTCGTTGCAAAAGTGCTTGCCCCTGAGAATGTCGACATCCAGGCGTTGACAGCCGGGGATGTCATGCGCGTCGGGCCGCGCACCATGAGTCCTGAAACTTACATGTATGAAGCCATGGCGTTTATGACCAGGCATAGCCTCAACTACCTGCCGGTTGTGGACCGTAAGCAACTGGTCGGGGTGGTCACACCACGCGATTTTATGCGTTACCGCTCGCAGAAGGCCCTGTTGCTGCTCGGTAATGTCAGGGAAGAGGCGCATGTCGAGGGACTGGCGTCGATTCATCAGGAACTCGTCCAGGTTGCCCGCGTGCTGCTCTCCGAGACGCGCAGCACCCCGGAAGTCATGGAAATATTATCCCACATCCATCATGCGATCATCCGTCGTACTTACCAGATCTGTCTTGACGAGATGGCTGCCGACGGCTTGGTGCTGCCGGACATCAGACACTGTTTTCTGATCATGGGCAGCGCCGGCCGTAGAGAGATGCTGCTGTATCCTGATCAGGACAACGGTTTTATTTTCGAGGATTTCCCAGATGAACGACAATCTGAAGTGGATGCTTTTTTCGTGCCCTTCAGCGAAAAACTTAACACGGCGCTGGCCAGAGCGGGCTATCCTCTCTGCGATGGCGATGTCATGGCCCGCAATAAAGATTGGCGCGGGAGGCTGGTTGATTGGCAGGAACGGCTCAACAGTTGGCTGCTTGATCCGGAACCGACTCATGTAAGGAATTCATCGATTTTTTTTGATTTCATGCCCTTGGCGGGTGATGTTGAACTGGCTCATGAATTGCGCGAAATGGTCGCCAAGGGCATTGCGACACATCAGGGATTCATTTACCACATGATGACACTGGATCTGCGCTATAAAGTTCCACTCGGTCTTCTGGGGCGTTTCCAGGTTGAAAAGGAGGGTGGTAACGCGGGATTGCTCTCCGTCAAATATGGCGGCTGCGTCTACATCGTTGATTGTGTCAGGATGTTTGCTCTCGAAAGGGGTGTTCAGGCAATCTCCACCAAGGATCGCCTGCAAGCCCTGGTTGCCGAAAACGTTTTTGCTGCAGAGACGGCTGAACACATCAGGGCAGCTTTTGAAGCGTTGACGTTCTTGCGGCTGCGCCATGAAATCGGCCTGATCGAGGCTGGTCAAGCCCCCTCACATTTCCTCGATCCTCATGCTTTAAGCAAAACGGAGCAGGATCTTCTGAAAGAATCCTTCCAGGCGGTAGCAAAACTTCAGGATGCCACCAAGCGTCATTTTTCCCGTACGCCATTTTAAACAATTCAAGTCGGACATTGGTGCCCGTGAGTTACCACGTCGGTTGTACCGGGAGAGTGCTTTTGCGATAACTGCTCAACCAGACGCCACTGAAAACCACCATGCAAGCCAGCCATTGTGTCCTGTTGAGTGTCTCACCGAGGACCAGCATGCCGAGCAGCACACTGAAAGCCGGGATCAGGTTGACATAGCCCGCAGCCTGGCTGGCCGGAATACGGCTCACGCTGTAGTTGTAACAGCCATAAGCACCGAAGGTAATGAAGGTGCCGAGGTAGACAACGGCCAGAAGCGGAACTGTATTTATGGAAGTGGGGATACCGATGCCGGGCAGAAACAGAAACGGCAAGAAGAACAGGCTGCCGACAAAAGCTTGGAAGGCCGTCAAAAATAGTGGAGGATAGTTGGCGGTGAGGTGTTTCAGCGAAACCGTGTATCCCGCAGCGCAAATCATCGCCAGGAACTCGTAAAAATTCCCAAGCAACGGGTTGGGAGCCGCCGTGCTTGTGTCACTGGCCAGGCTCAACCAGAACGCGCCGAGAATCGCCAGCATGAATCCAACCAGGGTCTGGCGGGTGATGTGCTCATTCAGCAGGCTCCAGGCAAGGATGGCGACTAAAAGCGGCAGCATGGCCGTAATCATCCCGGCCTGCGAGGCGCTGGTCAGGACCAGGGCTCTGGCCTCGAAAATAAAATAAAGGCAGGGCTCGCAGATGGCCATGATCAGGAGATATTTCAGGTCTCGGCGACGCCAGTTGAGCCTGCGAAAGGACGGAATGAAGATGACAAAGCAGAGGCTGGCAATGAACATGCGACCAAAGATTACCTGCATCGGATGGTAGCCGCGGAAGGCTATTTTGAGGGCCACAAGGGAACTTGCCCAGAGCAACATGGCCAACACCAGGCTGAAGAAGGGTAGTAGTCGACGAGTCTCTTCAGTCACAGCCGTCTCCGATGATTTCTTGATTGTCCAGACAGGTCTCAGCTGGGCTTCGCTGAGAACCGTTCCAGCCACTCTTTGTAGTTGCATTAACATGATAAGACAATAAGAATGTTGGCTGGCAGGTTCAAACCAGACATTTTTACTGACATGAGCGGCATCGGCATGTTACATAACCGGCGTTTTCCTTCGCGGATAAGAGAATCAATGACCGAACTCACTGACAAAGGCCGCGGCATCCGCGACATGTTCGATCGGATCGCGCCGCGCTACGACCTGCTTAACCGGGTCCTTTCCCTGGGCATCGACCGGCGCTGGCGGCGTTTCGCCGTCCGGCAACTGGTCGTACCGAAAAACGGGAGGGTGCTGGATATCGCTACGGGAACCGGTGATGTGGCTCTGGAGATCAGCCGGCAAACCGATGCTTCAGTCAAAATTGTCGGTTCTGATTTCACCCAGGGGATGCTGGTTCTCGGTCGCGACAAGATCTCTGCCTCACTATACCGTGACCGGATCGTGCTGGTGAATGCCCCTTGCGAGGCGATGCCCCATCCGGACGGAATCTTTGACGGGATTACCATAGCCTTCGGTATCCGCAATGTGGTTGACCGGCAGCAAGGGCTGTGCGAGATGGCGCGTGTTCTCAAACCCGGCGGAAGGGCGGTCATCCTGGAGTTCGCCTCGCCTCGCAATCGTTGTTTCCGGGCGGCCTATTACTTTTATTTTCTGCGCGTCCTGCCATGGTTGGGCGGCCTGATTTCCCAACGCAGCGCTTATCAGTACCTTCCTGATTCCGTGCTTGAGTTCCCTGATCGTGAAACCTTCAAGGGAATGATGGAGCAGGCTGGTTTCTCTGACGTCAGAGTTCACGATTTGACGGTCGGGATTGCGGCGGTGCATGTAGGAACAAAAAACGGCTGATTCTAGTGAACCGGCCAGCGTGCTGCTGGAACGGAAACGGGTGGGTGAAAATGTAGGGGCGACGCATGCGTCGCCCGGAACCAAAACCGAACAACCAAAACGGGCGAGGCATGCCTCGCCCCTACGGAAACCAAAACCGCTTGCGCTGGTCGCCGAAACCACCGCCACCTATAGCGCCGCCATATCCACCCGCATCCTCAATCGCATGCAACCCGGTCGGGAATACGCTCGCGCCGATCTGACAGATCCGGTGTCGGTTTGTCCAGGTGACGAAGGGCCATGCGGCCAGAGCTATTCCTTGTCACCTTCCCCTCCCCAGAGAATCTGCGGGTCTTTAAAAAGTTTGAAAGGCAGTTCCAGCGTTCGTCTGAGCAGGCCGATCGTTGGGTCGGTGAACGTGTCGAGAGGCATCGGGGCGACGGAGACATCGCTGATATCGCCTTTGACACTAAAGTGCGCTGTCAACAAAGCTTTATCCTCACCGGTCAACAGCCAACCTGCTATCGGAATGTGTGAAACGATCTTGTCAACCGTGCCGAGAGGTTGAATCTCCACGGACAGGTCGATCTCTTTGTCGATCAGGTTTAATTGCCCTGTATACGACTGGTTCATCGCTTCACTCTGAATCTTTAAATCCTCGCTTTTAAGAATACCCTGTTCCATCTGCAAGTTTGCCGACAGAATATCAAATGGCATCCCCTCAACATCCATGTCGGGCAAATGCAAAGCGAATATCTGCGATACGTTCAGCAAAGAAAAGATCTTGCTCAGAACCGGGAACTGGTGCAGCACGCCATCATGAATCTGAATGCTGAAATTGCCGTAGGACGAGGGGAGATAGTTTGAGCCGATCTCGCCGTTCAGGTAAAAATCGCCACGAAGTTTGCCGCGCACGATGTTCTTCTGATTGAGCAGTTCCCGATAAACCTCCAGGGCATCCACATCTTGCGCATGTCCGGCAATGCGTAACAGGGTTGGTCTCTCGCTGGAAAAATCAATGATTACTTGAGCAGTGCAGAAACCTTCACCAACCGAGAAGTCGAGAGGGTGAATGCTCAGGCGTTTGTGACCCGGGACGATGAGGCCGGATGCACCATGAAAACTCATTCCGTACAGGTCCCCGTGTTTTACCGCGGCGTCGATTCTGACGGCTGCTTTTGGGGTCGCCTGGCCGGCCTCCTCGCCTGAGCGGGTCGCCCGTTTTTTCGATGCTTCGGAGCGGTCTGCCCACAGGCTGATTACTTCGCCGATGAGGGCAAACTCAGAGGCTATATTGAGCTGCACATCAAACGGCGCATGGAAAGAGATTGTGCCGCGCACAGAGGCTTTAGTGCCACCATCGAGGCGAACTTCGACCGGATCGAAGGAAAGCCCGTCGCGATCAATCGCCAGGTGTCCGTCTATATCTCGGAGCATGGCTTTGTCAGAGTAGAAAATCAGTTCATCGGCACGAAGGGATGGCGCCTTGACGTCCAAAAACAGCTGCGGGTTGATAAAGTCGTCGAGCCGTGCCTGGACGGTCAGGGGGGATTGCCCCAGATGCACGCGAAGATTGTCGGCAGCCAGTCCGGTCGGGGTCAGATGCACACGACCGTTGATCCGGTTCAGGTCGGCAATGTACCTGGTCGCGCTAAGACCCGCATCACGCAAGGTCAGGATAACCTCTGGACGATTATCCTCTGGCAACCCCCTTTGGCTGATACTCAGGTCGGCCTGGCCGTGCAGTTGCAACTTTTCGAGGACAGGCAAAGCGTCAGCAAGCGTGGCCATGTCGTTAATCGTCAGCAATGCGTCGATAGCGAGACTGTCGGGGTCTTCCCTGAGAAAAGAGCCGGAAATGTGCCCTTTTGCGACGGACCATTTGATGGAGCCATGGTCAAGGCTGATTTTTTGCGGGGACAGGGTGATGTGCATCGTCAGCTTGTCTTCTGGTTCGGATGACAGGGTCAACCCGTTCGGATGGCTGACTCTGAGCTGGGAAAGGTTCGCCTCCAGGTCCAGGTTGAGCTGATCAAGAGGGCCCTCAAAGTGTGCGCTGATACCCAGGTTGCCGTCAGTAGAAAATGAGTGTTGAGGGATCTGCCATTCTTCCAGGAGTACGCTTGACAGGGCCTCGCCGGTAAAATCAAGGGACGTCACGAATATGCCGCCTTTACTGTATTCTCCCGTCCCGTTGACAGCCAGCTGGAGTGAGCCGCATCGTATTCGACCGTTATTGATCTGCCACAGTTCGCTGGCGAAGTTGAATGGCAGAGCTAGAATTTCCAGGGCGGGAGCTTTTTCGTGATTCCAGGTAACTTGTTGAAGCTCTCCCTTGATCTGGTCTGTCTGCCATACTCTCTGTGACGTCACGTTTTCGAACATCGTGAATTCTGCCAATTCAATCTGTATGGTTCCCTGGTCCAGGATCTCCCGCCTGATCGCCTGCCATGCTTCCTGATAATCCGGAAGCCATTTCTTTAGCTGGGATACGGCCAGATTGCTGTTAACAAGGGTAATGGTTGTGGAGAATGCTTGCCCGTCAGGAGCCCAGCCGATACTGCCTGCCAGTCGGGATTCATCGACCTGTAATGACAGGTCCTTGACTCCCGGGTGATCGCCAGAAGTCTGCAGTCGTCCACTGGCTACAAGGTTTTTAAAAAGGATGGGCTTTGTATAGGCGGGGCCGGGGAGCAGGCTGATGTTGCTGGACGACAGCCCCGTTTGAAAGTCGATGTTACTGAGCGGCGATCCTTCAATATGCAGATGCAGTTCGCCTGTGCCCTCTATGGAAAAATTGGCAGGCTTATCGATGAAATGAGCTCCAATGGCACTGAGATCCAGTTCTTTTGCGTTCAGATCAAGGTTGATGTGTGGCTCAAACACCTTTCTCTCATTCACCCCCAGAAAACTTTCCCCCTGCAGCTGCCAGGGACTCTTTTTCTTTTGCCCCGGGATTTTCAGGTTGCCTTTCAGGCTGAGATGAGCAGCCTGGCCCAGCTTTATATCGGCCAATTCGCCTTCGAGTTCCGTAAACTCAATCTGGTCTGCCGGTTGACCGGGGCGAGGCGTCACGAGGTGTACTGTTCCGCCGATTATCTGCAGGGTGTCTATACTGATATTCTGTAGCAGCGCATGGTTGAACATTGCCGGAATTGGTTCTGCCTGGGGGGGGGGATCGCCGGTTTGCACCTCGGTTGAGACTCTTAGCCTGATGAACGGTTCATGCAGACTGATCCTGGCAGATTGTATGTCGCGCGACAGCAGCTCCCACCATCGCAGGTCAATCAGGAGGTCTGGAGCATTGACCTGTACGCTTGAGATGTCGTCGCCGATCTGCAGTCCGGCAACGTGCAAGGCCACATTGGTGTCGTGAAGGCGGTATTGAATGTCTCCCATTTTCACTGGGAGCGATAGCAGGGAAGAAAGCCTCTCTTCCGCATAATGTCGATAGTTGTTGAGATCGAAGTTGATCAGGAAGTGGGCAACCCAGGCTGCTGTCATGACAATCGCCGCCAGAGCGAAGACCAGCAGTAAACGTTTCCGTGGCGTGTTTGCCGGTGCGCGGTTTGTCATGATTGAGTGGTGCCCGGGGGCTTCTCTGGCGCAGGATTCAAGCCATCGACAGGCTGAGGTAACAAGATGGTGAACGTGCTGCCGAGGTCAGGAGTGCTCTCTACCTTGATCTGGCCACCGTGCAGAGAAATAATGTCTCTTGCCACACACAGGCCAAGGCCAACACCTCCCGTACTGCGGCTGTCGCCGGTGTCAAGCCTGTGAAACGGCAAGAATATCGCGTCCAGCTCATGTCGCGGGATCCCAATCCCCTGGTCGGTGACGTGGATTGTGATCCACTGGGCCTGGGAATGAGCAGATAGAGTAATTTCCCCTCCCTTGGGAGAATAGCGGCAGGCATTTTCCAGGATTTGAGTAATCACCTGGGTCAGTTCCCGGCGGTTGCCGTAAGCAAGTAAGCCCGCTTGGCACTCAATCTGGATATCATGATGCTCTTTGCAACCCCGGCAGCCATGTTTGGCTTTTATCAACAGGTCCTGAACCGGCAAATGTTCGTAATTGATACGTGAGCGGTCGCTTTTCAGGCGCCGCACATCCAGGAACCTGTTGATCAGGTCCGTCAGCTTTTCGGCTTCCCGGTAGATGATTTCAATGTGTCGACCAGACTGCTCCGGGATCTCTGGCTCATGGAGAAGAATTTCGGAAAATCCGCGGATTGCAGTCAAGGGAGTCCGCATCTCATGACTCATCGATGAAAGCAGGTCATCCTTGATCTTTTCAAGCTCCTTGCGCTCGGTCATGTCCAGAGCAACTTCAAGCCGCACCAACCTGCCGTCTGTCCAGCGGATTACCTTGTCAAAGCATTCATACCAGCGCTTGTTCCTGGTGTTGAGAAACTCCCAGATGACCGGGGCGCCGGATTCCCCGTTGTTGATGAGTTGCGCATTCGTGCAGAAGTCGCACGCTCTATCGATGCCATCCTGCAGATAATGGTAGCATTTGCGTCCTTGCCAGTCGGGACCGAAAAACTCTGTGGCAAATCGGTTGACGTAGAGCAGTTCATTGGTCTCAAGGTCCGCAACATAGATAAATGCGTTCATTGAATCGAACAAGGTGTTGAGTTGTTTGAAGCGATCAAGAATGTCTTGTCGGGTCTTCTCCTGCTCGTCTGCAAGGGCCTCTTCATGATTCCGCAGCACCTCCAGGCAGTGATTCAGGTAGAAGAAAAGCAGGGTTGCAGTGACCACCACAAACAGCCACCCCTTGAAGGTTTGTGTCCTGGTCAACAGAGCCGGGTCATTGATGAACCACGCCAGGAGCATGTCTGAAAAGTAAATCCACAAGCAGGCGAACAGCGTATAAAAAGCGACGGTCCTTGCTGCTGTGCGCTTGTGTAGAGTTTTTCTGTGTTGTGAGTCAGTTGCGGACATGGTTGGACTGAGCCTGTCGTATGATTGAAACTTTATGAAATGAACTGCGACCAGTATACTTTGTATCTACAGCCATGTGGCGGAATTTTGTCCGTTTTCTTCCGCGTGCGCTTTTTCTGGAAAACCAAGGGAATTCAGCAGGATCGATAAGTCCAATGGAAGTTGGCAGCGGATATCTACTACCTGTCCGGTTGTCGGTTTTGAGAACGCCAGGTGATGGCAATGTAAAAAAGGCCGGTCCACGCCGTTTATGACTTTGCCATGGTAGCGCGTGTCACCGATGATCGGCGAGCCGATTGCTGCCAGTTGATGGCGTATCTGATGGCGTCGTCCAGTGACCAGTTCCAGTTCGAGAAGGGTGTACTTGTCGGTACTGGCGACCGGTCGAAACATGGTTAAGGCCGTTTTTGTGCTTCCTTTGGCGGGAACTGCTGTGGCCAACTCTCCGGTTCGGGTTATGCTGCCTTCGATCAGGGCCAGATAATGCTTGGTCATCTGCCCGGCCATGATCATCTTGCCCAATTGGCTGATCGACGCACGCCCCTTGCCGAACAGGACAGAACCTGATGTCCCTATATCCAGCCGATGGATCGGAGCGACCTTGAATGTTTCTCCACGCAGACGCAAAAAATCCTGGATGCGCTGCAGCAGGTTGTCGTCCTGGCCAAGGGCGCGGTGAATGGCAAGCCCTGCTGGTTTGTTGACCACCATACACTGGATGTCTTCGTAGAGAATCTGCGCGGGTTGAAGGTGTGACAGCGCCAGGCATTCCTGCCAGCGCTGAGATGTTTTGACGGCGATGGTCTCCCCCGCATGGACAAGACTGTCTGCTTCAGCCGGGCGGTTGTTGACAGCAACCCGCTGTTTTTTGCAGAGCTGCCTCAGAAAGGCGCTCGGCGCTCCCGGAACTCTCAAAGCAAGGGCTGCAAGCAGGGAGAGACCATCTTCGCGGAGATTTATCTGCCACTCGCTCATAATCATGTCCATAACATAACCGGTACTGCTTATCGGGACAACACTCAGCATAGCGAAAATCGCGGGTTCTGACACGTTAAATCTCCTTTACAGCCTTGCCAGAGCTTGCTAACATCACCGGCTACTTCGTGTCCATCCAAAACTCAGGATGGAAGCTGCTTTTGTACAGGACCAGAGCGGGAATCCCGCTGTTTCGACGCCTATCCTCCATGAAAATAAAACGTATTGAAATCACCGGCTTCAAGTCGTTTGTTGAATGCACTGTCCTGGGGTTCGAAGATGGCATCACGTCAATCGTCGGTCCGAACGGTTGTGGCAAGAGCAACGTAGTCGATGCGATTCGCTGGGTCATGGGTGAGCAGAATGCTCGTTATCTGCGCGGCAAATTAATGGAAGACGTTATTTTCGGGGGGAGTGAAAGCCGCAAGCCACTCGGCATGGCTGAAGTGACCCTGACCATGGACAACACCTCTGGCCTGGCACCCTCTGCCTTCAGAGAGTACGCCGAGATTCAGATTACCAGGCGTCTCTATCGCAATGGTGAGAGTGATTATCTGCTGAATAAAACCCCCTGTCGTCTGCTGGATATTACAGAGCTGTTCATGGATACCGGGGTTGGCACCCGTGCTTATTCCATTATTGAGCAGGGCAAGATCGGAATGATTATTAATTCCAAGCCAGAGGACCGTCGCAGCCTGATTGAAGAAGCTGCCGGTGTCACGAAATTCAAGGCGCGCAAGAAAACCGCTTTGCGTAAAATCGAAGCAACTCGGCAGAACCTGTTGCGCCTCGGCGACATAGTCAGCGAAGTGCGGCGGCAGATGAACAGCCTGAAACGGCAGGCACAAAGGGCAGAACGTTTCAGGGGGTTCCGCGAAGATCTTCGTGAACTGGAGTTGCAATTCGGTCTGCGACAATATCAGGCACTGAATAAAAATGCTGAGCAGGTCGGCAACTCTGCTGTAGAGCACACAGGGCAGGTTGATACCGTCACCAGAGAGCTTGAACAGGCGGATCTCGATCTGGAGCAAGCCCGCCTGCAACATGCCGAGCATGATCATGAAGCGACCCAGGGGCAGACCCGGGTTTTCCACCTTACCGGTGAAATCCAAAGGATTGAGAGTCGATTGGAGTTTGGCAGCAAAGAGCTTGAATCCCTCGATCGACAGCAGGAGAGGGTTGCGGTTGAGCTGGCTGATATCGACCGCCGCCTGGTGACTGCCGACCTGGAAGAGTCCACCTTGCACCAGGTCCAGGATGACCAGTCCAGGGTGCTTGCCGAGGAAGAGTCACGCCTGGTTGAAAGCGAAGGGGTGCTGCTGGATTTGACTGAGCAGGAAGAAGCCCTCAGCCGGCAGCTGGAGCATGCTCGTCATAAACTTTATCATTTACTTGCTGAACTGACCCGCATGAGCAGTCAGCAGGAAGAGGCAAACCGGCGGCTTGCAGTCCTTACTGAGCTGACCGAGCGTAACCGCCATGAGGCAGTTGCAGTCAATGGCCAGCTTGAGCGCCTGCAGGACAGCAGCAGCAGCCTGACCAGCACCCTCGCAACGATTGAAAAAGCCAGTGCTGAGCTCGTCGAGCGGCGTCGGGAGCTGCAGGAGCGCCAGGCCGGTCTCAAAGAGCAGGTGGAGCAGGTTGAACATGAGTTGCTGCAGCGTCGCGAGGAACTCAGCCGCCAGCGGTCACGCCTGGAATCACTCCAGCAGTTGGAGCACAACCTTGAGGGTTATGCCCGCGGAGTCAAGACACTGCTCTCAGATGTACGGCACAAGGCCCGTATGCACGGGCTGGTCGCCGACATCCTCGATGTCCCGGCTCGTTACGAAGCGGCCATCGAAGCCGTTCTCGGCGAGCGCGTACAGGCCTTGTTGCCTGACACTCTTGAGACCGTCCGGGATGCCTTGACCTATCTGCAGGACAATGAGGGGCGCTGTACATTCCTGTTGCCAGAATCTCCGGTGGTCGACGCGCCAAAGCTGTCGGGAGGCAGGCCTCTCGAGGACATTCTGCGGGGCCGTGTCGGTTTTCAGGATGCCGTGTCTCGTCTTTTCTCAGGGGTTTACCTTGTTGATGACCTGAGTGGCTATCTTGGGCAGAAGCTGCCCTTCGGTATCACCCTGGTCACCGAGGACGGCAATATGCTGACGTATCGGGGCGAAATGACAGGCGGCGGCCGTCAGGCGCTGGACCAGGGCCTGTTGCACAAGAAGCGGGAGATGAAAGATCTGCAGAAGCAGGTCAAAAGCCTGGATAGCGAAGTCATCACACTGAATCAACGACGCCAAGCTCAGCGTGAAGAATCCCTGGCAACGGAAGTCGCGCTGCGCCAGGCTGAGCATGACCTGCACCAGCAGGAAATCCGTGCTGTAGACAACCGTAAGGATCTTGATGGGTTACAGCAGGAAGAAGCTCGTCTCCGTGGCCGCCTCGAGGTGCTGAGCCTGGAGGAGGCGCAGCTGCACGAGGAGCAAGGTTCCCTGCAGCAGACTTTGCTCGCTTCATCCGATACACGTGTCACGGGTGAAGGAGAAAAACGTGAGCTGGAAGTGCTGGTGGTACGCTTGCAGGAGGAACTTCAGGGCCTGCGTGAACAGACAAATGAGGCGCGTCAAGGGGTCACAAGCCTGAAAGTAAGCTTGGCGAGCCTGCGTGAACGCGAAGAGAACAGCCGCAAGGCCCTCGCACGTCTCCTGCTCACACGTGAAGAATTGCGCCAGCGCCAGTTGACGCTTAACCGGGACAGCGTGGATGCTGCCGTGCAGCAGTCGGCAATACGCAGTGAAGCTGAGGAGCTCAAGGTCAGGATGGAGATCCTCTATCGTAAACGTGTCGAGCAGGAGAATGCTCTTGCCGGTTTGCGGGAGCGCTTTGATGAGAGTCGTCAGGACATTGATCGCCGCGAAACAGAAATCAAACAATTCCGTACCCGTGCCCAGCACCTACGTGATGAGTTGTCTTCCCGGCAAATGCAGAGTCGTGAGTTGCAGCTGGAGATTGAACATATGCGGCTAGCGTTCCTTGAGCGCTACCGCATCGATTTGTCCGAGCCGGAAGTTGCCGACAGGTTTAATGAAGCTTTTGATGAGGTCTCGGCCGCAGAGCGACGTGATTACCTGCTGGATCGCATCGAGGACATTGGCGAAGTCAACCTGATGGCAATTGACGAGTATCGTGAACTTGAGGAACGCTATACGTTCCTGACGGTGCAGCAGGAGGATTTGTCTAAATCTCTGGAGGGGTTGCAGTCGGCAATTGCCAAGATCAACCGCACCACCCGCAAGCGCTTTCGGGAAACGTTTGACCTGGTCAACGCCAGGTTCCGTGAGCTTTTTCCGCAATTGTTTAATGGTGGCCAGGCCGAGCTGATCCTGACTGATGAAAACGATCTCCTCGAGACGGGTATCGAGGTGGTTGCCCAACCCCCTGGCAAGAAGTTGCAGAATGTGACATTGCTTTCCGGTGGGGAAAAAGCCTTGACGGCAGTCGCCATGATCTTCTCCATCTTCCAGATCAAGCCGTCGCCTTTCTGCCTGCTCGATGAGGTTGATGCGCCATTGGATGATGCCAATATCGGGCGTTTCAACGATATCGTAGTAACCATGGCCAAAACATCGCAATTCATCATTATCACCCACAATAAACGGACCATGGAAATTGCCGACAACCTTTACGGCATCACCATGGAGGAGCCTGGAGTTTCCAAGCTCGTTTCGGTATGCATGAAAGAGGTCGCTTGAACTGTGCCTTTCAAGTCTCTGCTGAAGACCTTGATAGAGAGTGTCCCTGGAGCCCAGGGGGCAATTATTGCTGATTGGGAAGGCGAAGCTGTCGATCATGCCGGCATTATGGACGACTATGATCTAAAAGTGATCGGTGCGCATAAGGGAGTTATCCTGCATAGTATGCGTGAAGTCGTTGATCGGCTCGGCAATGATGAGCTCAAGGAAATTATTATTACCACCAAGCAGGCGCAGACGCTGGTACTGCCTGTTACCAAAGAGTACTACCTGGTGTTGACTCTTGATCGTTCGGATATGATGGGGCGGGCGTTGCTGGAAGCCCGACGTTGTATCCAGGCTCTCTATCAAGAGATTGCTTGATGCTTGTTTTACAACCTTAACCTTAGCTCAGTCTGTTGAACGTTGGATGACAGGCTGTGATCTTTTACAGGATTGATTATGGATATCGAACGCTGGATGGCAACCCTTGCTGATTTTCTGGTTACCGTGGGAGTCCCTGCCGAGCATGGGCCCATAGCGGCCCTGGGTCTGGTTTTTCTCTCTCTGACCGTGCTGTCTCTGGTCGTTGTCGTGCTGCTGTTGAGAAGGAATTTCCGCTCTAAGGCTGCTCAAGCGGAAATGCCGGCAGAGCAGGTTCTCGCAGGGCATGAGGCAACTGATGAGACGGCAATAGCAGTGGCCCCCCCAGGTGAAGAGGTCCAGGTCGGGGAACCCCAGCAGGCGCTGCCGGCAGTGCCAGAAGAAGAGGAAGCCGCCAGCCTGTATCAGCGCATGCGCCAAGGACTCGCCAGGACGCGCAGCTCTCTGGTCGGCCGGATCGATGCTTTACTGGGAAGTCATGCCAGTCTGGGTAGTGAATTCCTCGAAGAGTTGGAGGAAATCCTGATTACTGCGGATTTTGGTATGCTGGCAACCCAGGAATTGGTGCAGGCGTTGAACGGGCGACTCAAAGAGATTGACCAGCACGAGCCCGGCCAGCTTCACAAGGTGCTCGGCGAGGAAATCCGCGCCCGTTTGAAAAACAGCGAGCCGGATTGGCCAGTTCCGGAGAGTGGCCCCCTGGTGATTATGGTTGTTGGCGTCAACGGTGTCGGCAAGACGACGACGATCGGCAAACTGGCAAAACAATTTGTCGATCAGGGTAAGAAAGTGATTCTCGGTGCCGGAGATACCTTTCGTGCTGCGGCAGCTGAGCAACTCGAGGTCTGGGGTGCTCGGGCCGGGGCGGAAGTCGTCCGGCATGCCGAGGGGTCGGATCCTGCTGCCGTGGCCTTTGATTCGGCCAAAGCGGCTGTTGCCCGCAGGGCCGATGTCCTGATTCTGGACACTGCAGGGAGACTGCACACCAAGGTCAACCTTATGGAAGAGTTGAAAAAGGTGCGGCGGGTCATTGATCGGGAGATCCCCGGTGCTCCTCATGAAACCCTGCTGGTCCTTGATGCAACCACAGGTCAGAATGCTCTGATTCAGGCCCGTACGTTTCAGGAGGTCGTGGAGGTTAGCGGTATTGTCTTGACCAAGTTGGATGGAACTGCCAAGGGTGGAATCGTCGTTGCAATCAGTTCGCAGCTGGATCTACCAGTGCGTTTGATTGGTGTCGGCGAAGGCGTTGCCGATCTGCGCCCCTTTGATGCTGATGAATTTGTTGCAGCACTCTTTGCTAACAATTGAGATCACTTGACTTTTTATATTCTTTCACCTAGGCTGAAAATCAGCATTAAAGGGGGAGCTTTAAGTGGCTTTGGAAGCGATTTCTCGTCTGGAAGAGCTTGTTGATCAGTTGTTAGCTGAGCGTATCGAGTTGCAGGCGCGCAACCGGCAGCTAACCGTTGAATGCGACGGATTAATGCAGGATCGTTGCAGAGTCAGCGCTGAACTGGATAAATTGCTGAACAAGCTTGAACGCCTGGAAGGGAAAAACCAGTGAAGCAGAGTGTTCAGGTCTCCATTCTCGGTCAGCAGTTTAACCTCAGAAGTGACGCTTCTCCCGAGCAGGTTCGCAGGGTTGCCAGATTTGTTGAGGACCAGATTGCCCAAGTGTCTTCCAGTGGTCGGGCCGTTGATTCTCTCCAGGCGACTATCCTGGCCCTGCTCAACGTATCGGCCGCTCATCTCAAAGACGAGCCTGCCACGGGTGGACCTTTGGAGGAAGACCCGCGCTTGAGTCAGTTGGTGAAAAAAATAGAAGCAGCCTTGGGCTAGAGATGGAACAGTGCCTTTCCGCAAGAGTAAAGGCTGGTTTAACAATGCATCTCCGTACGGGGATTTCAAGATAGATTGGTCAATGGTATTGCCGTCCGCTACGGGCGTTTAAAAAAACGACGAGAAACATGTTGCATCATGGTTATGAGCTTGGGTTTTCCAGAATGTCTTTTCAGTGTTGTCAGCGGTTTCACCGTGCCGAAGGCGTGCTGTGTGTGGAGACCTCAGTAAGAACAATTTGATGCAGATGCTCTGCGCCGTATATACCCACCTTCTATCTGAACCCTTCCGTCCGGAGGTCTCGATTCGCGGGATCTCTGCCTATGCCAAAGCGATCCATAAGAGCTCAATTCCTGGCTGAACGCCGATCGCGCTCAATTGAAGCCTGTCTCAGTTCAAGCGTCGAGATCCAACAGCGGTTTCTGCGGTCTGACATGTTTTGCCGTGCAAAATGCCTGGCTCTGTACAGTGCCATTCAAAATGAGGTTTTGACTGATGCCGTGTCCCGGCGTGCGGTTGAGGTCGGCAAGACCCTGGTTTACCCGCGAATCAAGGATAAGGAACTTGAGTTTATAAAAGTCTCGAGTTTGGCCGACCTGGTCCCCGGAGCCTTTGGTGTCATGGAACCGCGTGGAGACCAATTGGTACCGATCGAGGATTTGGCCCTTGTCGTCGTACCGGGCGTAGCGTTCGACCTGTCCGGTCAACGTCTTGGTTATGGCCGCGGTTTCTATGACCGCGCACTGGCCGCGTGCCGGGAAGATTGTGTGAAAGTCGGTTTCGCTTACGATACTCAGATTCTCGCTAAGCTGCCGTCTGCAGTACATGACCAGACACTTTCAGCATTGATGACTGAAAGCCGTACATTAACCTTTACCCCCTGATGACTGTTACCGCAGCCGGGGTGCTTCAATAAAAACAATGCCAATAAGGAGGTGACGGCTTTGAATACAGAAATGATATTGCTACTGATTGCCGGTTTGATTGTCGGGGGATTCATTGGCGCGATTATCCGTGCCAAGTCTTCGAACTCAAAACTGGCCAACGCAGAGCGTGAAGCTGCGCAAATCGTCGAAAGTGCGAAAAAAGAGGCAGATACGATCCGCAAGGAAGCGGAGATTCAGTCCAAGGACGTCGTGTTTAAGGCGAAGGCTGACTGGGAGGATGAAGTGCGCGAAGCCCGCAAGGAGCTTCAGTCCCAGGAAAAGCGCCTGGTCCAGAAAGAGGAGAATCTTGATCGCAAGGTCACCCAGGTTGACGAAAAAGATCAGGAGCTGTCTCGCCGTGAACAATCGCTGCTGGATCGTGACCGCAACCTGCAAAAACGGACTGACGAAGTTGAGGTTCTGATCATAGAACAGCGCACTATACTGGAGAAGATCTCTGGCCTGACCACTGAAGAGGCCAAACGACAACTGATGGCGTCCATGGAGAGCGAGGCTCGCCATGATGCCGCCAGATTGATCAGGCAGATTGAGGACGAGGCTAAGGAATCCGCCGACAAGAAAGCTAAGAAGATTCTGGCGCTGACGATCCAGCGTTATGCCGGTGATTATGTTGCGGAAAAAACAATCAACTCGGTCGCTTTACCCAGTGACGAAATGAAGGGCCGGATTATCGGTCGTGAGGGCCGCAACATTCGAGCCATTGAAGCGGCAACCGGGATCGATCTGATTATCGATGATACGCCAGAAGCCGTCATTATCTCCGGCTTCAACCCGGTTCGCCGTGAAGTGGCCCGGTTGGCTCTCGAACGCCTGATTGCCGATGGCCGGATTCATCCCTCGCGTATTGAAGAGGTCGTTAAAAAAGCCGAACAGGAGGTCGACGCGACTATCCGTGAGGCGGGCGAACAGGCAACCTTCGATGTCGGTGTCCACGGCATTCACCCGGAGATAGTCAAGCTGATCGGACGGCTTCGTTACCGGACCTCTTATGGACAAAATGTCCTGCAACACTCGCTCGAGGTCTCTTTTCTCTGCGGCATTATGGCCTCTGAGCTTGGTATTGATGTCAAGCAGGCAAAACGTGCCGGATTGTTGCACGATATTGGCAAGGCTGTTGATCATGAGATCGAAGGGTCTCATGCGGTTATTGGTGCTGACCTGGCCAGGAAGCATGGTGAACCGCCCGATATCGTGCATGCCATTGCCGCCCACCACGAGGATGAGATGCCGGAAACGATCCTGGCCGTTCTGGTACAGGCCGCCGATGCCTTGTCAGGAGCACGGCCTGGTGCGCGGCGGGAAATGCTGGAAACCTATGTCAAGCGCCTGGCAGATCTTGAACGTATCGGCACCTCGTTCAATGGGGTTACCTCCTGCTACGCAATCCAGGCCGGCCGTGAAGTCCGCGTCATGGTCTCCAGCGATATTGTCTCCGACGACTATTCGCATGTCCTGGCCAAGGATATAGCCCGCAAGATCGAGGATGAGATGACCTACCCAGGCCAGATCAGGGTTAATGTTATTCGAGAAACCAGAGCGACTGATTACGCAAAATAAAAGCAAAAATCGAGAGTGAGATTGTTGGGGAGGTGGTTTATGCCATCTCCCCATTTACTCTCTTGTCCTCTTCCCTCAGCATGCGGAGTCGTTTTGAAAATCCTTTTTATCGGTGACATTATTGGCCGTCCGGGGCGACAGCTGGTTCGCGATGTACTGCCACGCCTGATTGATCAGCATATGATTGACCTGGTTATCGCAAATGGCGAAAATGCCGCGGCCGGTTTCGGGTTGACCCCTGACGTGGTTGCAGAATTGTTTGACCTGGGCATCGATGTCCTGACTACGGGCAACCATGTCTGGGATAAACGTGACGGGCTGGTCTGCCTGGAGCAGGAGCCTGCCCTGTTGCGCCCGGCAAACTATCCTGTCGATACGCCGGGCCGCGGTGTCGGTGTCTTCCAGACTCCGGCGGGGCTGTCTGTCGCTGTGGTGAATTTGGAGGGTCGTGTCTTCATGGGCAACCTGGATTGTCCGTTTCGCAAGGCGGATGCCATTCTGGAGGAGCTCGGTTCTGGCCAGCGAATTGTGCTCGTTGACTTCCACGCTGAGGCGACCAGCGAAAAAGGGGCTTTGGCCGCTTATCTCGATGGCCGGGTCAGTGCAGTTGTCGGTACCCATACACACGTGCAGACTGCCGATGAGAGGGTGCTGCCAGGGGGCACAGCGTTTATCAGCGATGTCGGTATGTCGGGGGCGCGTGATTCAGTGATCGGAATTCGCAAAGAACTTTCAATCCAGCGGTTTCTGACGCAGATGCCGGTTCGTTACGAGATTGCCAAGAAGGATCCGGTCCTTTGTGGTGTCGTCGTCTCAATCGACGAATCGACCGGCAAAGCCACTGGAATAGAGCGTGTTCAGGTTGAAGGCTAGCAGTCTGTCGGACTATCCATGAGCCGGCTGCAAATCCGGCTGTTTGGCCCATATTTCAGCTCCTTTTTGGTCCATAGCTACGGCTATGAACCTGCAAACGAGCTAAAATCTGTTCTCAAACATCCAGATTTTCGCTTCG
>JBPPMB010000132.1:0-11428 GCA_051305855.1 Desulfuromonadales bacterium
CGCTGGCATGCCGGCCAGGAGCCGCAGCTGTACTTCTGGCGAGATCGTTCCGGCCACGAAGTCGATCTTCTGATCGATCAGGGACGCCAAATTGTGCCCGTGGAGGTGAAATCGGGGCAAACGGTTGCTGCAGATTCCCTGATACCGATTAAACGCTGGCAGACATTGGCCGGTGATGCCGCAGGGCCCGCCATATTGGTTTATGGTGGCCAGTTGCAGCAAGCGAGGACGGATTGTACAGTTATCCCTTGGCGCCAATTAGCGGCGGGGACGTTCTTAAATCGTTGACTAAAAGTCGGTTCCGACTTGATGTCCAAGGGGGGGCGATTCTGTAGGTGGGTCAAAATCATTGCAGGCTGTTGACATATCCCTGAGCTCCAAACCCAGACGACCAAAGAAGTTTTTGTATTTATAGAATCCCGTGCTACACTGTTTCCGTGTGACACGAAGGAGGACGACCAATGGCAAATCTGACTATTACCGTCGACGACGAAGCTTTGAAAAAAGCACGGCTTAAAGCGCTGGAACAAGGCACCTCGGTCAATGCTTTGTTAAGGCGTTATCTTGAATCTTACGCCGGCGTGCACAGTCGTCAGCAGCAGGCAGCGAGAGTTATCATTGGGCTGGCCTCCCGTAGTCGCTCACGCAGTGGAGGTGTTACCTGGACCAGAGACGATCTGCATGAAAGGTGAGCAAAATGTTGGTGTTTTTTGATACCAACATTCTGGTCACCCTTTTTGACCAGGATGTCCCGGATAAACGCGATCGTGCAAAGATGTTGTTCCAGCAGGAAGTTGAGGCCGGACGTTTCGTCGCCAGTACTCAGGTGCTCCAGGAGTTCTACGTGGCCGCAACCCGCAAACTGGCTGTTCCCTTGCCGGTGGCTGATGCCGAGGAGGCGGTTCGGGCTCTCGCCGATTTGTCCATTGTCCCGGTCGATTCATCAATGATCCTGAGCGCCATCGACCGCAGTCGTTCCATGCAGGTATCTTTCTGGGACGCGTTGATTATTGAGGCTGCATTGTCGGTTGGTGCGACCTGTTTGCTGACTGAAGATCTGCAGCATGGCCGGCAGATCGATGGGTTACGCATCACCAACCCGTTTTTGAAATAGGGGTCAGGTGTTTACTTTTAACTGAACTTGTGAAACAATGAGCCTCCACTTAAATTCAGAGGCCAGCATGCCCCGTAAACCACGTGTAGACACGGCCGGTTTTCACCACGTACTGAATCGAGGTGTTAACCGAGAAAACATTTTCCTGTGTGATGAAGATAAACGCGAATTTTTACGTATCCTCGATTCTGCACGGTTGGTTTATGACCTGACCGTGCACGCTTTTTGCGTGATGGACAATCATTACCATCTTTTACTGCAAACCCATCACAGCAATCTCTCCCTTGCTGTCCGGCAAATCAATTCCAAATATGCGGTCTATCTTAACAAACGATTAAACCGTGTCGGTCCTTTGTGGCAGGGCCGGTTTAAATCCTGGTACGTCTTTGATGAGCGATATTTGTGGGTGCTGATTCGTTACATTGAGCACAATCCGATCAAGACCAATTTGGTCGAACATGTTGGTGAATACCATTACGTTTCGACCTGGTCCTTAGCTAACGACCCGAAGAGTGAGCTCCTTTCCGGGTCGCTCCTTTCTGATAGTGGCAAGGTTGTATTCCTTGAGCCCCATGCTGACGATTCCAGTATGCTGTCGGAACTCTGGAAGGCAAAATACTGCAAGCGGGCTGATGCTTTTGAGCGCAGACGGACAAAGCCTTTACCTGACTATTTTCATAGTGTTGATCTGCCATCGAGAAACGCTGCGATTGTGAACGCCCGTAAGGATGGTTACGGACAAAGCCAGATCGCCAGACATCTGGGGCTCTCTGCGGTGGCTATCTCAAGAATTATTTCCAATGAAAGTGCTAAATCGGAACAGTTTGTTCGAATGAGGGTCAAGGGACTTTTCTGGAGTTATGCACCGGATATTCATTATGATGTCTCTAAAGAAGCTCTGTTGATCGAAACGGTACTGAAATATGCCGACATGGACGAAATTAAAATTCTTTTTGGTTCGTTTGGTATGCGCCGTGTGAAACAGGTGTGGGAAGAAAAGCTCAGGCATGACAGCCGATTTAAAAAACTCAATTATTTTCTGGCCAGAGTCTTTTTCAAAATGGAAGTCGAAGCTGCAGACTTCGAGAGAGTGACGCATGATCGAGCCAACAAACTTCGATTACTTGCAGGACAAAACTAAAGAGGTTTTGTCGAAGCTCATTGCAACTGCACCCTTTTTATCAAACTACAGCCTCGTAGGTGGATCGGCCCTTGCTTTGTACCTCTGCCACCGGAGAAGTGAGGACCTTGATTTCTTTACCTATGGCGATAGCTTCAATCGCCAGGAGTTATTGCAGTATCTAAGGCAGTTTGAGGTAAAAGAGGTTCTGAGCGACAATGGTGATCAAATGGATGTTCTTCTTGATGGTGTCAAAGTAACCTTTTTTAATGCAAAATGGGAGTTTCTAACGCCGGATATCCTCCGACCGCTTAATATCGCCAGTCTTGAAGCTATAGCGGCAATGAAAACGAATGTTCTGTTCTTCTTGCGGGCGAAATTCCGCGATTATTACGACCTCTATTTTTTGATCAGAAAAGTCATGAGTCTACAGAAGGTGTTTGAGTGCGCTCGACCGCTGGTCACTGGTCTTAATTTTAAGCTTTTTTGTGTCGCACTGACGTATATCGATGATATTGAAGATGATCATATCACCCATCTTGATCCGCAAGAAGTGCTCAGTAAGCAAGCGATAAGATCGTATTTTGAGAAAGAGATCCGTAACTGTTCAGTATAATCCCAGACTCTCGAGAAAAGATTTGCCCCCAACCTCCTGCCTTCGAGTTTTCTTGTTTCTATGGTTTGGATTCATGGGGGGGCAAATCTTTATTGTTGACAGAACGTCAGCGTTTTTGTAGGGGAGGCAGGGGGCAGATGTTTACTTTTAGGAATAGAGGACATTCAGATTATAAGTTCCTTGTTCCCGATACTTTCACCGCACGCCACGTAAGGCGAAAATTGATGCCCCCGGGGCTCTTCATCATATTATTGCCAGGGGGATCGAACGGAAGAGAATTTTTAGTGTGACGTAGAAACCCACAGGGTGTGGTTTTCTTCTGACCGTCACTCAACTCTTTTGAGGTCGCGGCAGAAGTTTTCATGTGGTCCGAAGGCCAGGAGTTTCAGGGTCTGCTCGTCTATGATGCGGTAAGCCAGCAGACAAAGCTGATTCGACAGGCGAAATTTATAAACGCGGACTCCGAGCAGGTCACCGACCTTGGCTTCCCCAGATTCCGGATTATTGCTGAGGAAACGCACAGCCTCATCGAGATCCGCTTTTTGCTGCCGATGTAGCCTTTTGACGGTGCGCTCGAAGGTGGGTGTGACAAGTAAGCGCATCAGCTGAACAGGTATTCGCCGACAGGCTCTTCTTGATCGGCAATCAGGATTTCGCGGATCATAGAGAAGGGCAGGTCGGGATTTTCCTCGGCTATTTTGCCAACTTGCGACCAGTATTCAATCTGTTTTGGCACGGAACGGTGCTGAATTTGAGCATGGCGTTTGGCCTGGTTAACTAAATTTTCTGAAAGCTTGACGTTTACTGACATGCTGACCTCCCTTGTTTTGAGCATAGTTTAGCTCTTTATGCCCCCAAAGGGAACCTTTAAGTCAAGTGTCATTGTATTAGGGTTAGGGGGTCAAATCCTTGATGTTGACAAAACTTCATCCTCCCACCAGTTAGAAGAGGGTATGGCCAGGCCATTACGTGCTCATGGGGTCAGGTCTAGAAATATGACTTTATTATGTTATCCTCCACCTATGGCCCGCCCCCTACGCATAGAATTCCCCGGCGCTGTCTACCATGTCACCTCCCGGGGCAATGCCCGAGCTGACATCTTCGAAGACGACACGGACCGGACTCTCTTTCTCACTATTCTGGCCTTGGTTGTGGACCGCTACAACTGGCTATGTCACGCCTACTGCCTGATGGGGAATCATTATCACCTTCTGATCGAAACTCCCGAAGGCAACCTCTCGGCCGGGATGCGTCAACTCAACGGTGTCTACACCCAAACCTTCAATCGCACCCATGATCGCGACGGACACCTGTTCAAAGGGCGCTATAAATCTATCCTTGTTGAGAAGGAAAGTTATCTGTTGGAACTGGCGCGCTACATTGTCTTGAACCCCGTGCGGGCAGGGTTGACTGGACAGCCTGAACATTTTCAGTGGAGCAGCTATCTTGCGACCCTGGGCAAAGTCGAAACGCCGGCCTGTTTGACCACAGACTGGCTGCTGATCAACTTTTCTACAGCCCCAATAAAAGCGCGCCAACAGTACCGCCGGTTTGTGGCAGACGGAATCACCAACCACCCGTCTCCCTGGGGCCAATTGACCGGCCAGCTTCTGCTTGGAACTGAAAACTTTGTGCAGAAAATCAGGGGCCTGATCCCAGATGAAGACACGTTGGCGGAGATCCCCCGTGTGCAAAGGCAGATTGGACGCCCTGCGCTTGAAGTCCTTTTTGCTGAGGGTGTCAGGATGTCAAAAAAAGAGCGCAATCAGCTGATTTGCCGGGCCTATGGTGAGTATGGTTATACGATGAAAGAGATAGCTTGCCGGCTTGGGGTGCATTATACGACAGTTAGTAAAATTGTACTTAGTTTTCGTCCGGAAACGGCCCTTTTCCGCAATCTCTGCGTCAATCGGCGGATTTGATTGTGCGGCGTAAAGTACTACGCCTCCGCTCAAATCCTTGATTTCCTTGACCTTGCGAAAAATTGCTCGTTTCCAGATCGAAAATTTCAGTCGTGCCATCCGGAGTTTCCGGATGGAAACTAGTTATTAAGATTAAGAGTATTGCGGACCAAATCGGCAACCTTACCCAAGGCCCTGGCAAGGTGCTCCGGCTGGCTGCCGCCCGCCTGAGCGAGGTCCGGTCGGCCACCTCCACGTCCACCGACATCGGCAGACAGGGCTGCCACGAGTTTGCCCGCATGCAACCGTCCGGTCAGATCGGCCGTGACCGCAACCAGCAGGTTGACCCTGCCTTCATAGGGGCAGCCTATGGCCACAACCCCGGAACCGACCTTGTCGCGCAGTTTATCGGCCATGTCACGCAAACCTTTGCCGTCTGCCGGTTCTACCTCGGCGGCCAGCAGCTTGATGCCCTCTATCTCCTGAATCTGGCTCATGATGTCATTCGCCTGCCCGGCTTTCAGGCGGCTTTCCAGAGTGGCCAGCTCGCGCTCCAGCTCTTTCTGGCGATCCACCATTTTAGCCAGACGAGTTTCCAGCTGCGGACGGTCGCTCTTGACCAGGCTGGCAATCCGGCCCACGGCATCCTCTTGCTGCTGTACCAGCTGCAGGGCCCGGGTTCCGGTTGCGGCTTCAATGCGCCGGACACCTGCGGCAATCCCTGTCTCCTGGATAATTTTGAAAAGTCCGATGTCGCCAGCCGCAGCAGTATGGGTACCGCCGCAGAGTTCCATGCTGAAATCTCCAAGTTTGACCACCCGGACACGGTCACCGTACTTCTCACCAAAGAGTGCCGTTGCCCCTGCGGCAATTGCTTCGTCCGCGGCCATTTCCCGGGTTTCGACGGTGCGGTTTTCACGGATACGGCGATTGACCTCAATTTCGATACGGCGCAGCTCAACAGGCGTGATTGCCGAAAAATGGCTGAAGTCGAAGCGCAGACGATCGGGAGCGACCAGCGACCCTGCCTGCTTGACGTGGTCGCCAAGCACATTAACCAGAACGGCCTGCAGAATATGGGTCGCAGTATGATTCAAAGCCGTTGCCTGGCGCGCTTCGGCGTCGACAGAGAGTTGCACCTCCTGGCCGATTTGCAATAATCCCTCGCTCACCCGGCCGAGGTGTACGATCAGTTCAGGCAGGGGCTTTCTGGTTTCCGTAATGTCTACCATGAGGCCCGTCGCGCTGAGCATGCCGATGTCTCCGGTCTGGCCGCCCGATTCGCCGTAGAAAGGGGTCGCTTCAGTGATGATTTCGACCCGTTCACCGGCTCTGGCCTGGCTGACCTGCTCACCATCGTACAGGATCGCGGCAATGCGGCTGGTTGCCTGCAATTCATGATAACCGGTGAAACTTACTCTTTTGCCCTGTTCGATCAGTTCGCGATAAACCGTGCCAACCGTTTCTTCACCGGATCCCTTCCAATGTTTGCGGGCCTTCTGACGCTGTTCCTGCATACAGGTTTCAAACCCGGCTTCGTCGATGCTGAAGCCGTCTGCCTCAACGATATCGGCAGTCAAATCGGTCGGGAAACCGTAGGTGTCGTACAGCTTGAACAGCACATCACCGGGAATGACCGTTGACTGTTGCAGGCGCCGCCGCTCGACTTCCTCGTTAAGCATGCGCAGGCCGTGGTCGAGAGTCTGGATAAAGCGTTCTTCCTCATTCTCGACAATTTTGGCGACAAAGCCCTTGCGTTCAGCCTCATGCGGGTAGGCTTCGGCCATAAACTCGAGGGCAAAAACCGCCGTCTTATAGAGAACCGGATCGGCAAATCCGAGCATCTTGGCGTGACGCATGGCCCGGCGCATGATACGGCGCAGCACATAACCGCGTCCCTCGTTGCTCGGCATGACACCGTCAGCGATCAGGAAGGCGGTGGCCCGGCTGTGATCGGCTATGACCCGCATGGAGACATCGTCATCAGGGTTGACACCATAACTTTTGCCGGCAAGCTGTTCGATATAACCGATGATGTCACGGATCAGGTCGGTGTCGTAGTTCGATTGGACACCCTGCATCACCGTGGTGACCCGCTCCAGTCCCATACCGGTGTCGACGGCCGGTTTCGGCAGAGGCTCCAGCTCACCACCTAACTGACGGTTGAACTGCATGAAGACGTTGTTCCAGATCTCCATGAAGCGGTCGCAGTCACAGCCGACGGTGCATTCAGGAGAACCGCAACCGACTTCCGGTCCGTTATCGTAAAAAATTTCCGAGCAGGGACCGCAGGGACCGGTGTCGCCCATCGACCAGAAGTTATCTTCTTCAAAGCGGAAGATCCGCTCGCGGGGAATCCCCTCCTGCTCATGCCAGATGTCAGCTGCTTCGTCGTCATCAGTATAGACCGAGACATAGAGACGCCCCTTATCGATACCCAGCTCGACCGTGAGAAATTCCCAGGCGTAGGCAATCGCCTCTTTCTTGAAATAGTCACCGAAGGAAAAATTGCCGAGCATCTCGAAAAAGGTGTGATGGCGGGCGGTGCGGCCGACGTTCTCCAGGTCGTTGTGCTTGCCGCCGGCGCGCACACATTTCTGCGAAGTGGCGGCACGGACGTAGGCACGCCTTTCCTGACCGAGGAAGCAGTCCTTGAACTGGTTCATGCCGGCGTTGGTAAAGAGCAGGGTCGGATCGTTGTGCGGAACCAGGGAGGAGGAAGCGACGATCGTATGACCCCGATCTTCAAAAAACTTCAGAAAAAGCTGACGTATTTCACTACCGGTCTTCATCGTTTGTTTCAAAGCCTTTCCGTGTCAATCGGTCCATGATGTGGCCTATCGTAAAGCCGCGCCGCTGGAGAAAATGCACAACCCGGCGTTGTTCCCTGGCCGGCGCCGTGTTGTAGCTGAAATCAGGAAATCGTCGATGCAAAAGTGAGGCCAGCAACTCATCTTCGTCGCAGGCCTCACGAGCCCTGGTCAACGCCTGACAGGCGACCTCTTCACTGATGCCGCGCTGCCGCAGATCGACCAGGATACGGGGGCCGACTGCGCGACCCTGGGTCATTAAACTGGTTGCACGGTTCAGGGCGTAGCGGGCATCATCGAGGTAGCCAAACTCAAGGCATCGTTGCAGAGCCCGGTCGACGCCTGCCGGGGCAAAACCTTTATCCAGCAGCCGTCGACGCAGCTCCGCAAGACTGTAATCGCGGCCTGTTAATAACCGCAACGCTGCAGGCCAGGGGTCGGTCCGGTCGATTGTCGAGCCGGTTTTATTCGTCACCTTTGTCGTCGGTGCCGTCGAAGGCATCCCAGGAGAGGTCTGAGGTTGATGAGACACCGGACAGCTTGAGTTTGAAATCATCCGGGTTGGAGCACTGTCGCATGGCTTCCTCGAAGCTGATCAGTTTTCTCTTAAGCAGGCTCATCAGCGACTGGTCGAAGGTCTGCATGCCGTAAGATTCGTAGCCCTGCTGGATCGCTTCCGGCAGCGACTTGGTCAGATCCTTGTCGTCAATCATCTGGCGGACACGTGCAGAGGCCACCATGATCTCGACGGCCGGGACCCGGCCCTTGCCGTCGAGCCTCGGTACCAGCCGCATGGAAATAACACCGCGCAGGACCGCCGCCAGCTGGATACGCACCTGGCGCTGCTGGAACGGTGGGAAGACCGAGATAATTCTGTTGACCGTTTCCGTTGCATCGATCGTATGCAAAGTAGAGAGAACCAGGTGGCCGGTTTCCGCTGCCGTCAGGGCCGTCTCGATCGTCTCATGGTCACGCATCTCACCGACCAGGATGACATCGGGATCCTGGCGCAAGGCTGACTTCAGGGCAGGCTGGAAGCCCTGGGTGTCGGATCCGACTTCACGCTGGTTGATGATGCTTTTCTTGTCACGATGGAGAAATTCGATGGGATCCTCAATCGTGACGATATGTGATTTTCGGTTGGCGTTGATGTAGTCGATCACCGCCGCGAGAGAGGTTGATTTACCCGAACCCGTGGCTCCGGTCACCAGGATCAGACCTCGATTGGCCATGGCCATTTTCTTGATGACAGCAGGCAGGAGCAGATCGTCCAGGCTTTTAATATCAAAGGGGATGGCACGGAACACCATTGAGATCGAGCCGCGTTGGGTAAAGGCATTGACACGGAAACGGCCCAGACCCGGGACCCCGTAAGCAAGATCGACTTCGTAGGCGTTCTCAAAGCGCTCTTTCTGCATGTCGTTCATGATCTCTGCAGTGATCCGCTCGGTTTGCTCCGGAGTGATTCGCGGTGCTTTCGGCAGCGGCCGCAAGGCGCCATCAATGCGGTAGATCGGTGGCAGGCCCGCTTTGAGATGGATGTCGGAAGCCCCTGATTTCAGGCCAATCGACAGAATTTCATTGATCTCCATGAATTATGCTCCTTGAGAAGCGGTCCTGGCAGGTTTAAGCCCGTAATGCTCAAGCACTTTTGCCTCAATCTCAGCAGCGGTCTCCGGGTGTTCGGTCAGGTATTGTTTGGCGTTTTCGCGTCCCTGGCCGATGCGTTCCGTACCGTAGGCAAACCAGGAGCCGCTCTTTTCGATGATATTGCATTCGGCGCCCAAATCGACCAGGTCTCCCACACGCGAGATGCCGGTGCCATACATGATGTCAAACTCTGCTTCTTTGAAGGGAGGGGCAACCTTGTTTTTGACGACTTTGACCCGGGTACGATTGCCGATGACATCCTGACCCTGTTTGAGAGATGCGATCCGGCGGATGTCCATGCGCACGGAAGCGTAAAATTTCAGGGCATTGCCGCCGGTGGTGGTCTCGGGATTGCCGAACATGACGCCGATCTTCATACGGATCTGGTTGATGAAAATAACGCAGCAGTTCGACTTGCTGATGGTGCCCGTCAATTTCCGCAAAGCTTGTGACATCAACCTGGCCTGCAGACCCATGTGCGAGTCACCCATTTCACCTTCAATCTCTGCGCGGGGGACAAGGGCGGCAACCGAGTCGATAATCATGACGTCAATGGCTCCACTGCGCACGAGCATCTCGACGATCTCAAGGGCCTGCTCTCCGGTATCCGGCTGTGATATCAGCAACTCATCGGTGTTGATGCCGAGCTTCTTGGCATAATGGACATCAAGGGCATGCTCAGCATCGATAAAGGCAGCGACGCCACCCAACTTCTGTGCCTCAGCAGCGATGTGCAAGGCCAGTGTGGTTTTGCCTGACGATTCAGGTCCGTAGATTTCGACGATCCGGCCGCAGGGGACACCGCCGATGCCGAGAGCGATATTCAGGCTCAAGGCGCCGGTCGAAATCGATTTGATATCGGGCAGCACGGCATCTTCACCGAGACGCATGATGCTGCCTTTGCCAAACTGTTTTTCAATCTGGCCCATGGCCAGTTCGATAGCTCTGTTGCGATCAGTCACTGCCATCACTTTCCCTCCTTAAGGGGTTCATGCACACGATATACATATGTGTTGCCTGTCAAAGGTTGTTTGTCTCTTTGAGGTTCACCGTCAGCAACGGAACATGTTCTGCGCCGCCAGGCTGTAAAAGGCTCTTAAAAAGAACCAGGTTGTCAACTGAGAATCGGCCAATCAGTTGAGACCCGACAGTGTTGTTGAGCTCGGTCAGGCCGGTTGAAAAGGTCTTGTGCTGACCCAGCCGGCCAATGGTCAGGTGCGGCGAGTAAGGCCGTGATTCAGCGGCGACTCCAGCGTGCTGCAAAAGTTCCCGGCAGGTTAGGTAAAGTTGCCGGAGCTGGTCTTCGGGTTCCAGGCCGAGCCAGAGAACCCGAGGCCGGAGCCGGTTCGGGAAAGCTCCAAGTCCTTTGACCTCGACCGGGAAGGGTCGTTTACAGCCTTTAACGGATAGCACAGTATCCTTGATCTTTTCAAGGGTTTCCTGCTCGACTTCACCGAAGAAATACAAGGTCAGGTGCAGGTTTTGCGGGCGGACCCAGCGGGCGTCCGGTATCTGTGCCCGGAGATTGCCCTGGAGGGTTTTGATGGAATCCTTTAATTGCTGAGGTAAGGGTATCGCCAGAAAGGCTCTAACCGAGGACATATCTCCCCTCATCATGGCTGGCCAGCGGCAGCAGCGCTGAAAAACAGCTGCCTTGAGAAGGCCCGGAACTCTCCACCCAGACCAGCCCTTCGTGAGTTTCTATAATGCCCTTGGCCAGAGCCAGGCCGAGCCCGACTCCCTTGCCGCCGAATCGGGCTTGAGATGTCGAATGTCCGGAAATGTCCCCGACTTCCTGGAATTTTTCAAAAATTCGGAGATGGTCTTCCTCTTCCAGGCCTATGCCGCTGTCACTGATTGAAATTTGCAGGTAATTCTGTGTGAGCACACTGTCGAAAAAACTTTCGGAGAAGGCTCTCAGCCTTTCTGTGAGAGCGGCAACTTCTTCCTGTTGCAGCGTTCGACCTGAGATCTGCACCAAGCCGCCTTCCGGTGTGAATTTCATGGCGTTTTCCATCAGCCGGCCGAAGGCACGTTTCAGATGATGGGCATCGCCTCGAATCATGATGTCTTCAGGGAACTCCTGCAGCTCAACACGCAACTTGCGCAGCGCGTATTTTGGTCTGGCATCAGCGAGGAGTTCATTGATCATCGGCAGGGGATTGAACGTTTCCCGAGCCATGTAGAGAGCTTTGGCTTCGAGCCGTGCAGCTTCAA
>JBPPMB010000168.1:0-6091 GCA_051305855.1 Desulfuromonadales bacterium
TAGGTCAGCAGACTGTACACAGCAAAGTAGAGGTATTTCTGTTGGCCAAGGGTGCGGATCTCGGCACGCGTCAAAACCACCCCTCCGAGTCCGGCGCCGAAACTGACAAAAATCAGTCCGCACAGCAGATAAAAAACCAGCGGGGTCGTTGCCGCGTGCAAAGCGTGCAGAAATTCATTGTGCTGGCCGAATCCCAAGCCGAACTGCGGGCAGATCGTCAGAGTTAAAAGACCCGCGGTCACTTCGATCAGGGTCAATCTGGCCCAGATTTTCCAGCGGGCGGGGCACAGGTCACGCGCCACTCGTTGTAAAATCACCTCATCCAGAGCGGTGGCGGGCGCCAGCGGCTCGGCGGCGATAAATTCGGCAAACTCCTGTTCCATTTGTTGTTCGTCCTTAGTTTTTGTCACGCCACTCCTCCTTACCGGTCAGCATCTTTCGCAGTTTGCGGAGCGCACGGCTGATAATCTGGCGCGCGTTCTCCTCCGAGGTCGTCAGCCGCTCGCCGATCTCGGCAAAGGTTAATCCCTGTGCAAAGCGAAACTCCAGAGCCTGGCGTTGGGTTACGTTCAAACGGCTCAGGTCAACACTGGAAATATCAGTCGGAGACGCCTCCGCCACCGGTGCAGCATAATCTTCCAGCGGTGTCTCGGAGCTAAGGATGTGCTTCTGATAGCTGTCCCGTCGGCGGATATGATCGATCATGGCATTACGCGCAATGGTGAACACCCAGGGGAGAAAAGGAATCTCCGACCGATATCTCCCCCTTGCGACGTGCAGTTTGGTAAAAACCGCCTGAAAAACCTCTTCCGCTTCCGTCCGGTTTTTCAGCCTCGTCAGCAAAAAACCAAAGATGCGATTTTTATGGCGGCGATACAAAACCTCGAAAGCGTCCATGTCGTCAGTCGCATAGGCCAGCATAAGTTCCTCGTCGGTCAAAGAGTGGGCTCCTTTTCTCTTTTGTTTATAGACACGCAGCAGCCTGAAGATTTGTGACACTTTTTTCTGCGGGGACGAAATTAAACGATTCACCACTTTTGCAGGAGCGGCTCTAGCCGCGAACAATCGTGCCTGAAGGCGACTCCTACAACGTCATTCCGGCATGATTTTAGCCGGAATCCAGATGTTGCAGAGTGAAAAGCCTGGATCCCCGACAAGCCCACTCGGGGATGACGACCCTTGGGCGAAAGGTGAATAGTTACTTCAGAAAAAACGACGACCCGATGATTTTGTTTGTCACAAAACCGAAATCTTCCCGTTCTAGTGAGTGAATCGCAACAATAACCCACAAACAAGGAGAACAAAATGAAAGTTTCAGCTCAAGGATGTAAAGGATTTGCCGGAATGGTTTTTTTGCTGATGGTCATGTTGGCGGCACCGGTCAGTGCCCTGGCCCACTGTGACACCCTGGATGGACCGGTGGTCGAAACCGCACGGACTGCGCTTGAGAAAGGGGACGTGACATCGCTGCTGAAATGGGTGAAGCCAGATCAGGAAGCAGCGATCAAGACCGCCTTCGCGCAAACTCTGGCAATACGTAAAATGGGACCCGAAGCCAAAGACTTTTCGGATCGATATTTTTTTGAGACCCTGGTACGCATCCACCGCGCCGGCGAAGGGGCTCCCTATACCGGTTTGAAACCGGGCACCGCCGTCGATCCGGCGGTTGCTCTTGCTGATCAGGCGCTGGCAAATGGTTCTGTCGACAAACTGGTCAGCGTGCTGACCAACGCCATGGGTCAAGAGATTCGCGCTCGCTTTGCCAGTGCTTACGAAAAGCAGAAAAAAGCCGAAGTCAGTGTCGATGAAGGGCGTGAATTTGTCGAATCGTTCGTGGTTCTCACCCATTATGTCGAAGGGCTGCATGGTCTGATCAAAGCCGATGCCGGTCATCATGGCAAATCCCTAGCCAGTACAGAGAGCAAGCACGGACACTAGTTTGTTTTCGTCCAGAAACGGCCCTTTTCCACAATCTCTGCGTCAATCGGCGGATTTGATTGTGCGGCGTAAAGTACTACGCCTCCGCTCAAATCCTTGATTTCCTTGACCTTGCGAAAAATTGCTCGTTTCCGGATCGAAAACTAACTAAAGAAAGAAAGCGAGTCCATATCAGTGGAAGATGGCAATACCCCCCCCCGCAACCCATGGCTGTCGGCTTTAAGCCGGATCATGCGGGGACGTTCACGCGCCTTGACGGAAAAAGAACTGCAGGAAGCGATTAACAGCTCAGAGGAGCAGGGCATTCTCAACGAGTCCGAAGGCGACATGTTGCAGTCGATCTTCGAGTTCGGCGACACCATTGCCCGCGAAGTCATGGTGCCGCGCACCGATATGGTCTGTTCTCCTGCAGAGGCAAGTCTCAGCGATTTTCTGGAATTGATCATCCGCTCCGGCCATTCCCGGATTCCCCTGTACGAGGGTTCGACGGACCAGATTGTCGGTGTCGTTTATGCGAAAGACCTGCTGCGCCACTGGGGGGCAAGCAATGAGACGCTGAAGCTCACCGATGTCATGCGCACTCCTTACTTCATTCCCGAAACCAAGCGTATCGAAAACTTGCTGGTGGATTTCCGGACCCGCCGGGTGCATATGGCAATCGCTGTCGATGAATATGGCGGGACCTCCGGCCTGATCACGATTGAAGACCTGCTTGAAGAGATTGTCGGTGATATCCAGGACGAATATGACCTTGAAGTTGCCTGGGTCCGGCCCCAGGAGGATGGTTCGCTTCTGGTCGATGCCAGGACCAATGTCGATGTGCTGGAAGAGTATTACAATCTTGACATACCGCAGGATAAATTTGACACGGTTGGTGGCTACCTGTTTCACTTGTTAGGCAAGGTGCCGAAAGCCGGAGAGAAGATCATCGACAACGGCCTGGTCCTGTTCGTTGAAGAGTCAGACGAACGCAAGATCGGCCAGGTGCGCATCTGGCGACAAACCGAAATCCCGCCCGGCGAGTGATATGCACCGCTTCCTTCCCGACAGAGTGACCTGCGCCAGTGCCTTGTCAGGCCTTTTGCTGGCATGCGCTTTTCCGCTGCCCGACTATACAGCTTTGGCCTGGTTCGGCCTGATCCCCCTGGTCCTGGTCATGCAGCACCGTCCCTTCAAGAGCGGATTTGTCGCGGGCCTGGTCTTCTTTGCCGTGACCCTCTATTGGCTCAATATTGTCATGACCACTTATGGCCACCTGCCGCTGGCCATCTCTTTTCTGCTTTACCTGCTCCTTGCCGGGTACCTGGCCCTGTTCTGGGGGACAGCGACCTGGGCGGCATGCCGTCTCAAGGAGTTCAGGAACTATCCCTGCGCATTGACCTTGCCGGTCCTCTGGGTCGCCCTGGAGTTCCTGCGTGGATTTCTGCTGACCGGTTTCCCGTGGTCGACCCTCGGTTATTCACAGCAGGCCTGGTTGACGATGATCCAGTCCGCCGATCTCTTCGGCGTTTACGGTTTGAGCTACCTGCTGATTTTATGCAATGCCGTCCTCGCTGAAAGCGTTCTGGCGCTGAAGCACAGGGAATGGCAGGCCTTTCCTGTCAAGGCGTCGGCTGCCGCAGCCTTTTTGCTCCTGCTCAATTACGCTTACGGTCACTGGTCACTGCAGCAGAGTCTTGACGCCCGCCCCGAGACGCTTAAGGCCGCCGTTGTCCAGGGCAACATCCCGCAGGAGGCCAAATGGCGTCCGGATAACCAGGTGAACACCGTAAAAACCTATCGTGATCTCTCGTTGCGGGCCGAACGGGCCGGAGCGAACGAGCTGATTATCTGGCCCGAAGCAGCCATGCCGTTTTATTTCCAGGACGGTGGCCCGCTGGTCAGCGCGGTTGCCGAGCTACCGCTGCAAACGCAAGCCTCGCTCCTGTTCGGCAGCCTGGCATATCTCAGGGATCCGGGCGGAATGCGCTACCTGAACAGCGCTTTTCTCCTGTCACCAAGCGCACAATTACTCGGTCGCAGCGATAAGATTCATCTGGTCCCCTTCGGCGAGTACGTGCCACTCGGAGAATACCTGCCGTTCGTCAACAAGCTGGTCGCCGGGATCGGCGATTTCACCCCCGGGCAGATCAATCCTCTGCCGCTGCAAGGCCAGCACGTCGGTGTCCTGGTCTGCTACGAGGTGATCTTTCCCGAGTTGGCCCGTGAGTATGTCCGAAAAGGGAGCGGCCTTCTGGTGAACATCACCAACGATGCCTGGTTCGGCAAGTCGTCTGCCCCCTGGCAGCACCTGGCCATGGCGCGCTTCCGCGCGATTGAAAATCGCGTCTGGCTGGCGCGTGCCGCCAATACAGGGATTTCAGCGTTTATCGCACCCTCCGGAAGGATTATGCAGCAAACCGGTCTGTTCGAGGCAGCTTTCCTGGCAGAAGAGGTCGGCTGGGGTGCACAACCGGGGCTTTATTCGCACATGGGTGATCTGATTCCCGGCGCTTTTATGCTCATCAGCCTGCTCTGGCTGCTGCAGACGCGCCGCAGGTTCTGAGGCTGGAGGCTGGAGGCTGGAGGCCCGGAAAGTTTCCTCCGGAAACTTTCCTTGTCCCTTTTGCTGTCTGCGGTTATAATCCGCAGTTCGATTCTCGATTATAGGAGTTCAAGATGTTTCGTGAAGAGATTGAGTTGCTGAAAAACCTCCGGGAAAAGCTTGCTGAGCTGAGGAGGTATCTTTGACATCGACAGCAAGCGTGAGCGGGTTGCAGAACTGGAAGCGGACGTTGCCAGGCCGGAATTCTGGAATAACAACGAGCACGCCCAGGACGTCCTGAAGGAAAGGACTTTGCTGCAGAAGCTGGTGACCGACTGGGATACGGTCGATCGCGGCCTGGAGGATGTGCAGGTTCTTATCGAACTTGGCGAGGAGGTGGAGGACGAGGAGACCCTGGCGGAAATCCGCGGGATTCTGCCTGATCTGGAAAGAAAGATCAGCCAGATGGAGTTTGCCCGCATGCTTTCCGGAGAACACGACGCCAGCAGCGCCATTGTCAGCATCAATGCCGGTGCCGGAGGCACAGAAGCCCAGGACTGGGCCGAGATACTCCTGCGCATGTATTTGCGCTGGTGTGAAGGCAAAGGCTTCAAGGCTGAAATAACCGATTACCAGCCGGGTGACGAAGCCGGCACCAAGGGCGTGACCTTTACCGTGTCCGGCGACTATGCCTATGGTTATCTCAAAGCCGAGAAGGGGATTCATCGCCTGGTGCGAATCTCACCCTTCGATTCCAATGCCCGCCGCCATACCTCGTTCTGCTCGGTGTTTGTTTTCCCCGAGCTTGCCGACGACGTCGACGTCGAAATCCTGGATAAGGACCTCAAGGTCGATACTTACCGGGCCAGCGGCGCCGGCGGCCAGCATATCAACAAAACCGATTCAGCGATCCGCATCACTCATCTTCCGACCGGCGTTATCGTCAACTGTCAGAACGAACGGTCCCAGCACAAGAATCGTGCGACAGCCATGAAACAACTGAAAGCGCGGATCTACGAACTGGAGTTGGAAAAGAAGGAGAGCGAAGCAGAAGCGCTGGGCGGTGAAAAGAAGGGGATCGCCTGGGGGAGTCAGATCCGTTCCTATGTCCTGCATCCGTACCGCATGGTCAAGGATCATCGCACCGGCCATGAAGTCGGCAACGCCGATGCCGTACTGGATGGCGACCTCGACGGCTTTATCGAGGCTTATCTGTTGAAATAAGCTGGAGGCCGGGGGCTGGCCACAATATTTGGCCATTTTGTAACTATTCACCTGTCAACCAAGGGTCGTCATCCCCGAGTGGTTTTGTCGGGGATCCAGGCTTTTAACGCTGCAAAATCTGTCCGGCTCAAACCATGCCGGAATGACGCTGTAGGAGTCGCCTTCAGGCACGATTGCCTGCTGCTAAAGCCGCTCCTGTAAAGGTGGCAAATAGTTTCGCCATTTCTAAAATGATAAGGAACACGTTGATGTCTGAAGAAAAGAGAAACGAAAGCGTCGATCAGCGCCGTGCCAAGCTGGCAGATTTACGAGCACAGGGGCATAATCCGTTCGCCAACGGCTTCAACGTCGACGCTACGGCTAAAGCTGTTCAGTGCGCTCATGCCGATCACGATGCGGCCGCTC
>JBPPMB010000221.1:0-3252 GCA_051305855.1 Desulfuromonadales bacterium
ATGGCATCCCGTCAAGTCTCAACATATTGACAAGAGAAATAATCGATATAAGAAAACTCAGCAAAAGTACTCGAAGGTCATATCTATACCCATTATCTTCGAACACACTAAATCCAACCCACATTACTCACAGCAGAAGCAAGTTGATTTGCTTTAAATTACTCAATCTCAGTTTTGCTTTTGATACATTCATAAGAAGATCTTCAGGTTTTCTAATGTCTTTTAAATGACGCTTTCATGCTTGCCTGCTCGACTAGGTGATAAAAGCCGGTAGACAAATAATCGATTCCCAACCACTTAACCGCATCGCAGCAATTGGAATAGAGGGAAAATGTTGAAGGCTAGCCCTGCCCTTTACCCATAAGTATGCCAAAAACTCTCACCCATCCTCCAGCAGAGCAAGGCCCATACACATGAATTGAAGCGCTGCGTACCCCTGCCAAAGAATTTGATGACCTGGAGGCGGATCGTTTTTGCGTCCGAGATATCCTCCGATCCTGGCCACAACCAGCACCGCATCACCTAACAGCATGGGCGGTTTCAGGTGTTTTTTTTTAGCGTAGGCTCCCAGGGTTCTTAATTCTATATCCGAGAACAGAACTTCAGCCGGCAGTTCCGGAGTTTCTCTACCCAGCAAGGTCATCAGCATGATCCGCCAGGCAATGACCAAGCTGATGGCAATCGTCCGACGCAGACGTTCAGCGGTTGCGTGGGCCAGATCCTCGATACGACACCCGGACTTCAGAACGCGGTGCCAGTCTTCGATACGCCACCGCAGAACGTACCAGCGCAAGCACTGTTCGGCTTCCGAAGCCGAGGCAATTTCCATGGTTGTCAGCAAGAACCACTCTACGGCTTTGGTAGCGGCCGGTGGATTTTCTTCCAGGGCATGAACCAGCCAAAGGTCAACGGGCTCCTTGTCGCTATGGTAGTGCGCCGGACGAAGCTGGATAGGAAGAAAACGTATTGCCATATCCGCCAGACGTCCTGGCCTGGCTGGTCGGGCCTTTTGCTTGCTTTTCTTCGGCCTGGCGCTTTGCCGTGGGATGTTAATTTGAACCCGGCTCGAAACGGGCGCCTGACGGACTGTCTCGAACATTTTGAAAGGTTCTTCCGGAGTGTTCCGGTTATGTTTAGCGCGCACCAGCAGCTCGACGCAACGGTTTCGGCGTTGCTCGTCGAACAGCTCAAAAAAATCCGCTTCCCGGTCGCAAAGGTGAACCAGCCGTGTTTGAGGCAACTTGGCGGACAGTGCTACCAGGTCGCGGTGATGTTCCAGCCAGACAAAGGTTTTTTTCTCTTCGATCGGGATAGCATGAACCGGCCGTTTATCCTCCTCAGACTTGCTTTCGGGGGCGATGCATTGGGCATGCACGACCCCCAAAGGCAGCCCGTTGGGAGCCACCGCCAACGTGGAGTGCAGATACAGCCCCCGACTTTTGGCCCCAGTCTGGTTGCTGCCAAGCTCCCCCAGACCGCTGCACTGTCCCAGGTTGGTGTAATTCAAATCACTGCCGTCCTGAATGCACAGCACGGTTCTCTGTCCCAGCATCCGTCTCACGGTTCGCTCGCGGTGGGGCGCCAGGATATTGGCCATGCTCACCGCCGAGTCTTCCGGTTGGTCGATCATGCGATAATATGCTTTTACTTTCGGCCAATCGCCCTTTGCCACTCCGCTAAAGGTGCGACTCGGCACTTGTGCTTTTTCTTCTGCCACGCTCACGAGCCTCTTGCTCAGCCGGACATCCCCAAGGGGGGCACCGCCGAACTCGTTTTCCGCCCAATGCTCATTCTTCAAACCCTGGACCGGAGTTAAGGCGCCGAGACCGGCATCGGGGGATAATCCTATTCGCTTTCTGAACTCTTTTTCTATCGGGTAAACATAAATCGCCTTTATGCTCAGGGCCGCCTGTTTAAAACGATCCTGTCTTCCGCGGCCCTTGGTGACGCCCACCTCAATCCAGTTTGCAGCCTTATAGCACGTCCCGGAATAGTGCCGGGTGTCCACAAAACTCTCTACCAGGTAAGGTCGGTAGCCGTAATGCCGTTCAAAATCGGCGGGCAGGGCTGCCAGGCTCATCCCCAGAACCTTCGATGCCAGATTGCCACATTGCACGCTGGGGCGAATCAGAAAACGGCTCATGGCCACCACCGAATGCAAATGCGCTTGCCGCTGTTCGGCATCCCAACCGATCCACTTGTCGCGGTCGGCCAGTTGCAAGGCCGCCGAGCCAAATCCCAAACCGCCGAGCCAGCCATGCCGTGAGTCGATCAGGTAACGCAACTGCCGACCCACCAAAGGACCCGCACCCTGAGGATGTTCGCCGATCATCAGTTCGTTCCAGATCCGCATGTGATCGGGGCTGGTCGCCAGTATCAACTCAAGTCCGCTGACATCATCGACACGAGCGGGAACATCCAGAGGTAAAGCAACCGCCTCTGATAAACGCTGCGGAGAGCCGGGTCCGGAGGCCGTTGTACGGGCCTTGGGCAAAACAAAATGACCGGCTGCTTCCAACGTGCGCAACGCCTTCAAGCAGCCGCTCAGCTGCTTTTCACCACGGGCGTCATGGAAGTCAAGTCGTTCACATACAGCTTCCGCCAGTTGGCTTCTGTTAAGAATTTCGTTGCGCTCAAGCAGGCTGCGAACGTATTCTATATTATCATACTTCGAAAGGGTCCGTTTGATTTGATTTTGTGGGTTCATGCCGGAAATCATACACGGCATGAACTGTCTTGTCCAGCTCTGTTTTATGGGTAAAGGGCAGAGCTAGGGACATATATCTATCGAACCTTCTGCGGATGAGAGATGTCTGTTGGCAAGTTTAAACTTTGACAACATAAAGTGATTTTACATTCTTCCTGAATCTTTTAGGATAATAACCGATAAAAGATGCAATTGCCCCTACAGGTCTGACAAATTGATGGCCCTCCGGTTCCTCATGCTGGGAAGGAACCGGAGTTTTAGTCTCTACTCCATGACCAGCTTGGATTTCAGCCTAATGGAGTTAGCCACATTGAAGCGATTGGGAGAGGTGGCGGTGACTGTTTCGTGAACTTTACGAAACTGCTCCTCCGTGCCTTTGCCCTTAATGTGCACGGTGTAACGTATTTCATCATAACCGGGTTTGACATTGGGATCGAGACCGAGAAAGCCGCGCAGATCGATATCTCCTTCGGTTTCAATGCGGAGTTCCTCAAGCTCGATTCCTTCCATGGCGCAACCGACAGCGTAGCCTCTGTCTCTTATAC
>JBPPMB010000205.1:0-3523 GCA_051305855.1 Desulfuromonadales bacterium
ATATCAGGAGCGGGGAGGTCTTTGGGCCAGACCTCCAGTTGCGCAGGGGCGGTTTCAGCTTTGGCGGCGCTGTGCCGGACCGGCCCGCACTGCATAAAGATGATTGGCTGATGACCATCGCGTCGAAACGGTGTGGCGGTCAGGCCGAGGACGTAACGGGCTTTGGCCAGCTTGAGGATCGCCTCGAAGGAAAAGGCGGAAAGATGATGACACTCATCGACGATGATCTGACCATAGCCATCGAGCAGTTCTGCCAAGTCTTCCCTCCGTGACAACGACTGCATGACGGCGATATCGATCTTTCCGGACGGTTTCTTTTTGCCTCCGCCGATGACACCCAGGCTCCCTTTCGGGATTTCCAGGAAACTGTTCAAGCGAGCCTGCCACTGACGCAACAGTTCGGTACGGTGAACCAAAACCAATGTGCTCACCTTGCGCCGGGCAATCATCGCTGCTGCGGTCACGGTCTTGCCGAAAGCGGTGGGCGCGCTCAGAACCCCGACCTCATATTTAAGCATTTCCCGCACCGCCAATTTTTGATCTTTGCGCAGGGTGCCGGTGAACTTGACGGCGAACTTACGCCCCGACAGTCGCTCATACTGAAAATCAGGACGAATACCATTTTCGTTCAGCAGTTCCTGTACTGCATCGAGGCAACCGCGAGGCAGGCCAATATGAAGAGGAAAATTTTCGGCACAACCGATAATGCGCGGCTTGTTCCAGACCGGCAGGCGCATAGCCTGAGCCTTGTAAAACTCGGGGTTTTGAAATGCCGCTAATCGAATCAGGCGATTGGCCAACGGTTGGGGAAGATCGGCTTTCGCGACAAAAATTTGATTGGCCACGACCAGCTGCAATGTTTCTGGCAACGGTCCAGAAATTTTCATAGGCTGAGGGACCGAGCGCTGCCAGGGCGTCCTATCAGCTCCTTCCACGGCAAAGGCAACATCGATAGGATGTCGACCTCCGCTTGTCCGAAGAATGGCAGTTTCCAAGTCCGCTCGGGATAACAGCTGGAGATCAGCAAGAAAGGCCCATTGATCGGGATAGGGTTCGAAATTGTCGTCGACGAACACACTCCACCCCTGTTCTCGGGGCTGTTTCTGCAAAGGGAGCGCGATCAGGTTGCCAAAGCCCCCTTTGGGCAAACTATCCTGATTAGGGAAAAAGCGGTCGTAGCTCGACAGAGACAACTGACGGGTGCGGTCACAAGTACGGCTGATCAAAGCCGCACCCAGTTGTCGGGCCTCACAAGCGAGAACCGGGTCAGCAAAGAAGATCCAGATATGTGCGCCATTGCCCGAGCGGGAGATTTCCAGCGCGGCCGGCATCTGAACTTCACGGCAGGATTGCATGAACGCCAAGGCATCCTCACGCCAGTCGGCCTCATCAAAATCGACGGCCAGAAAATAGCAACGATCATCACCCAAGAGCGGATAAACACCGACGGTATGTTTCCCCGCCAGATGCTCATAAATCACCTGGTCAGTCACTGGCAGCAGCAGTCGCCGGGCGCAGTCGCCACATTTCACTTTCGGCTTATGGCAAACACCGGTCTTCCACTCGTTTCCACATGCCGGAGAATATCCGGATGTGCCTTTTGTCGATTCCCAGCGTTACGGATAGACATCGCTGCGCCCTCGGAACAGGCGACTGAAAAGCGCGATCTTGTCGGCGGTTGTGAATTGGGCGTGTTTTGACGGCGATTCTGAGATGGAATTTATTGATTCAGCTACGGGCGGTTCTTCCCAGGTAATACCGTGGCTGGTCAGCAGCGCTTTGAGACGGGTATTCTCATCAAGCAGTTGCTGCAATTCATAGTTTGGTTGTTGGTTCGGTTTCTTTGATCCCACCCTGTTCTCCGGCCGCAGTTTTATAATGGTCACAAACTCGTTAAATCCGAGTCAGTAGCCCACTTATCCTTATCCAGATTAAGACGAGAAAATCAGATCATAGAATCCGTACTACTTTGCGCGTCCTCACCGATAGCAACCGGTTTGCCGTCTCTCCAGACAACAGCATACTGTCCAAGGCGCCTTTTCTTTTCCAAAGCGTCTGTTACAGCCTTATGGAGAGTATCAAGCAGAACCTGCCCTTTTTTGAAGGTGTTTTTTTCAAGGTCGCGTTCATACAGCAGTCTCCTTCTGTAGTGCCAAATAACAGTCTTCATGCAGAAAAATATTCCATTGCGAGGGTTGTTTTACCGGCGCCGTTGGGCCCGGCGATGATCCAACAATCAATAGCAGATGAGCCCTCGTCGTCAACGTTCAGTAGAATAGCCAATAATCCTGTAGCGGAGAGCAACCCTGTTCCGAAGTGAATCAATTTTTCTTGCGACCTTTCACTTGCTGGCCACTTTTTATAAAAAAACTGACGAATCGTTTAATCATTGGATATTCTCTGTTCTCTCTTGGTTTTTACTGAGCAAAACTATGGGGCATTTCGGCCAATTCGGCGGCGCGGGAATAGGGAATCAGCGCCCCGGTGGGGCAGTGCTGCCAGAGTGTTTCGCGGTGGGAAGCATCGTAAACCCGCTTGTTGGTTGGAAAGACCTGGGCGACGGCGGCAATAATAGCCAGTTCGGCCTGGCTGAGCGGGGGAACAATGGACAGATCGGCTTTGACGATTTCATCCACCAGATCCCGATAATTGTTGAGCTGAGGCCCCATCGGCAAGGCCGCGTAGGTAGCACCGGTGATACTTTGCCCCAGGTCACGGCAGGCGGCCATATCGGCGTACCAGAGGTATTTCGCCGCGTAAAGCATGCGGTCGTCTTTTTTCAATAACGGACGCCCTAATTGCGATTCAAAGGCATCAAGAACCAGGCGGATGCGCGGGATGGAAAAATCGCGGTTGCCCGTGTGTTCGTTGCACGGATGGACTTGTAGCAGAGTGCGCAGCAGGTTATCCATCGACTTGCTTTGAATCACCCCGGTTTCCCAGCGTTTAATGCTGGCAATACCGACCTCCAGAGCCTCAGCCAGCGCTTGTTGCGATAAGCCCTGCTCCTGGCGCAGCTGACGAATCTCTGCACTGCTGAGCAGGCCTACAGCTAGACGATAGGCATCGGCCAGCCTTTCCTGCATGGTCGCGGCTTCATCAATGTCAGCCAGCTCCAAACCACAGTCACTACACTGGTGCAGCCTGGCGGTGTAAGTAACATCCACCCCTTTAAACTGGGCCTGTTTTTCAACGTCGACCTGTGCCACTCGCCCCTGACAGCTGGGGCACATCTCTTTCATGGATTGACTCATCATGTCGTTCTCCCCTTCTCCCCCGTACTGGTGCAGACATGCAGCGACACCAGGTAAAACCATGCGTTTTGGAGAGAAAACTTGTAGTAAACGCGTGTTTCAAATCTCTGGGAAACCACCGAAAAAGCCAACAGATCGAGATTGTGAATGCGCTTTTCGTAAGATCTTTCCGGCGGATGATGGCCAGCGTAATGATCCGGCCCGGTGTTGTTCAGAAGATCCAGCAAAACCAGCTGCAATTCATGACGAATCGAATAACCCAGCGCCAC
>JBPPMB010000207.1:0-13809 GCA_051305855.1 Desulfuromonadales bacterium
GGTGATTGCCAGCTGCCGTCTTCCAGAATCTTGACCCATGCCATCCCCCTGGCGCCGTAAATGGCAACAAAATCAGTCAAGCCATCGAGTTCCTTGCGGGAGAAGGTCGCGCAGCCCTTGGCATTGATCGCCTTAACCAGGCCGCCCTCGTCGGCAACCGAGGCGAACACCTTGAAGCCGCAGCCTTTGACAAGCTCGGTCAGGTTGACCAGCTCCATGCCGAAGCGCAGATCGGGATTGTCGACACCGTAGCGATCTATGGCTTCAGCATAGGTCATGCGTGGAATCGGCAGGCTGACATCAACATTAATGGCTGATTTGAAAACTGCCGCGATCATCTCCTGCATGATCGACATGACATCATCACGATCGACAAAAGAGAGCTCGCAGTCGATCTGGGTAAATTCCGGCTGGCGGTCAGCACGCAGGTCCTCGTCGCGGAAGCACCTGACAATCTGGAAATAACGGTCGAAACCGGACACCATGAGCAGCTGCTTGAAGAGTTGTGGCGATTGCGGCAGCGCATAGAAGTTGCCGAGGTTGACCCGGCTGGGGACCAGGTAATCGCGGGCACCCTCAGGGGTGCTTTTGGTCAGCATCGGTGTCTCTATTTCCAGAAATCCTTTGCCGGTAAGGTGGTTGCGGACTGTCTGAGCCACCTGATGGCGCAGGATCAGGTTCTTTTGAATCCCCTCGCGGCGCAGGTCAAGGTAGCGGTACTTGAGGCGCAGGTTCTCGGCGACTTCGGTAAATTCATCAAGCATGAAGGGCGGCGTCTTGGCCACATTGAGAATGCGCAGTTCGCTGATTTCAACCTCGACTTCCCCGGTCGGCATTTTCGCATTGACCGTTCCTTGCGGTCTCGGCGAAACCGTGCCTATGGCAGCGATTACAAATTCGCTGCGAATCGTTTCAGCCTTGGTGTGAGCGTCCGGGTCGCGGTCCGGGTCCAGGGCCAGTTGACTTATGCCGGTCCGGTCGCGCAGGTCGATAAAGATCAGCCCGCCATGGTCACGTCTACGGTGGACCCAGCCCATGATGCAGACTTGCTTGCCGATATCTTCTTTACGCAGCTCACCGCAGAAGTGTGTTCTTTTCCAGTCTCCGAGTATGTCGCTCAAGGGGGTGCTCCTTAATAATTGTTGAATTGTCCTGTGCGCCTGTTGCTATGGCTTCACTGTTTAGGCAAGCGGACATTATATCGGTGCCTGTATGGAGCGTCAAGCACCATGAATTTCATGGAGCAGGCGGATTTCCAGCCCTTCCAGGTTGACTTCCTCCTGGAGGCTATTGTCCATAAGACGCAGCTGAGCAACGCCACGTGCCAGCTCGTCTTCACCAAGAATCAGAACCCGGCGTGTTTTCAACTTGTCGGCTCGGCGCAGCTGGGCTTTCAGGCTCTTGCCGGTGTACTCCATTTCGGCCAGAATGCCCTGGCGCTGCAGGCGTGTCAGTATGACAAACCCGGCTTTGGTTGCTGCTTCTCCAAGCGTGGCGATGAAAAGTTCCGGGCGCGGCGGGTCGATGCTCTGTTCGCCAAGCATCAGGGCCAGGCGTTCCAGGCCGATGGCAAAGCCGATACCCGGAAGCTCAGGACCACCCAGGTCGCTGATCAAGCCATCGTAGCGGCCTCCGGCGGCCACGGCATTCTGGGCACCGAGACTGTTGGTGACCATCTCAAAAGTGGTTTTGGTATAGTAGTCAAGCCCTCTCACCATGCGTGGATTGACCGTGTAGTCAACCGACAAGGCATCAAGATGCTCTTTGACCTGGTTGAAATGCATATCGCAGCTCATGCAGAGGTTGTCGAGCATGGCAGGCGCTGCAAAGGTGGCTTCCTTGCAACCCGGGACCTTGCAGTCGAGGACGCGCAGGGGGTTGCTGGTATACCGGCGCTGGCAATCGGCACAGAGCTCTGCAAGGCGCTGATCGAGGAATGTGATCAATGATTCGCGGTAGGTTGGCCGACATTCAGGGCAGCCCAGTGAATTGATCTGCAATGCTACATCGGGAATGTTTGTTGTCGTAAAATAATGGCTGAGCATGGCCAGGACCTGGGCGTCGATTTTAGGATCGTCAACGCCGATCACTTCTGCACCGATCTGGTGGAACTGACGATAACGGCCCTTTTGCGGGCGTTCGTGGCGGAACATGGGACCGATATAGTAAAGTTTCGAGACGGGGTCCTGGGCGTACATTTTATGCTGGATGAAGGCGCGCATGACCGGCGCCGTTCCTTCCGGGCGCAAGGTCATCGATGTGCCGCCCTTATCGCTGAAGGTGTACATCTCCTTTTCAACAATATCGGTGGTCTCACCGATCGAGCGGCAGAACAGCTCGGTTTTCTCGGCGACCGGCACGCGAATTTCCCGGTAACCGAAAGCACCGAAAACACGACGGGCCTGCTCTTCAAGATGCTGCCAGGTTTCAACGTCACCGGGCAGAATGTCGTTCATGCCTTTAATGCCTGTAATACTCACTATGGGAGGACTCCATTGATAGGTGTGAACAGTCCGGCTCTTAACAAACGCGTTGCCTCAATGATCGTAGTAACCCGGTGAGCGCCGGGACCTGAAAAGCGACCGGCAGGACAGTGAAAAAGGTCCACCCAGCCGGGCAGGCCGGGCGCGTCGAATCATGTTTTTGCTATCTCCGAAGCACTCCTGGCAATGTTGCGGATGTTCTTCCCCAGGTACATCGCCTGGTCAGCCAGATCAATTATCTCTTCCCTGGTTGTCGCGTGAATCGGGTAGGTGGCATGGCCTACGGTCGCCGTAAGGCGCCGGGTTTTGCCCTGGCCAATTGAGAAGTCGAAGTTCTCGACGCCGGAGCGAATGCGTTCGGCAACGATGTCGGCTCCGCGGGTGTCGGTTTCTACCAGAAGAGCGGTGAATTCGTCGCCACCATAGCGAAACAGCATATCGGCGTCACGCACACATTCATGCAACAGGTTTCCAACCTGGCGAAGCACCCCGCTGCCGATCAGGTGGCCAAGCTCATCGTTGATATTTTTGAAAAAGTCGAGGTCGATGAAAGCCAGGGAGAACTGCAGGCCGTAACGCTCTGAACGGCGGATCTCCTGTTCAAGAGCGATGCTCAAAAAACGATGGTTGTAGAGTCCGGTCAGGTCGTCTGTGTAAATCAGCTTGCGGGCTCCCTGATACTTGCAGCTGTTGCGGAAGCCAATAGCGGCCTGTTCGGCAAGAAAAGCCAGGTTTGCTACTGGAATAGAGTCCGGGAGTTTCGCACCTTTCGCGTTGCAGAGTACCAGGGCGCCATGCTCCTGATTGTCCGTGTTCATCGGGAAGATCCAGAAAGCAGAAAGTCCTTCATTGCCTTCGCCGATCTCCGGGCAGTCAGCAGCCATCAAGAACTCGGCATGTTCCATTTTCATGGTGCGTTCGAGCAGCGACTCGGCGAGTTTCCTGGCTGCTGGATCGTCAAAGCCGTTTGTTTCGATATGGGCAATGCTGCTCTGGGTCGACAGATATGCCAGACCGCGGCCATGGCCGAGTTCATTCAGGAGGGTGCTTAAAGATTCCTGTAACAGTGAGTCGACATTCAGCAGACCGGAAAGATGCTGCCCTTTCTGATAGAGGCGAATCTGGCTGTGTAGCAAGCTGTTTTCAGCGATCAGGTGGCGCTGTTCACAGCAGCTTTTGATGGTATGGCGGAGTTGTTCAGGATTGCACGGCTTGAGCAGGTAATCACGTGCCCCGCTTTTCAACGCCTGTATTGCTGATTCTATCGTGGCACTGCCAGTGGCGAGGATGATATCCGGGGCCGGATCCAGAGAGCGGGTGCGGCTGATCAATTCCAGACCGCTGATACCAGGCATGACCATGTCGGCCAGGATGACATCGATATGTTTGTCCTTCAGGCAGTCAAGGGCTGCCTGACCAGAACCGACACTTTCAATCTCATACAGGTCGTCATCCGAGAGAATCTCGGTAAAGAGGCGGCGAAAGAAAACCTCATCATCAACAATCAGAATCTTTGGCTTTGACATGGTCTTCCCCTGGTTCATGAGGCATTCAAGCTAACAAACTACGTGAAATGAGTCAATTACAAAGCCCTGCCTGTTTGCGCCAGCCACCGGCCCCTGTCGATGTGGAAAGTCAACATGCCATCAAGGTCGGTTCTGAAAAGCGGTATCTGTCTTGAGCTGCATGCCTCGATGACCTGTTGATGCGGGAAGCCGTACGGATTGCCGTGACCCGAAGAAACGAAGGCTGCTGATGGCCTTGTCCGATCAAGATATGGCTCAGCTCCGGCATGGCGGCTGCCGTGGTGCGGCAATTTTAACAACGAGACGCGACCGGGAATCTCTGCTGCGAAGAGCTGCTGCAGACCGTTCTTGCCGAGATCAGCAGTCAACAGGACGCCGTCAGTCTCTTGCCCGGCAAATACGGCAATGGAACGTTCATTTATATCACGTGCCTTCTGTGACGGGACAAATAGGCTGAGCGTTTGACTTGCGCTTTTGTGATTATGAGTCCAGCCCTCAGCAAGCTTATGAACCGATATATTGCGCTGCTGCAAGATCTCCTGCAGTTCAGGTGCGAGCTTGTCAACCTGACCGGCAAGGTAAAAGTGCTTGACCGGGAAGCGCCGCAGAATATAGCTGAGGCCCGAGCTGTGGTCAGGATGATTGTGCGTGAGGATGACGCCCTGCAGACGATTTATACCCATGCGGCCCAGTGCAGGGGCAATGAGCTGTTCTCCCGGATCTATGCTGGAGCCGGACAGGCCGCCGCCATCAATCAGATAGTGTACATCATCAGCCAGAGAGACCAGGGTTGCGTCGCCTTGTCCGACACTTAAGGCTGTCACCTGAAAATCAGCGACCTGTGGATGGGTCAGCCATGCAGCGGTCAGGGTTGCCGCAAGAAGAGCAAGCCGGCAAAACCAGTGGCGCTGCTTATTACCGAAGGGCAACAAGATCAGCAAGGTCCCGATCAGCAGGATTAACGTGGCAACGGTCAGATAGAGCGGGACTGCTGCGAGTCCCGGCCACGTGCAGATGATTGCGACCAGGCTGATCGCACATGTCACCAGCTTGGCAGAAAGCAGCAAGCCCCAATTGGCGAGCAGGGATGAAAAGGGCATGGCCGCCATGCTCACCAGGCCTACCGGGACAGCACCCCAGGCAATCAACGGGATGGCCACCAGGTTGGTCAGCAGTCCGGCAGGAGCAAACTGGTGGAAATGCCAAAGTGTTGCCGGTGCTGTTGCCAGGGTGGCGGCTGTGGTGGTCAGCATCAGGGTCAGTGGCCAGCGGATCGGTCTCGGCAGCCCGGTAAACGGTCGATACCAGCAAGGCAGCCAGGCCAGGATTCCCGCTACTCCGGCAAAAGAGAGTTGAAACCCGGGCTGAAAAAGGGCCAGGGGGTGAAAGAGCAGCAGGCATAAGGCTACTGTAGCCAGAAGCGCGAAGGGCGGAGTGCGACGACCCCGGGCAAACAGCAGGGCTAACAGGGATGCCATCAGGAAGGCCCGCCGCGTGGCCCAGGCGTTGCCGGTCAACAAGAGGTATGCCGCAAGCGGGACGATCAGCAGTACCGGCACAATACGCTGTGGCGGGCACCAGAGGGTCAAACGCCGGCTGCGAGTGTAGAGCCACTTGCTGATCTGGTAAAGCAGCATTGCCAGCAGGCCGAAATGCAGGCCGGAAATTGCAAAGAGGTGGGCAACGCCGCTTGCGGAGAGGAATTGCCGCTGTTCATCGCTGACCCCGCCGCGCATGCCGAGTAGAAGCGACTGGACAAGTCCCACGGCAGCCTCGGGGACGGTTTGATCGATATGTGCGGCAAGAGTGTGCCGCAGGTTTTCAACCGGCATGCTTTGCTGTTGCGGGTGATTGACCAGCACCACCAGGTCTTCGGCATGCTTGATGAACGCTGTGGCATAGATTCCCCGTGCAGCAAGATAAAGCGGGTAGTCGAACTCTCCCGGGTTGCCGAAGCGGGACGGCCTGCGCAGAGCTGAGCGCCATCGGACAACCTGTCCGGGATGAACCGCCAGCTCTCCCTCCTTGATGTAGAGCAGAACCTCTCCTGCAACAAGGGCCATAGATTGCTTGCGAATGACCTGGTGCACCTCTGCATGCAGGCGATAGCCTCCAGCGGCCCTCTTCTCAGCAGTGAGGATTGTGCCCTCGAAGATCAGCGGTGAGGTCCCGGTGAATCGACTGATATGGTTTGCAGTGGCAGGCGGTTCAAGCGCGAGAGATGCATGCAGGAAACCGGTGGTCAGCAGGAGGCCGAGGAACGGCAACCAGGACCAGGCTGAACGGTGGAGTACTGCCCATAGCAACAGGAGGAATCCTGCCGTCATGGCATACCCGGTCATGTCCCACGGCGCAACAAATCGCACCATGCTTATGCCTGTCGCATACGCGGCCAGGAGCACAAAGGGTGTCAAGGCTAGTGCTTGACGGCAACAGCTGTCAGAGACGTTGTGCGCGTATCGGGGGCAGGTACACCGGACTGGCCTGGTTGATCAGGACTGAAGAGAATGCTGGTTTTTATGGTTTGATTGCGTCGCATGATGAACGGCCCCTCCATAATAAAGTCAACAGATCAGATAACATGAAGTCAACAATAGCATAGCTTGTCGCACATGCAAAGACCGACCGGCAGTTGCACAAACCAGCACTCATGCCCTGGTTGTGATCGGTCTCTCAGGAAAGAACTGGCAGGTCGCAGCATACAAAAAAGCAGACAACATAATGATCTCAAACATTTCAGCCTCCTTGCTGTTTGCCTGATAAAAACACCGGTCTGTGCCGGAATATGTCACACTCGCAGGGCCAGCCTCTCCAGTGCTGCTTGCGGCTGCCATGAAAGGTGAAAATCCTGTTGTCAAATTACTGAAAAATGCTGTTGGAATGAGCGGGTTTGTGCGTTGACGGAGCCGGTTAAATCGTATACAGTATGCAAGTTTCCGTTCGTCATTTACCCCATATTTCGTGAAAACAAACGGCCTATTATCGGTGGCGAAATCTTTGCGTTCACCAACAACTACAGATGCACTTGCAAAAACTCATGGATGGAGGAAAGAAATGATTGAAGCTTATTTGATGCACGAAAAAGAGCGTAATGCTCAGGGAATTCCGGCCCTGCCGCTTACTCCTGAACAGACCAGGAGCCTTTGTGAATTGCTGCAAAGCCCTCCGGCAGGCAAAGCAGAATTTCTGATGAACCTTTTCACCGAGCGCATATCGCCCGGCGTCGACCCGGCCGCTGAAGTCAAAGCAGGCTTTTTGGCCGAAATCCTGACCGGAGCCAAAAGCTCTCCGCTGCTTGACAAGAAGAGAGCGGTGCAGATCCTCGGCACCATGATCGGCGGATACAATGTCCAGCCGCTGATCACTGCCCTGAATGTTGCCGAACTGGCTGATGAAGCCGCTTTAGCCCTGTCCGGTATGACTTATGTCTACGATGCTGCCGCCCAGGTCATCAAACTGGCCGAGAGCAATGCCGCCGCCAAAAAGGTCGCTGAATCATGGGCCAACGCCGAGTGGTTCACCAGCAAGCCGGCAATGCCGGAGACCATCACTGTCAAGGTATTCAAGGTCGAAGGTGAAATCAATACTGACGACTTCTCCCCGGCCGGCGATGCGTGGAGCCGCCCCGACATCCCGCTGCATGCCCTGGCCATGGGCAAGACCCGTTTCCCCGGCGGCATCCAGGAAATCGTCAAGTGGCGCGAGGCCGGACACCAGGTCGCTTTTGTCGGCGACGTAGTCGGTACCGGTTCCTCGCGCAAGTCGGCCTGCAACAGCGTACTCTGGTACATCGGCGACGACATCCCCTGTGTGCCGAACAAACGCCGCGGCGGTGTGATCATCGGCGGCGTCATCGCGCCAATCTTCTTCAACACCGCCCAGGACTCCGGTGCCCTGCCGCTGCGCATGGACGTTGCCAATCTGAACATGGGTGACGTGATCACCATCAACACCGCTAAAGGTGAAGTCACCAACGAAGCGGGCAAAGTCGTTTCAACCTTCGACATCAAGCCGAACACGGTGCCCGACGAATACCGCGCCGGTGGTCGTATTCCGCTGATCATCGGTCGTGCCGTGACCGCCACGGCATGTAAATCTCTCGGCGTCGTGGAAGCCGACCTCTTTGCCAAGCCGGAAAACCCGACCCCGAAACCGGGCCAGGGTTATACCCAGGCGCAGAAGATGGTTGGCAGAGCATGCGGTGTCGCAGGCATTCTGGCTGGCACCGCCTGCGAGCCGATCATGACCACGGTCGGCTCCCAGGACACAACCGGGCCGATGACCGCTGATGAACTCAAGGAACTGGCCTGTCTCAAGTTCCTGTCGCCGATGTTCATGCAATCCTTCTGTCATACGGCTGCTTATCCGAAGCCGGCCGACGTCAAGATGCACGCCAGCCTGCCGCAGTTCATTGCCGACCGCGAAGGGGTTGCCCTGCGTCCCGGCGATGGCGTCATCCACAGCTGGCTGAACCGTCTGCTGGTGCCTGACACCGTCGGCACCGGGGGCGATTCGCATACCCGTTTCCCGATCGGCATCAGCTTCCCGGCCGGCTCCGGCCTGGTCGCCTTTGCCGGTGCTCTCGGTTTCATGCCGCTCGACATGCCGGAGTCGGTGCTGGTGCGCTTCAAGGGCGAGTTCAACGAAGGCATCACCCTGCGCGATGCGGTCAATGCGATTCCCTACTGGGCAATCAAGCAGGGTCATTTGACCGTACCGAAAAAGAACAAAGTCAACATTTTCAACGGCCGCATCCTGGAGATGGAAGGTTTGCCGGACCTCTCGGTCGAGCAGGCCTTCGAGTTGACCGACGCTGCTGCCGAGCGTTCCGCCGCGGCTGGCTGCATCAAGCTTTCCGAGGCATCGGTCTGTACCTACCTGCGCTCAAACATCGCCCTGATGGAAAAGATGATTGAGGAGGGCTACCAGCATCCAGAGACACTGCGCAAGCGTATCGAGGCCGTTCAGGAGTGGCTCAAGGATCCCAGGCTGCTTGAAGCCGACGCCAATGCCGAGTATGCCGCAGTCATTGAGATCGATCTTGCCGAGATCACTGAACCAATCCTGGCCTGCCCGAACGATCCTGATGACGTCAAACTGCTCAGTGACGTTGCAGGAACGCCGATCCAGGACATTTTCCTCGGCTCCTGCATGACCAACATCGGTCACTTCCGGGCCGCCGCCGAGATCTGGCGCGGCCAGAAGTTCAACCCGAACGTGCGTACCTGGATCTGTCCGCCGACCCGCATGGATCAGGACAAGCTCAAGGAAGAGGCGGTTTTCTCGGTCTTCAGTGCCATGGGGGCCCGGATCGAGATCGCCGGTTGCTCTCTCTGTATGGGCAATCAGGCGCGCGTGCCCGACGGTGTGAACATGTTCTCCACGTCAACCCGGAACTTCGACGATCGCATCGGCACTGGCGCCAAAGTTTATCTCGGTAGCGCTGAACTGGGTGCGGTTACCTCGAATCTTGGTAAACTGCCGACTCCGGCCGAGTACTTTGCGGTCTACAAAGAGAAGGTTGCGCCGAACAAAGAGCAGATCTACCAGTACCTGCAATTCGATAAGATGGCAGACTACAAGCAGTCTGCATAAATGGATAAATGTGCATAGTGCAAAGCCGTTGTTGGAGAGCCGCCCCTCGCAGGGCGGCTTTTTTTTTGCGTGACTGAACCGATCCGTTCGCCGCAGCTCCTGTAAAGCATGATTCTCCTGTAAAGCAACCGTCGCAAAGCGTAATCCGTGATTCCCCTTGCGCAATGGTCGATACACAGCTACATTAAACGCAATGTTTCATGGCGCAGTGTCCATCCAGAAACTCCGGATGGCACGACTGCAGTTTCCGGACGAAAACCAGCTAACCTGAAATTCTCCGCAAAGATTGTCAGATGTCAGAAGAAAATATCCTCTTCCAGCCCATCAAGAAATTTTGCCGACGCAATGTTGCGACCTGTGATCCCGAAGACAGCGTCTTGAACATTGCGCGGGTCATGCGGGATTTGCAGATATCCAGTGTCATCGTCTGTGAGGGGGACAATCCGATCGGCATTCTGACCGACCGTGATTTACGCAGCAAGGTTGTTGCACAAGGGATCGACCCTGCGACGATTGTTGCCAGAAACATCATGAATGCACCCCTGATCACCGTCGGCGAAAACAATTTTATCTTTGAGGCGCTGTACCGCATTTCCAAGAACGGCATTCATCGGATCTGTGTTGTTGACCAGGAGAATCGACTGTCGGGGATTATAACTGTCACCGATATCATGCGTCTTCAGACCCATTCGCCGCAGAAACTGGTGCGGGATATTGACCAGGCCGCGACCCTGGAAGAGCTGAAGTCGTATCATGCCCAGATTCAGGGCCTGGTGATCCACCTGGTTGATACCGGCGTCCCCCCCCGTGAACTGGTCAGGATGATAGCGTTGCTCAACGACCAGCTGCTGCTGCGTTTGATCGAGCTGTTGCGTACCAGACAATTCAACGATCTTACCGACAAATTTGCCTTTGTCGTTCTGGGCAGTGAAGGACGACGGGAACAGACCCTGACCACCGACCAGGACAACGCCATCATTTATTCTGATGATCTCTCTGCTGGAGAAATTGCCAGGATAGAGGCTTTTTCCACCAAGCTGATTGACAGCCTCATCGAGATTGGCGTGCCTCCCTGTCCCGGCGGCATCATGGCGAAAAACGAGTTCTGGCGGCGCAGCTTCAGCGGCTGGCAGGACATCATGAAGCGTTGGTTGACCAACCCCCTGCCGGAAAATATTCTCAATGGCAGCATGCTCTTTGATCTGCGCACAATCTACGGTGATCCGAACCTGGAAAAGGGCCTGAAAACAATGCTTTCTGAGCATTTCAGCGAGGAGCAAATGTTCCTTACGCGATCGGCGGCGAATGTCAATCGCTTCAGGCCTCCGCTCAGCCTGTTTGGCGGCATCAAGGTGGAACAAGGCGAGACCCGCCGCGGGCAGCTGGATATCAAAAAAGCCGGAATCTTTGCCATTACCGAAGGTGTGAAGGCCCTGGCCATGGAAGCAGGGATCATGGAAGGCGGGACGCGTGAGCGCATTGGTGCCCTGGTAGACAAGGGCGTGCTGAAAAGGAAGATGGCCGATGATCTGGAAGCAAGTTACAATTTTCTCGTTTTCCTGCGCCTGCGCTGCCAGGTCGATGCGATTCGGGCTGGCCATGAGCCGAGCAATTTCATCACCCTGACCAAACTCAATCATATGGAAAAAGGCCGTTTAAAGTTGGCCTTTGAAGAAGTCAATGAGTTCCATGAGTTCCTGAGGGTACATTTCCGTGTCCATCTGCTGCGTTAGACGCTTGCCTGAGTTGCTCACCGCGTCGTTGTTCAGGCTGTTGCTTCTGTTGGCCTGCTTGTCGGTCCTCTCCCCCTTGACCGGATGCCGCAATCCTTTTGATACCTCGGCACTGGACTCTCTTGCCAAAACCGATGTCGACAGGATGGCTGATACGAGCCTGAATGAACTGAATCACCTCATGGAGGAGTTGCTGACCAAACTCTACAAGCGTAATCCCCGCGAATTGGACAAGCTTGGCGGCATGTCGGTGGGCCAACGGCAGAACCAGATTTTCGATACTCCCGGCCGCCTGGTGTTCAAAGAGCTGAACAATCAGCAGGGCACGGATGCGATGGAGCTGGCCTTGAGCCCCGGTTACCAGGGTGACCGGGTTTTCGCCTTGATGACGGGACTGATGGGCATGGTACGCAGTGCCTACAACTGGCAGAGTGAACAGTTCATCCTCGACTCTCTTGATGGCCAGAAACTGTTCGATTCAGCGCGCAATATTGAGGTGCTCGCCTGGCGGCTGAGTAATGCCAGGGATGCTTCGGGAACGCTCCTGCTGCTGTCCAACAGTCAGTCCGGTGAAGTGGAAAACCTGAGTTATGAGCGCATCTTCGGCAAGATGATCGCTATCCAGGACCTGATGGCTTTCACGGTGGTCGGCAAGTGGGACAGGGGGATCAATGGCGTTTTGATGAAAGCGGTGTTTCTGCCGATGGGCATGTAAAAAACGCAAGCGGGGGCGGTGTCTAACCGGGGACAGTCCCCTAAGGGTGGAGTGCTGTGGCTGCTCTACCGGGGACAGTCCCGTGAAAAGCCGGGACAGTCCCCGGGCGGGACAGTCCCTTAAGTTATTCGTAGGTGATCTGCATCTGGCTGCCGGTCTGCGGTTGCAGGTTGAAGCCTTTGGCACGGCCCCAGAAGGAGATAATCTTCAAGAGCAGCTTGGCTGCGGTCATCTCTGAAACCCGACTTGGCTCCGGAACAAGTTCAACCAGGTCAACGCCGCGCACATTGACCTGGTTTCCCGCAAAGAGTGCTTCCAGCACTTCAATCACCTGGTACCAGGTGAAGCCCCCCGGCTGTGGTGTGCCAACCCCGGGTACGACGGCCGGGTCGAAGACGTCCATGTCGATCGACAGGTAGACGGGTCCTTGCAGAGTACTGACCCGCTGCAGGAAAGACTCCCACTGCACCTTGCTTTGCAGGCCCGCATCGAGGAACAGGGTGATGCGGGGTTCCCGTGCAACCAATTCGGCTTCGCTTTCATAAACCGAGCGGATGCCGGCCATGACAATCTTGTGCCCCTGGCCCAGCAGACGGGTGACGGGGCAGGCATGACTGTAGCAACTTCCCTCGTAACTGGAGCGCAGATCGCCGTGAGCGTCGAGGAAAAGCACGGTGCCCGGTTCCGGCATGCGCGCCGCGACCAGAGAAGGGGTCAGGGAATGCTCGCCACCGATACCGATGAAGAGGTTATCGTCCGGAAGTGAAGCGACATGCTCGGTCAACCCGGCATGCAGCTTGGCGTCAGTCAGATGCACTTCATCTGCAAACTCGTCCAGGACGCTTAGCTTCATGTGCTTGAACGGCGACCAACCGGCATCCTCTTCGTAAAACTCGAGTTGCTCGGTGGTCTCCAGAATGGCTTTGGGTGCGTCGGCTGTTCCCGGCTTGAAGGAGACAGTCCTCTCCAGTGGAATCGGCAGTATCAGGATGTCGGCTTCATCGACCGGCGCGTTGGGCATGGCAAGGAATTGCAGGGGATCAGGCATGGCAGGGATCCTTTGTGTTTTGGGAATATTGAAAATTAGAAAACAGAATTTAAGAATACAGAATTTAAGAATACAGAATTTAAGAATACAGAAGATAGAAGATAGAATTTGTGGAATGTGTAGACGCGACCCTAAGGATTGGTTTGTCTTCAAGAAACCAGCCTCCTGTCTCCTATCTCCTGTATTCTATATTCTATGTTCTATATTCTATATTCTATCTCCAGCTCAACTGAGCTCCTCGGATACAGCCTCGGTCATCGCCATCAGCAGTGTGTCCAAATCCTCATCACTGATCACGTAAGGTGGCATGACGTAGACCAGTTTGCCGAAGGGGCGAATCCACACGCCTTTATCGACAAAGCGCTTGGTGATTGCAGCCATATTGACGGATTTACGCAACTCCAGGACGCCAATTCCCCCCTTGATCCGTACCTCGGCCACACCATCCCAGCTCTGGCAGGGCAGCAGGTGTCGGGCAAAAGCCCTGGACATGGCGGAAACACGTTCCTGCCAGGGGCTTTCGAGCAGCAAATCGATGCTGGCGTTGGCGACCGCGCAGGCCAGCGGGTTGGCCATAAAGGTCGGTCCGTGCATGAATGCCCCGGGAGCGTTCGTCGAGATAGTACTGCTGATCTCTGCCGTGGTCAGAACCGCAGCCAGGGTCATGTAGCCGCCGGTAATGGCTTTGCCCAGGCACATGATATCAGGC
>JBPPMB010000213.1:0-5504 GCA_051305855.1 Desulfuromonadales bacterium
TACAAGGGGCAAGGCTGCGCTGCCTGCAACCATACCGGTTACAAGGGCCGTGTCGGCTTCTACCAGGTCATGCCGATGTTCGAGGAACTGCGTGAAATGATTTTGTCAGGCGCCAATACCGCGGAACTGAAGCGCGAATCCATGCGTCTCGGCGTGAAAACCATGCGCCAGGCAGCCCTGACGAAAACCGCGCAAAAAATCACTTCGTTTGAAGAAACTTTGCGTTGCACTGTCGCTGATGATTAGGGGCAGGGGATGAAAATAGAATACAGGAGACAGAATACAGGGGACAGAATACAGGAGACAGAATACAGGAGACAGAATACAGGAGACAGAATTCAGGAGACAGAATTCAGGAGACAGAATACAGGAGACAGAATACAGGGGACTGGGGACTTGAGATTAGGGACTGGGGACTGGGGAAAAATGCCAGCCCTTAGCCCCCAGCTACCAGCCCCCGAATAAAAGGAGGAGCGAGGGTATGTCAGAATTTTCTATTCAGAAAATGCTTAAAATCATGGTGGAGTCGGGAGCATCCGACCTGCATATCACCACCGGGACGCCGCCGCAGATCCGCGTCAACGGCAAGATGACGCCGTTGAAAATGAGCTCCATGCTGCCGTCAGATACCAAGACCGTCTGCTACAGCATTCTGACCGAAACGCAGAAGCGCAAATTCGAGGAGATCAACGAGCTCGACTTCTCCTTCGGCGTCAAGGGCCTGGCCCGCTTCCGTGGCAATATTTTCGTGCAGCGCGGCGCCCTCGCCGGGGTGTTTCGTCTGATCCCCTACAAGTTTCTTTCATTCGAGGAGCTTGGCCTGCCGCCGGTCATCAGGACGATTGCAACCAAGTCGAACGGCCTGGTCCTGGTCACCGGTCCGACCGGTTCGGGCAAGTCGACCACGCTGGCTTCGATCATCGATTCGATAAATGCCGAACGCCAGGAGCATATCGTGACCATCGAGGATCCGATCGAGTATCTGCATCCTCACAAACGCTGCGTGGTCAACCAGCGCGAAGTCGGCTCTGACACCTTTTCCTTCAAGAATGCCCTGAAATACATCCTCCGCCAGGACCCGGACGTCGTCCTGCTTGGCGAGTTGCGCGATCTGGAGACCATCCAGGCGGCCCTGACCATCGCTGAAACCGGGCACCTCTGCTTTGCCACCCTGCACACCAACGGCGCCGTGCAGACGGTCAACCGCATCATCGATGTCTTTCCGTCCCATCAGCAGCAGCAGGTGCGGACCCAGCTGGCCTTCGTTCTGGAAGGCGTGCTTTCGCAGACCCTGATGCCGCGCCAGGATGGCAAGGGCCGCGTGCTGGCCCTCGAAATCATGGTGCCCAACCAGGCCATCCGCGCCCTGATCCGCGACGACAAGGTCCACCAGCTCTATTCGCAGATGCAGATGGGCCAGGATAAGTTCGGCATGCAGACCATGAACCAGAGCCTGTTTGTGCTGTGGCACACCAGAAAAATAGCCATAGACGATGCCATGGCCCGCTCACCCGATATCGATGAGCTCAAGGACATGATTGCCAATCCCGCTGCGGTGCTTAAACGCGGTGTTGTGGCGGGTGGGGCTAAGAGATAGGGGACTGTGAAGGGACTGTCCCCGAACGGGGACTGTCCCTGGGTCCCGAAGGCTCGAGGCTCGAGGCTCGAGGCTCGAGGCTTGAGGATGGGATTTGTAATCAGATCAATGATTTTCAACGACACCGAAGAGGTTGATCATGGGTAAATTTGCTTGGGAAGGAACCGTCAAGTCCGGTCAGATCTTGAAGGGGGAAATGGAAGGCCCGACCATTGAGGCTGTGCGCTCTCAACTGCGCCGCCAGGGGGTTGCTCCGGGGAAGATCAAGGAGCGTGGCAAGGGCTTTGATATGGACATCACGATCCCCGGTTTCGCGCCTAAGGTCACCACCAAGGCCCTGGTGATTTTCACCCGGCAGTTTGCCACCATGATTGATGCCGGCCTACCGCTGGTGCAGTGCCTCGACATCCTCGGCAAGCAGCAGGACAACAAGACCTTCAAGAAAATCCTGATTCAGGTCAAGGAGGATGTCGAGTCGGGCTCCACCTTTGCCGATTCCCTGAAAAAACACCCCAAGGCGTTTGACAGCCTGTATGTCAACCTGGTTGCGGCCGGCGAAATCGGCGGCATCCTCGATACCATCCTCAACCGCCTGGCGGCCTACATCGAGAAAGCACTCAAGCTGCGCAAGAAAGTCAAGAGCGCCATGACCTATCCGACGACAATCGTTGGGATTGCAACCCTGGTGGTTGCGGTCATCCTGATTTTCGTTATTCCAGCCTTTGAAAAAATGTTCGCAGATTTCGGTGGTGAACTGCCGATGCCGACTCAGGTCGTCATTAATTTGAGTAATTTTATCCAGAGCTACATCCTGTTGATCATTGGTGCTGGCTTTGCTTTTGTCTGGATTCTCAAGCGCATCTACCAGACGTCCAAAGGGCGGCTGTACATGGACACGCTTGCCCTGAAGCTGCCGATCATGGGGATACTGATCCGTAAAGTTTCCGTGGCCAAGTTCACGCGCACCCTCGGCACCATGATGTCGAGTGGCGTGCCGATTCTCGACGGCCTGGATATCGTGGCCAGGACCGCGGGCAACAAGGTCGTCGAAAACGCCATCTACGAAGTCGCCAGGAGTATCAGCGAAGGCAAGACGATCTCCGAACCACTCGAGAAATCCGGCGTCTTCCCGCCGATGGTCTGTCAGATGATCGCGGTGGGCGAGCAGTCCGGATCGATCGATACCATGCTGAATAAAATCGCCGACTTCTACGATGACGAAGTCGATGACGCGGTAGGCAACCTGACGGCCATGATGGAGCCGCTGCTGATGCTGTTTCTCGGCACTGTGGTCGGCGGTCTGGTCATTGCCATGTATCTGCCGATCTTCAAGCTTGCCGGCACCGTCGGCGGATAAGTCTCGCCTGAACCAGATAGAGTGGTTTACCCGCCCATATTAATGGTTCAAGTACCGGCGGGACAAGTCCCGCCGGTTCTCATCTATACAGAATGAATCTGTAACTTTTACAGCTCCGGGTATGACTCTATGGCGGTAACGCCTGTCGGAAATCACTTTCATGAGATGCCGCGCCGCTTATTGGCCTGGTATCTGGCCGTTCGCCTGTTGGTGGTCTGCCTTTTCCTCGGCGGCACGGTGTTCTATCAGACCCAGCAAGGCTCATGGGCGGCTTCAGCAGCGGCCCGCTACCTGACATATCTCACCCTGATTGCCATTCTGCAGACCTTTGCCTCCGGCCTGATCCTCGCCAGGATCAGGCGCCATCGCCACTTTGTCAACGCCCAGATCAGTTGGGACCTGCTCTTTGTGGTCCTGATTATCTACCTGACCGGTGGCGCCGGCAGCCCCTATGCTTTTTTGTTTATCCTGGTGATCATCGCCGCCAGCGTTTTCATGCCCAGACCACAGCTGCTGCTGGTCGCCTCTGCGTCGTCGATTCTCTACGGCAGTCTCCTTGACCTGCAGTACTATGGTTACCTGCCGCTGATTTCCGGTCAGTCTCTGCCAAAGGGAATGCCGCATTCCGGGGTCTTTTATGCGGTCTTCCTGCATGTCGGCGCGTTCTTTCTGACGGCGCTGCTCAGTGGTGCCCTGGCTGAAAGGCTGCGGCGCAGCGAAGAAGCGCGGGAAAAACGCGAGATCGACTACGGTGAGCTTGAGCGGCTCAACCAGGCGATTCTCACCAATACCAACAGCGGCATGATGGTCATCAATGCCGCCGGGCGGATCCGCTCGTTTAATAATGCCGCCGGCAAAATCACCGGTTATCGCCTGGAAGAGGTTTACAACCGGCCGGTCGAAGCGATTTTCCCGGAATTTGATGCCTTCGACCCTGATGCCCTGCATGGCATCGACCGTGGCGAGATGCTTTATCGCCGCAACCGCACAGAGACCCTCACCCTCGGCTACTCGGCGAGCCGCGTTCTGGACCGCGATAATAATGCCAGCCTTGGGCTGCTGATTGCATTCCAGGACCTGACCGAGTTCAAGGCGCTGGAAGAGCAATTGCAGCGCGCCGATCGACTGGCTGCCGTGGGCAGGCTCGCCTCGGGCATGGCTCACGAAATCCGCAACCCCTTGACCTCGATCAGCGGCTCGGTGCAGCTGCTCCTTGAGAATAAACAGGTCAGCGCCGAGGATCGGCAGCTGATGCGCATTGTCGTCAAGGAGGCGGATCGTTTAAGCCTGCTGCTCAACGACTTTCTCACTTTTGCCCGACCTGCGCCGCTGCACATGGAACGGGCCGATGTTGCCTCACTGCTTGATGAACTGATCGCGCTTTTGAGTGCCAGTGGCCAGTTTCCGAATGTGATGATTGAAAAGGCTTACCAGGGGCCAGTCTGGATGCATGTCGACCCCAAGAAAATGCACCAGGTCTTCTGGGATCTTCTCATTAATGCCGGTGAGGCAGCCAGCCCGGCAGGCGATATCCGGGTCGCAATCCATGCTCCGCAAGGCGAGATTGTTGTTGAGGATACCGGACTGGGGATTGCTGCAGAGGACCGGCATAAATTGTTTGAGCCCTTCTATACCACCAAGAATCGAGGCACGGGCCTGGGACTGGCCAACGCATACATGAACATCGAGGCGCATCGGGGACGCATTTATGCTGAAGCCAGCAGCCTTGGTGGTGCGCGGTTTGTTATTGAACTTCCCGAACAATGCCGCGTTGTTTAGGGGCACGGGACGTGGAACGAGGGACGAGGGACGCGGTTTGAAAAACCTAAGGTCTTTTATTTAACAGGGATAAAGGGGATGAACAGGATAAAGGCTTGCAGTCAAAATCTTAAAGGCGAGTCAATGGTTAAAAGCAAAAGCCCAGGTTTGAATCCTTTAGCTTTTGTTTCTATCCCCTTTATCCCCTTCATCCCTGTAAATTAATTGCTTTTGGTCGCAGTCTTACAACCAAACCTTTATTCACATGGATAGGTTGGATGAACAGGATAAAGGCTTAAAGTCAATACCATAAAGACGGGTCTAAGGTTAAAAGCAAAACCAGGTTTGAGTTTAGCTTTTGGTTCTATCCCCTTGATCCCCTTCATCCCTGTAAATTTAACGCCCGTTCGTCTCACGTTAAACAGATTTTTATGCAAGGTCCCAGCTTGAGTAAAGTTGACGATCTAGGGTAGGGTAAGTAACGTAACCCGTCCATAGCGAAGGAGTTGTTCTCAATGAGTGCCGAACCGCATAAACATCGCATTTTGGTTGTCGATGACGAAGAGAGCATGCGTGAATTCTTGAGTATCATGCTGCACCGTGAAGGTTACCTGGTCGATACGGCCATGAATGGCGCCCAGGCGGTGATTCATCTGCGTGGTCACAGCTATGACCTGGTCATCTCAGACATCAAGATGCCGCACATGACCGGTCTGGAGCTGCTCACGCATATCAAGGAACGCACCCCGGAAACCGTCGTGCTGATGGTCACGGCCTTCTCCTCGACGGATG
>JBPPMB010000251.1:0-14223 GCA_051305855.1 Desulfuromonadales bacterium
CCGGGTCCCGATGCGAACAGTGGCAGAGAACTGCTTCATGGTTTATTCCCCGCTCAGCGCTTCGAAACCGGAGACGACGTCAAACAGTTCCTCATCGATGTCGCTCTGACGCAAACGATGAAAAGTCCCGCTCAGATCCTCCAGCAGTTCCTCAATGTTCTTGTCGGCACGCTGCATTGCCGCCAGGCGGCTCGCGTTCTCACTCGCCAGGGATTCGGCACAGGCACGGAAGAGTGAAACGAAGAGGTACTCGCTGATAAGCGACCGCAGTGTCTCAATCGTGCCTCCCATGACCTCTGGCAGAATCCTGGTCGGCCAGGAGCGGCTGGCAAGTTCACGCTGCCAGTCCAGGTCCAGCGGTAAGAGGCGGTGATGCAGGGGCTCATACACAGCACCGGATGCGTGACTGTTGTAGAAGAGATGCAGTTCGGCGGTCTCGTCCCGGTCTGTTCTGCCGGTTGCCGAAGGGGTGTGCTGCGACTCACTCTCAACAAGAATCTGCGCGATGAGTGGAGTGATACTCCTGACAGAACTCGGCACGGCGAAGAGTCCAGCCAGCCGTAACCCGGCCTCCTCCAGATGCGCAGACACACGTTCACCAACGGCCCAGACACGGGGTGTGCCGGAGAGGTCAGCGAGCGTCTTTATCGCATGATCGGCAACCACATCATTAAAACGTCCCACAAGACCCTGATCGGAACCAAAGACAATCGCGCTGATTTCAACAGAACGACCCCGTAGTTTCGATTCTGGACAATTGCATGACAACCCTTGTTCGCGGAAGCAGACACCCAAACTGGCTTCCACGGAGGAAAAGTAGTCGGCTAATGCGCGCACCGATTGTTCGTATTGTCCGATGTTCGAGGCGGCCAGAGCCTTCATCGTGCGAACTACGGATTGAAGATCATTGGCTCCGTCTATCTTTCTGCGCAGACCCGCAGTGGAGTTGCTCATTATTTCTCCCCGATTTCCAGTCTGGGCTTATGCCCCGACCCCATTTGGACTTCCAGCTTTGGCTGGAAACTGGCGAGTGCTCCGCGGGTGATCAGGATAATTGCTTGCCGGTCTTCGTCGCTCAACATGTCACCGGCCGACAATCGCTTGATGACCTCCACGGGGATTTCTGCTGCTGCCTTGAGTACAGCCTGCTCGGCGTCCGGCATCCGTTCAGACGGCACATCGTCAAAAAGCTTTGCTGCCAATGCCAGCAGCAAAGCGATTTGCGCGGAAACTGACACCGGGGCGAATTCCGATTGTTTAAGACAGGATCTGATCCGCCGCCCATGCTCAATGAGTCTGCGGGTCTCTTCATCCAGACGCGCACCAAAGCGGGAAAAGGTTTCAAGCTCTTCGAACTGTGCGTAAGCGAGTTTGAGGTCACCTGCTACCGCACGGTAAGCCGCCAGTTGAGCCTTACCACCGACACGCGATACGGATTTCCCGACATCGACTGCTGGCAGCACGCCCAATTCGAACAACGAAGGTGAAAGGTAAATCTGCCCATCCGTAATGGAAATCAGGTTGGTCGGAATGTAGGCGGAGATGTCCTGCGCTTCGGTCTCTATGATGGGCAGGGCGGTGAGTGAACCGCCCCCGCGTTCCTTGCACAGATGAGTAGCGCGTTCCAACAACCGCGAGTGGATATAGAAAATATCACCGGGGAATGCCTCGCGACCTGGCGGGCGGCGTAATAAGAGAGATAGCTCACGGTAGGCACGAGCGTGATGGGTGAGATCGTCGAACACGATCAACACATCCCTCCCCGCTTCCATAAAATGTTCCGCAATGCTGGTCGCGGCGTAAGGAGCAATATAGGCGAGTCCCGGCGGGTCATTCCCCTCGGTCACAACCACCACGGTGTAATCCAGCGCCCCAGTTTCCCGCAAGGTTGCCACCAACTTTGCAACTGCTGATGCGCGCTGGCCAATGGCACAATAAACGCACAGAACATTCTGCTCCCGCTGGTTGAGGATGGTGTCGATGGCAATGGCTGTTTTCCCTGTTTGCCGGTCACCCAGAATCAGTTCGCGCTGACCGCGACCGATGGGAATAAGCGCGTCAACAACTTTAAGACCGGTCTGGAGCGGTACAGTTACGGGGGCGCGATCCATGATCGCCGGTGCGGGACGTTCAATGGGAAGGCGACTGCTGTAAGCAACAGGCCCGTTACCATCTAGTGGTTGGCCGAGCGGGTCGAAGACACGTCCCAGCAAACCATCACCCACACCGACGTCCATGACCCTCCCGGTGCGTTCTACTTCATCTCCGGCATGCAGGTGCCAGTATTCACCGAGCAGGACAACACCAATTTCGTCCGCATCCACGTTGAAGGCAATGCCAAGGAGACCTCCGGGAAAGGTCACCAATTCGTCAAAACCGACACCGGGGAGTCCCGAGACTTTTGCTATGCCTGTGGCGACGCTGGAAATGGTCCCAACCTCCCGCGGCTTCAATTGCGGAATGAAGGTTTCCTGCACCTGGCGTATTTCACTAAACGCGCTGTCAAAAACAGCTTGCAGGCTTTCAGGCTCCATGTTCATCCTCTGCTGTCGGCTCAGCGGCAGATCCTGGTTTGTTCTTGTCGTCAAGCAGTTCAACGATACCGTTTTCCATCGACTTCAGATATTCCGCGATACTCCATGCCACCTTATGTCCATCCGTGACCATTTCAATGCCACTGATCACCTCAGAAGCGGTCTCGAAGCGGATTTGACTCTCTATGCCAAAAGTCTCTTTGATCACACGTTCAGTTGAGGCAGACTGCGCCGCAGAAAGATCGAACGTGGTACGGACAACCACAGGATTCTGCGTCGTCTTGATCGCCGCGGTCAGTTGTTCCCTTTCCTCTCCGTTGATCGTCTTCAACCTGCTTAGGAATACATCAAGCATGCGTTCTTCCAATGTTGAACCGGCGAGATCCGTCAGCACCTTGCGCGTGATGGCAAAAACTTCCTGTTGCGTTCGGCGACTGATGGACTGATGCAGATTTTGGGTTTCGTTTCTCAGCGTTGCATGGCGTTTGGCACTCAAATCGTCAGCAGCCTGCCGCGCTTCATCCAGAAGTCGCCTACCATCGGCTTTTGCCTCATCCGAAGCTTTACTCAACAGTGCTGCGCGCTGCTGCTCGAATGCCTGGTTCTTATGCTGAAACTCGTCGCGCTCCTTTTGGGCAGCGGATTTCGTCTTAGCTGCATCAGCCAGCTCCGCTGCAATCCGCTTCTCCCGCTGGTCAATGGCATGCAGGATCGGCTGGTAAAGAAAACGTTTCATCAACCAGACCAGGACAAGGAAGTTGAGTGTCTGGGCAACAACTGTGAACCAATCGATTAACATGAGATCACTTTCCTGATGCCAATGCGATGGCATGGTTCCAGAACGGGTTAGCGAAGATGAGAATCATCGAGACGACGAAGCAGTAGATGGCCGTCGATTCGATCATCGCCAGTCCCACGAACAGAGTGCGGGTGATGGTGGCGGAGGCATCCGGCTGCTGAGCCAGTGAACTCAATGCCGAAGAGACCGATCTTCCTTCCGCCAGAGCCGGCCCCATCGTGCCGAAACCTGTGGTGATGCCGGCAATAATAATTGATGCCACCGCAATAATAGTCATGCTATCCATGGCGTCTCTCCTTTTTGTCAGGATTAATGATTCACGGCTTTATTTCTTCCGTCTTGCGTGCCTGCGTAGCGGCTGCAATGTAAACCGCAGCCAGAATAGTAAAGATATAGGCCTGCACCATACCGGTGAGCAGACCGAGCAGAGTCATGACGATCGGAAATATAAAAGGCGTGATGCTGAGCAGAATACCAATAATCATCGCGCCACTCATCATGTTGCCGAAGAGACGGACAGCAAGCGCCAGGGTCCGGGTAATTTCGCTGATGATGTTAAACGGCAGCATGACAACCGTCGGCTCTAGATAGGATTTGAGGTAGCCACTCACGCCCTGATCCTCAATGCCGAAAAGCGGTACGGCCACAAATACGCAGAGTGCAAGCGCCGCTGTCGTCGAGAGCGACCCGGTCGGCGGCTCATAGCCGGGAATGACGGTGCAGAGAGCTGAAGTGGCAACAAACAGAAAGAGTGTCCCCAGAAAGCCGATATATTTCTCGGCATGCCGGAGGCCGACTTCTTCGATCTGTTTCATGATGGTGGTGACAATTATTTCCAGCAGGTTCTGCCAGCGGCTGCGATTCAGATCGGTGGAAAGCTTGCGCGTCACCAGTTTTGCACCGACAGCCAGTATGAGCATCACTCCCCAGGTAAACAGAATGGTGGCGTTGAGCTTGAAAAACCCGTGTTGCCAGAAGATTATTTCGTCAGGACTAAGGCGCATGGCTGGCCTTCTCTGTCAGGCTGGTCGGTTTTTCAGGCGTTCGGGTAAGCCGCATAACAACCATACGTGCAATGAAAAATCCTAACAGACAAACCATCAGCCGATCAAAATGAAGGTTTGAAACAAAATAAAAACCAGTCAGGGCGATGCCCATGCGCACGAGCAGGCTGGCGAAGAACCAAAGCGCCGGCTGTTTTGCCGAAAGGCCCTTGCGAACCGTCCACCAGAGGCCGCCGAAAAAGAAGAAGCCGATGACTCCGCCGGCCAGCCACGCCAGAACCAATAGTACTGCTTCATTCATCTTTATCCTCCTCCCTCATTGCTCTGTCTTCCTTGTCAACCCAATGCCAGGCATTGATGCAACCGATTGCCAGCCCGGCCACCAGCAGGGCCAATGTCCAGGAATGCCCGTCCGGATATTTTTCATCCAACCAGATGCCAAGGGCAGCACCAAGCAGCGTTGGAACAACCACCGACCAACCAATGAGGCCCATCATGCCAAGGCCAAACCAGACACCCGCAGAGGAGTTGCGCCGGGCCTTGAGCTTGCGTGACGCTTTGGTACCTACCTGTTCGCCGAAGGTCGGGCTGCTTTTCGACGTTTTCTCCTTTGACTCGTCATTCATGGTGAAAGCTCGCAAAGCGCCGCAAAAAACCGCTTTCCAGCTTCGCCAGTACCAAGTGCATATCTTGATCGTGTTCGTCCAAGGCGAGAAAATCGCGCTCTACCGCCTCACGCAGTTGGCCCAGATTAGTACCGGCAGTTGCGTTCCTCACAGAGACGATGACGTTCGGTCCGGTTTTGACCAACACACCTTCATCGACGGCCAGGTAAACTTCACCTTCCGTTTCAGTCTCAAAAACCAGAATTCCGGGCGCAAGCGCAGCGACACAGTCACGCCGGCGCGGCAACAGGCCGAAGGAACCCTCGCGCGTCTCCGCAACGATCCGGGAAACGCCGGTTTTGTCAGCAAAAACCTTGAACGGCAGGAGAACCTTAAGCTTCATTTTTCTCAACTGCGGCATGCTTGACCTCCGGTTTATGCTTTACTTCATTGATCGTCCCGATCATGTAGAGAGCGCTCTCGGGGTCGTCTTTGAATTCATCGTGCAGGATACGTTCACAGCCGTCCAGCGAGTCTTCAAGGCTGACCAGCTTACCTTTGAGGCCGGTGAACTGCTCGGTTGTGAAAAATGGCTGGGTCAGAAAACGCTCCAGGCGACGGGCGCGGGCAACCACGTTGCGATCCTCAGGAGACAGTTGCTCAAGGCCGAGCATGGCAATGATGTCTTTAAGTTCCGCATATTGTGCCAGTGTCTGCCGGATTTCCTGTGCAAGAGCATAATGCCGCTCACCGATGATGCCGGGAGTGGCCATTTTGGAGTTGGATTGCAACGGGTCGATGGCCGGATAGAGTCCCTCACTTGCCCGTTTGCGCGACAGCACAATGGTAGAGGAAAGATGCGAAAAGGTATGCACCGCTGCCGGATCTGTAAAATCGTCCGCCGGTACATACACCGCCTGGATCGAGGTGATTGCGCCGGTATCAGTGTTGGCGATACGTTCCTCAAATTGCGACAACTCGGTGCCCATGGTCGGCTGATAACCGAGGCGCGACGGCATCAACCCCATCAGCCCTGAGACCTCCATGCCGGCTTGGATGAAACGAAAAATATTATCGACCAGCAACAGGACGTCACGATGCTCATCATCGCGGAAATACTCGGCCATCGTCAGCGCTGCATGGCCGACGCGGAAACGGGCGCCTGGCGGTTCATTCATCTGGCCAAACACCATCACCATATTCTGTAGGACCCCCGCCGCCTTCATGTCGCGATAGAGTTCCTCCCCTTCACGGCAGCGCTCACCGATGCCGCAGAAGATACTCACCCCTTCGTGTTGTCCGACCATGTTGTGAATCATCTCGGTGAGCAACACCGTCTTGCCTACACCTGCCCCGCCAAACAGGCCCGCCTTGCCGCCACGCTCCAAGGGCAACAGCACATCAATGACTTTGATCCCGGTTTCAAATATTTCTGATTTTGTGGAACGTCGTGCCAGCGGTGGCGGAGAGTTATGGACCGTGCGCCAGTGAACATCTGTCGGTGCCGGCAACCGATCAATAACATTGCCGAAAACGTCAAACATGCGCGAGAGAATACCTTTGCCGACCCTTGTCTTCAATGGTCCGCCGGTGTCTTCAACCGTCATGCCGCGAGCGAGACCCTGCGTGGGAGTCAACGCAATCCCGCGCACGTGATGCGCGTCGAGTTGCGCTAACACCTCGATGGCGATTTTCCCCTCCATCGCGTGCAGCAGCGAGTAAATCGGAGGCAGCAGTGAATCGAAGTGGATATCCACGACACTGCCGCGCACGGAAGCCACTCTGCCTGTGTTTGTTTCACTCATAGCAGCTTCTGTCTTTCATTGTCGAAAATCGGCAGGTTACCATTCCACCGGCCCAGGCTCATTTTTCACCAGCAGTATTGAACAAGGCATTCTGCGGAGAATGGCATCGTTCTCCCCACCAAAGAATGTATGTTCAATATGGCCCTCTTCACGTGCGCTCAGGAGAAGCAGATCTATTTTCTCTTCATTCACGACTCTTGTAATCTCATCAACCGGATCAAGATCACTGACCAGTTCCTTAATAGGGAAACCACTCTGTCCTTCCTGTTTTATGAGCGCAGCCAGTCGTTCTTTCCCCTCCTGCAGACTGTTACTGTAATTCTTGTTCTGTTCGCCGGGAAATATCCCGGGTGCGTTCAGTGCCATCATCTCGACGGGATGGGAGATAAGATGCAGAACGATTAGCTTTGAATCGTACTTGCGAGCCATTGAGATGCCAACTCTAAGGGCTTTTTGGCTGTACGGGATCAATCTGCTGATGACAAGTATTCGTTTGAAGGTTTCCATGAAATCTCCTTATGGTGACATTTGTCTGGCTTATTCACCGACCTCATTATTCCTTTAATTTATAGATACTTACCGGGTCACTTGTGCTCATAATTCCACGCGTTTCAGCCGCAGCGAATTGGTGATCACGGAAACCGAGCTGAAGCTCATGGCAGCGGCAGCAATCATTGGTGACAGCAGTACCCCGAAGAATGGATACAGCACCCCCGCGGCAATCGGCACCCCGGCCGTGTTGTAAAAGAAGGCAAAGAACAGGTTCTGTCTGATATTACGCATGGTGGCCCGACTTAACCGCCTGGCCCTGACGATACCCCGCAAATCACCCTTGACCAGGGTGACGCCGGCGCTCTCTATCGCCACATCGGTGCCGGTGCCCATGGCAATACCGACATGGGCCTGTGCCAGCGCGGGAGCATCGTTGATACCGTCACCCGCCATGGCAACGATGTGACCTTCTGCCTGCAGCTGTTTGATCAATTCGGCTTTCTGCTCAGGCAATATTTCGGCATGCACCTGGTCGATTTCCAGCTTGCCGGCGACCGCATTGGCGGTGATCTGATTGTCACCGGTGATCATCACTATTTTGATACCTTCGGCATGCAGATCATGAATGGCATCGGCCGTAGACTCCTTGATCGGGTCAGCTACGCCGATTAATCCAGCGGCCTTGCCATCAATGGCGATCAGCATGACCGTCTGGCCTTCGGCGCGTTGCTTGTCCGCCTGTTGCGACAGGTTTCCGGCGTCGATACCCAGGCTTTCCAGCATTTTTACATTGCCTGCCGCGACCGTGCGTCCATCAACTTCTCCGGTGACCCCTTTACCGGTGACAGACTGAAAATTATCGGCTTTGACCAGCTCAAGACCCTTTTCTTCAGCTCCGCGCACGATAGCTTCCGCCAGAGGGTGTTCGCTGGCCCGTTCGAGGCTGGCGACCAGACGTACCAGCTCATCCTCGTCAAAGCCCTCTTCGGCCTGCACTGCGACCAGCTTTGGCTTACCCTCGGTCAGCGTTCCGGTCTTGTCCACCACCAGTGTGTCGACCTTTTCCATGATCTCCAGCGCTTCGGCATTCTTGATCAGGACACCGGCCGTGGCACCGCGCCCCGTGCCGACCATAATGGCAATCGGTGTGGCCAGTCCCAGTGCACAGGGACAGGCGATGATCAGCACCGCAACGGCATTGATGACCGCATGCGCCAGGCGCGGCTCCGGTCCCCACACCCACCAGACCACAAAAGTAAGCACGGCACAGACAACCACGGCAGGGACAAAATAACCGGCCACGACATCGGTCAGTTTTTGAATCGGTGCCCTTGTGCGTTGTGCGTTGGCAACCATCTTTACGATTTGGGCCAGCAGGGTGTCGGAACCGACTTTTTCGGCCCGCATCAACAGACTGCCGGTGCTGTTGACCGTGGCGCCGATCAGTTTTTCATCTTTCGATTTTGCCACCGGGATCGACTCACCGGTGACCATGGATTCGTCGATGTTGCTTTCTCCTTCGATCACCGTGCCGTCTACCGGCACTTTATCGCCGGGGCGCACCCGCAGCGTATCACCGGGCTGTACCTGTTCCAACGGGATGTCTTCTTCAGTCCCGTCATCCCGGACGATGCGGGCCATGTTCGGTGCCAGACCCAGCAGCATCTGGATGGCCGCATTGGTTCTTGAACGGGCACGCAGTTCAAGCACCTGTCCGAGCAGGACCAGCGTGGTAATCATGGCCGCGGCTTCGAAATAGACGGCCACCAGTCCGCCAGGCATCTGCATGACGGGCGGAAAGACCCCCGGCAAGAAAAGCGCCACCATGCTGTAACCCCAGGCGACCGAGACACCCAGCGCAATCAGCGTGAACATGTTGAGATTCCAGGTTCGGATCGATTGCCAGCCGCGCACAAAGAACGGCCAGCCGCCCCAGACCACGACCGGTGTCGCCAATCCGAATTCAATCCATTGCACCGTCTGCATGGAGAGCCACTCCGGCAGCCAACCCGGCATCATATCGGCGATCATGGCCAGGAAGAACACCGGCAAGGCCAATGCAGTGCAGACCCAAAAGCGACGGTTCATGTCGATCAGCTCTTCATTTTTTTCCTCACCACTTGAGGTAACCGCCTCAAGCGCCATCCCGCACTTGGGGCAACTGCCGGGGTGATCCTGAATCACTTCTGGATGCATGGGGCAGGTGTAGGTGGTTTTTGACACGGAGGTCGGAACCCCAGACTGTTCCAGAGCCATCCCGCACTTGGGGCAGCTGCCGGGATGATCCTGGATCACTTCTGGATGCATGGGGCAGGTGTAGCTACCTGCCTCACTATTTGTCTCACGTGGTGGGGATTTTTGCTTATGGAGGAACTGTTCAGGATGCTCTTGGAATTTCTGCAGACAATGTTCGCTGCAGAAATAGTACTGTTGGTCGTTATGCAGGAAAGCGTGTTCGGAGTCCGTTGCTACCGTCATGTCGCAGACGGGATCCGTGTGCTGATCTTTTTCCGTAGTTGCTGGCGCGCTCATATCGACCTCTCCTTTGTGGGGCAGCTGAATATCGCCGGTTCATTTCTTTGTCAGCCTGATGACAATGAAGAAGATCACTGCCACCACAAGCAGGCAGCCAACCGGCCAGAACCACAAGCCACCGCCCATCCAGCTCCCCATACCATCGCCCATCCAACCGCCTGTACTATTCATTATAACAGTTCCGTTCTCTGCTCGTAGTGAAGCGACCGGCTATCCGCCAAAATGCTGTCGAACCTTTGCAGCTATCTGAGGGTCCGTCATATTGTCAGCCGTTTCAATACTCGAGACGCGGTCACCAAGGTTATTTTCATCAAGGCGCACTTTCAACTCAGCTTTTGCCACACCGGGACCCATTATCAGAATGGAATCTGCTTTATGGATGCAGTCAATCACCTCACCGTAAAACGTCTTGAGTTGAGCGGTAAAGACTCTCTGTTGGCTATCATCAGCAGGCACCTTCTGTGCTTCAAAATTACCCTGAAGTGGCGTGCTGCCGGTACGTCTCAGTTGTTTTTCGGCATTCGATGATATCTGTTTGATCTCTTCACCTGTGGCCGAAACGATGACTACTATGGCCTTCCTGTGATCTATCCATAAACCCGCTTTTGTTTTCATAGCTGTCTCCTTTTCGACTATTTCGTCGTTTTATTTGTCGTCTGGAATAGCTGCCCAGTATCCCTCGCGATCATAATGTACATGCAGGCTGGCCTCATAATCCCGGTTCAGCAGAGACGTCTCGCTTTGCGGTTCGTTTTGGTTTGAGTTTGTTCAGCTTACCCTTTGAATCTGTTTTCGAACCAAGTGTGTCGGCTGAATTTCGCAGCAAACATGACCCTGTTCATGTTCTGCCAAACAGATGCAACGCAACGAACGTGCCAGAGAAGGTCTGCGGGGACTAAGCACACAAGTGACTGATTTTGAATGTGATACAGGGAAGAGCGCGGGGAGGGATGAGGGGGAATTCAGCAACGTGAACCGTCGCATATGACACACCCGCCGCATATGGCGGATCACGTTGAGGCAATCTTTACAGGGCCAGGCAACCGGCGTGGTGAGGGCAAATTGCAGCCATTCGGAGTCTCACCATTGATGGTTTATTTACTTGTAATTTCTTGGCACTCATATCATGTCTTCCATGAATGCCTTTGTGTCAGTCGCAATAGCCCGCACTTGCGGCCGAGACACGTCTGTTCCCGAAGAGTGAGACCGGGAATTGGCTCACCTGTCCCTGTAATTATGATAAGCCACGTCGTCTGGGCAGGAGTTTCTACTCGGCATTCTCCTCTGTGACGGTCGCCTCTTTTTTCCCCAGAACCCTGAGATCAAACGCCTTACTCTGTTCTCCAACATAGATAGAGCGATGAGGGAATGGAATCTCTATGTCGTGTTCATCAAAGGCCAGCTTGATCCGTCGCAGGAATTCACGGCCGACCTCCCATTGTCGAATCGGCAAGGTCTTGATCCGCCCTTTAATGACCACCGCCGAATCTCCGAATTTATCCACCCCGAAAATTTCGGTCTCTTCGAGAATCTTGGGGCCGAAAGTTTCGTCCGCCTGCATCTCCTGTCCCACCTGGCGCATGACCTCGATGACCTGATCGGTTTTCTCCTTGTAGGCCACCCCGATCTCAAAAACGTATGCCGACCATTCGTAGGTCATGTTACTTAGAGTCGTAATCGTCCCATTGGGGAAGATATGCACCACCCCGCCAAGGTCACGAAGAATGGTGGTCCGGAAATTTATTTCTACGACCAGGCCGCCGGTTCCATTGATGATGGCGACATCCCCTATTCGTATTTGATTTTCCAGAATAATGAAAAATCCGGAGATAACATCGCGTACCAGATTCTGGGCGCCAAAACCGAGAGCAACGCCGACCACCCCGGCGCTGGCAAGGATCGGACCGATTTCAACACCGAACTCCTTGAGCAGTATCAGGCCGACGGTCAACCAGAATGCAAGCAGCACCGCCTTCTTGACCAGACTCACAACGGTTTCAATCCGTTTCTCCGCTTCCGAGGGGGGATCCCCTGCTTCGGAACTTTCCTGCAACAGTCTCTTTTCGAAACGTTGAATCAGTTTAAGGATGATTTTGGTAGCGACCCAGCTCAAAAAGAGGATAAGAGAGATGCGCAACGAGCTCTTGATAATGATTTCCCAGGTGAAGCTATTAAGAAATTCCTTGACGATATCCATGCTGTTTTACAGACCCCCATGAAAAGTTAGACTCAAATGAGTCAAAGATCGACCCCCGCAATCTCCCGCCGGGAATTCGATAGAGATTGAGCTTTGCTGAGAACAACAGCCTTGCATAGAACGGATAAGCTATCAAATTATTTACCATCCCGCGTGACTGGAGGGTGCTCGACATCAATCATGGCATTCAAACGATGCAGAACCTCTAACCCCTCCGGGGCTGCGCTGAGCAGACCTCAGTCGAACCCGCATGCCCAGCGGCAGGTCGGTAGCGTCATTCTGGTAGATATGCGCTTCAAAATAAATTTCATGACTGGCCGGATCGATTGCGGGGAAATTGGCATTGTGGTTTCCTTAACTCTTTCGATTCTTGGCGTGGCACTCTTGACGGTTCTGCCTCGTCTTTGTTGTGTCTAACCTGGCAAATGAGATTAGTGAGAATGTTGGTGCTCCGGTTGGTCGTCGGCCGGTCGTTGCCTGAGAAAGAAAAATTCCCCGATCAGGATGACCACCATAAAAGCCGCAGCTACAATCAAAACGAAAGGATCAGAAGTAATCTTTACCCAGATAAAGCCTCCAAGGATGACCATATCGAGAATGATTGCCGTGACCGGAATCAACGGATTTGCACCCAACTCTTTTCTCAAGTGGCGCAGTACACCCCAATGAATGGCGATATCCATGATCAGATAAAAGATGATTCCCAGCGCCGCGATGCGGGTCAGATCAAAAAACGCCGTCAGCAGCAATCCCAGAACCACCGTATAGACCAGCGTATGCTTCTGGATGCTGCCGGGCATGTGAAAGTGACGATGAGGAACCAGTTTCATCTCAGTCAGCATGGCCAGCATTCTTGACACCGCAAAAATGCTGGCGATGATGCCGCCGGCGGTAGCCAGCATGGCCAGAATCACCGTAAACCAGACTGCGTATTTCCCCAGCGCCGGCCTGGCGGCAGCGGCCAGCGAGTAGTTGCGCGTTGCGATGATCTCTTGCAACGACAGGTTGCTGGCAACCGCAAAGCCCACCAGCGCATAGATCACTACACAGAGAGCGATGGAAATCATGATGGCTCTGCCAAGATTACGGTGCGGGTCTTTCAGCTCCGAACCACTATTGGTAATGGTTGTAAAGCCTTTGAAGGCCAGAATCCCGAGCGCCGTTGCCCCGAGAAAACCGGTCAGCGACGCGCCAGGATCGGTCGCTGAAAAATTCACTTCGACCGTGTCCGCCACCAGCACCCCGACCACGCCAAACAGCACGATGCCGCCAATTTTGATAAAGCCGAGGACCGACGCGACCCCCTCGATCACCCGATTAACGGACAAGTTGATCAGAAAAGCCGCCAGCAACAGTCCTACTCCCAAAACGGGAACCAGCAGGCTGCTGTCATCGATTTCGAACAACTGCAAGGTGTAGGAACCGAAGGTCCGCGCCAGGAAACTCTCGGCGATCACCATGGAAAAATACATCAACAGGGCATGAAAGGCGGTTGTCAGGGTGCGGCCATAGGCTTTTTCCAGATACATGCCGATACCGCCGGCGGAGGGGTAGGCATTCGATAATTTGACGTAGGAGTAAGCACTGAACGAGACAATCAGCGCGGCGGAAAGAAACGCCAGGGGAAACAGGCTTCCGGTCATCTCCGCCATCTGGCCGGTCAGCGCGAAGATCCCGGCGCCGATCATGACGCCTGTTCCCAAGGCAACAGCACCAATGAGAGAAAGACTGTCCGCCCGGTATTCCGACGTTCTGTCGGATGTTTTTTTCATGTTATTCATCCATTCCAGGTGCGGAAGCTCATGTTGCGGCAGACCATCCATCAACGACAGCGCCAGCGCCACCACCACACCATCGAAAACGTGACGCCCACCACGGTCATCATCGAGCCGGCGATCATGGACAACACCCCGCGTGCGCCCGCTGCGCTGGCGCCAAACAGACGCGGCCAGCGGGCCAGCCACTGTTGGCTATTGGCGGTGTCCACTTGAATCAAGGCCAAAGCGACCGCAATGCTCCCCGCCACAATCAGCGAGGGCAAAAACCAAAAGCTGCCCCGTAGGTTTCAACGGATCATCGGATTTCGCCCGGACCTCCGCCTGTGCTGCGCAAAAACAGATGCCGAACACGCAGACGCAGCTTGAGAGATAAATCCATAGCAGGAACGCCACGATAGCACCCAAGGCGCCGTAGAGGGCGTTGAAGCTCGTGAAGTGGGCACCGTAAAGCAGAAACAGCCATTCGCCAATCCA
>JBPPMB010000230.1:0-14841 GCA_051305855.1 Desulfuromonadales bacterium
TGCTACGAAGAAGTCAACTCCCAGGCCATCAGCTACACCACCGGCGTTCCGGCGGTGGTCGGCGGTATCATGATGCTGACCGGCCAATGGTACAAGCCGGGGGTCTGGAACATGGAGCAGTTCGACCCGCAGCCGTTTTTGGACGAGCTCGGGCCGATGGGCCTGCCGCATGTGGTGGTTGAAGGCGAGTGGCCGGAACTTTAGGGCTGTTGATTGGGCTGCGCCCGTTGAATCGTTGAATTGGGCTTCGCCCGTTGAACTGTTGAATCGTTTCAATCATTTCAACCCTTCAACGCTTCAACGCTTCAACGATTCAACGATTCAACAAACGTCGAGGTTAAAGTTGATCGGTATCGACATCCCGCAAATCCTGGAACTGGCCCCGTCGCCGGCTTACGTCGTCGACCTGGGCAGGTTGCGCCAAAATCTGGCCATCCTCGACGAAGTGCAGCGGCGCAGCGGTGCAAAAATCCTCATGGCGCTCAAGGCTTTTGCCATGTGGCACACCTTTCCGGTTATTCGACAGATACTGCAGGGCGTCTGTGCCTCGTCGCCCTGGGAAGCACGGTTGGGTCGTGAGGAGTTCGGCGGCGAGGTCCATTCCTTCTCGGCGGCCTTCAAAGAGTGTGATGTGGTTGAATTGCTGGCGATCTCCGATCATCTGGTGTTCAACTCCTTCAACCAGTTGGAGCGCTTTCGGCCGCGGTGGGAAAAGGAGCGGGGCAGGGTGTCGGTCGGTCTGCGGGTTAATCCCGAGCACTCCGAGGGGCAAACCGAGATTTATGATCCCTGTGCGCGGAATTCGCGGCTCGGCATCCGGCGCAGCGACTTCGAAGGCAGGTCGCTGGCCGGTGTGGAGGGTTTGCACTTCCATACGCTCTGCGAACATCTCTTCGAGCCACTGGCGCGAACTGCCGACGTTTTCGAAAAGAAGTTCGGTGAGTTCCTGCCGGGGATGAAATGGCTCAACTTCGGCGGCGGTCACCACATCACCCGCGAAGGTTACGATATCAACGGGCTGGTCGATCTGATCAACTATTTCCAGGAGAAATACAAGGTCGAGGTCTACCTCGAGCCGGGCGAGGCGGTCGTCATCGGCACCGGTCTGCTGGTCGGTGAAGTCCTGGACGTCGTCGACAATCAGGTTGTCAGCGCAATCCTCGATGTTTCTGCAACCTGCCACATGCCGGACATCCTGGAGATGCCTTACCGGCCGGAGATCAAGGATGGTTACGGTCCCGGTATCAAGGCGCACACCTATCGCCTCGGCGGGCCCTCCTGTCTGGCCGGTGATGTCATCGGCGACTGGTCCTTCGAACAGCCGCTTCAGGCCGGAGACCGGCTGGCGTTTCTCGACATGGCCCACTACACCATGGTCAAGACCACCACCTTCAACGGTATCCAGCTTCCGCACCTCTGTACGTTCGAGCCGGAGACTGGTGAACTGCAGGTCGTGAGGAGTTTTGGATACGAGGATTTCCGGAACCGGCTGTCGTAAAAACCGTTGATTGGGCTGCGCCCGTCAACAATTCAACGCTTCAACAATTCAACAAAAAGGCTTCCTTATGGAACGTTGGTCAGTCAAAAGCTCAGAGAAAATCTACAACATCGACAATTGGGGCGATGGGTTCTTTTCCATCAACCGCAAGGGGCACGTCTGCGTGCACCCGTCACCGCATTCGAAGTACGCCATCGACCTGCGGACCCTGGTCGAAGACCTGATCAAGCGCAAGATCAAACCGCCGATCCTGCTGCGTTTCATGGACGTATTGCAGGGGCGCATCGCGGCGATCAACCGTGCCTTCAAATACGCGATTGAAGAGTACGACTATCCGGCCGGCTACCAGACCTTTTTCCCGATCAAGGTCAACCAGCAGCGCCAGGTGGTTGAAGCGATCACCGAGTTCGGCAAGAGACACAAGATAGGCCTGGAAGTCGGCTCCAAGCCCGAGCTGGTGGCGGCGATCTCCTTTGCGACCGGCAAGGACCTGCAGATCATCTGCAACGGTTACAAGGATAACGATTTCATCGAAACGATCCTTTACGCCAACAAGATCGGTTACGACATCACCATCGTCGTCGAGAAGCTCTTCGAACTGGAGAAGATCATCGCCCTGTCGGAAAAGATCGGCATCGTGCCGAAGCTCGGGATCCGCGTCAAGCTCTCTTCGAAGGGGACGGGCAAGTGGGCGACCTCAGGAGGCAGCGATGCCAAATTCGGTTTGAAGATCTCGGAACTGCTCGCTGCCATTGAACTGCTTAAAGAGCATAATCTGCTTGACCAGGTCAAACTGCTGCATTTCCATATCGGCAGCCAGATCACCAAGATCGACAAAATCAAGACCGCCCTGATCGAAGGCAGCCGGATCTATGCCGAGATGTGGAAAATGGGGGTCAAGCTTGATTACCTGGACATTGGCGGCGGACTGGGGGTCGATTACGATGGATCGAAGTCGAGCTACTTCTCCAGCGTCAACTACTCCATCGAAGAGTATGCCAATGACGTCATCTACCAGGTGAAAAACATCTGTACGGATGCCGGCGTACCCTGCCCGAACATTATCTCCGAATCGGGGCGGGCGATCGTCGCCCACTACTCGGTGCTGATTACCAATATTCTCAACACTAACACCCAGAATGACCTGCCCGATTTCGAGGAGGTCCTTGAGGAGGCAGAAAAGCTTTCACCAACCGTCAAGAAGCTGAATGACATCTACAAGAGCCTTGATCGCCACTCGCTGCGCGAGGATTACCATGACACCCTGCAGTTGATTCAGGAAGCGGTCAGCCTGTTCAACCTCGGTTACCTGAACCTGCATGATCGGGCGCTGGCCGAATGGTTGTGCAACAAAATCTTCATCAGGATAAACAGCATTGTCGAGCGCATGCGGCCGGTCCCGGAAGAGTTGCAGAATTTCCAGTTGAACCTGCGCCAGACCTACTTTGCAAATTTTTCTCTGTTTCAGTCGGTGCCAGATTCCTGGGCCATCGACCAGTTGTTTCCAATCATGCCGCTGCAGCGTCTCACCCAGAAACCAGATGTTATGGCAACCATCGCTGATATCACCTGCGACTCCGACGGCGAGGTGAGCAGCTTCGTCGGTGAAAATGGCCGGACCAAGTTCCTGCCGCTGCACAAGGTGCAAAACGGCGAGGATTATTACATCGGCTTCTTCATGATCGGCGCCTACCAGGAAATCCTCGGTGACATGCACAACCTGTTCGGTGACACCAATGCGGTGCATATTACCTTCAACAAAAAGACCAATTACATAATTGATACAGTCATTCATGGCGATGCAACCTGGGAGAGCCTCAAGTACGTGCAATACAAGGGGCCGGAAATCCTCAAGCACGTGCGTGACTCTCTTGAAAAAAATGTTGCCTCGCGGAAGGTCACGTTTGAAGAGACCAGCCATTTCATCGAACTGCTGGACAAGATGCTGCTCTCATACACCTACCTTGGCGAATAAGGCGGGGGCCGTCGGATTTTTCCTCAGGTGCAGATTAAAGTAACAGGGGTGCATCCAACGTGAAGCGCCCCTCTTGCCTTTTATGTGCTGTCCAGCCCCCGGATTCCAGCCTTTTCCCGTTTGTCACCCCTCGATAAAATAAGATATACTGTGTGTCCGCCGAAACATGGCAGGCCTGTTGCAAATATACTCATCCTGACCAGCCTGTTTTTGACCAGTCATTAAGGTGATGTGGAGCAGTTATGGGCCGACAGAAGACGCAGCATTCTATAGCTGCAGATTCAATTAAGCCGGGTTTGCCGGACGAAATCTCTTTCCCGTTGGAGATTCGGCTGCACGGTCGTGGCGGTCAGGGCGGGGTGACCTGCGCAAAACTGATTGCTGCGATCTATGCCCAGCTGGGCTTAAACGTGCAGACCTTCGGCGATTACGGGGCCGAACGTTCCGGTGCTCCAGTTCGTGCCTTTACTCGGGTTGATCGCCAGCCGATTAAAAACCGTAACAAGGTATACCGGCCGGATCATCTGCTGGTGCTTGACGCAGCCCTGCTTGGACCCCAGGTGCTGGACGGGGTAGCTGCCGGCGCGGTGCTTCTCATCAACAGTGCCGAGCCGATGGAGAGGTATGTCGAGCCGTTTGCCGCTTATCGTTTTGGTATCATCGACGCCACCGGGATAGCCCGCAAGCATGGTATCGGTACCAGCACAGTGGTTATCATCAATACCGCCCTCGTCGGAGCCTACGCCAAACTCCTCGATCTGCCGCTCGAGGTGCTGGTGGAGGTCTATACCAGAATGGGGCTCTCGGAAGACCTGGCGGCGGCCAAAGAGGCCTACCTCAAAGTGCGCATCCAGCCGGCGGACAGCAGGGCGCCCGGAGTTGTCTCTGGCGGTAAACTGGAGACCAGCCTCGCGCCGGTAAGGGCGCAGACCGAGCATGCCGAGGATATTCCGACCAGCTTGAAAACCGGCAATTGGAGCACCCAGCTGCCCGGTTATGAGGATTATCTCGCCCCCTGCAATCATGCCTGCCCGGCAGACAACGACGTGGTCGGTTTCATACAGGCGCTCAAAACCTCCGGTTCCGATGCCGCGGCAGAAATTCTCCTCCGCACCCAGGCGCTCCCTTCTGTCTGCGGGCGGGTCTGCCCGGCCCCCTGCATGCACGAGTGCAACCGGCTTCAAATGGACGGGGCTGTCAATATCCGCAGCCTGGAGCGCTGGATCTCTGACCATTCCACTTTCCGCTTGCCGATGGAGAAGGTTGACAAAGTCTTTTCTCTGGCGGTGGTCGGCGGCGGCCCCGCCGGCTTGAGTGCAGCTTATCAGCTGGCGCTGCGCGGCCATCAGGTAACTCTCTTTGAAAAAGCCAAAAAACTCGGTGGCGTCCTCCGTTACGGCATCCCGATCTACCGTTTGCCGGACGAGATCTTAGAGCGCGACCTGGAACGCATTCTCTCCCTGGGAATCCGCAGTCAGTGCGATCACCAGGTCGACAAGGTCGCGATGGAGCGCCTGCACCATGAGTACGATGCGGTCATCGTCAGCAAAGGCTTCAGTGACGCCTTCAGCCTCGCTGCCGCCGGGGAGACTCTTGCCGGCATTGAGCAGGGGCTCGACTTTTTGGCCAGCAGTCGCGCGGGAAACTCACAAACAAAACTCACTGGTGATGTGGTGGTTATCGGCGGCGGCAATACTGCCATCGACTGCGCCCGCAGCGCCCTGCGCAGCGGAGCCTCGACCGTCAAACTGGTCTACCGCCGCAGCCGGGCAGAAATGCCCGCCATTGCTGAAGAGATTGAAGACGCCCTGCGCGAAGGGGTGCAGCTGCTCACTCTGCGGCAGCCGGTCGCTTTTCGCGGGGTCGGCTATGTGGCTGGAATTGTGTTGGCCGAAGTCGAACTGGGCGAAGCCGATACAGATGGCCGACGCCGACCGCAGATTAGCGAGCGCACGAGCGAATTGACCTGCTCCAGAGTCTTGCTGGCCCTGGGCCAGGAGAACGAATTGGGGCTGCTGCCGGATGGCTGGCAGGTGCGTGAGGGACGAGCCTGGTCCGCTGATGAACCGCTTAATATCTGGTTTGCCGGCGATTGTTCAACCGCTGAGGGGACCGTGACCCACGCCATCGGCAATGGCCGTCTGACGGCCCTGTCAGCCCTGGCGAACCTCAACGGAGCAGAACCTGCGACGGTGCCGTTACGGCCAGGCACGCTCGTGGCACCGGCTCAGGTGCGTTTTTCCCACTTTCCGATCCTCGCCCCGCACCAGGATCGGCATAAGGCTCTGGAAAGTTACCGGGGCAGCTTCGAGGAGGTCAATCTCGGCCTGTCAGGCCAGGATGAGGCTGAACGTTGTTTCTCCTGTGGCCGCTGCACCCAGTGCGATACCTGTCTGGTGTATTGTCCCGACGGGGTTATCTCTCGCAGCGACAGCGGGTACCGGGTCAATGAGGCGTATTGCAAAGGCTGTGGTATCTGCGTGGCAGAATGCCCGCGGCGGGCCATGGATCTGCACGACAAAACGTCCCCGGAGAATTAAGCGATGGCTTGTGAACTGATCAGTGCTAATCACGCCGCGGCCCTGGCGGCGACCCTGGCAGGGCGGGCAAACCGTAGGGCCAGAGGTTTCTGCAGCGGGGTCTACCCGATTACCCCATCGACCGAATGCATGGAATATCTCTGCGGACAGGAGATCGAGAAGGGGAAGGTGGTCCGGGCCGATAGCGAGCATAACGCCATGGGGATCTGCATCGGCGCCTCTGCGTCCGGCGCCCGCTCTTTCACCACAACCTGTTCTAACGGGCTGGCCTATATGATCGAAAACTGCGTCGCGGCTGCCGGTTTCCGGCTGCCGATTGTCATGTCGGTCGCCAACCGGACCCTGGGCCCGCCCTGGAATATCTGGGCGGATCATGGCGATTCGCTGATGATGAGAGATATCGGCTGGTTGCAGCTTTACTCGGCCGACAATCAGGAGGTTTTCGATACAGTGCTCTGTGCCTTCAAACTGGCCGAGGATCCACGCGTGTTGATGCCAGCCCTCTGCTGCATGGATGGTTTTATCCTTTCGCACACCGTGGCCCAGGTTGAGGTTCCCACTCAGGAGCAGGTCGATCGTTTTCTCCCTCCGACAGATGTGCCGCAGCGCCTGGACAAGGTCGCCCATACCTTAGGTCAGATGGAGACTCCCCATGTGTCGGTGGTGCACCGCATGCAACATCATCAGGCGATGCTGTCCGCACGGCAGGTTTATGCCGAGATTCAGGACTCTTTTACCGAAATGTTCGGGAGACGCCCAGCCGATCCCCTGGTGAGCTACCGTGTCGAGGACGCCAAGACCCTGATTGTCTCCATGGGGACTCTGGGGGTGACCGCCGAAAGGGTGGTCGATCAACTGCGTGAGCAGGGGCAAGCGGTCGGTTCGGTGCGGGTGCGGATGTTCCGCCCCATGCTGGATAATGACTTGCGCAAGATCTTTGCCGGCAAGCAACGGATTGCGATATTAGACCGTGATATCAGCATAGGCTTCGGCGGGGTGCTCTGGGGTGAAGTCCGTGGCTTCGCCGATCCTTCAACCATTGTCCAGAATTATATGGTTGGTGTGGCAGGCGGCGACGTGCGCCCCGAGCATATGCTTCTTCTGCTTGGTGAGCTGGAGCAGTGTCATGAATCTGGCGCGCCGCAGATAGTGGAGATCGCATGATGAACGAACCCGCCCTCAACGGCATGGCCTACACCGAACGGGACAGGAGTGAACCGCTGCTGCGTCCCGGCAACAGCAACTGCGGTGGTTGTGGCATGTCGAACCTGATGCAGATGCTCAGACGGGCTGCTGCGAACCGTGAACTGAAGATGGTTGTCCCGGCCTGTTGCGCGGCGGTGACCAGCGGCAGTTTTCCGGAGAGCGCCTTTGGCATACCGACACTCATGTCCACCTTTGCCTCTGCTGCTTCAGTGGCCAGCGGAGTTGCCGCGGTGGCGCAGTTAAACAGTGAAGAGACGCGGGTAATCTGCCTGGCCGGTGATGGTGGTACCTATGACATCGGCATGGGCGCCCTGTCTGCAGCCGCCGAACGGAACGAGGATATCCTCTATATCTGTTACGACAATGAAATTTACGGCAACACCGGCGGTCAGCGCTCCTCAGCGACGCCCGCCGGGGCAGCGACGACAAGTACTCCGCGCGGCAAGCGGGAGACAAAAAAGGATATCATAGGGATCATGGCGGCCCATCGCATCCCTTATGCGGCGTCGATCTCCCTGGCTCATATCGATGACACCCTGCGTAAGCTGCAGTTCGCGCTGAACGCAAGGGGCTTTCGTTTTCTGCACGTTCTCTCCCCCTGTCCGACCGGCTGGAAGTCTGAACCGGCCATGGGGATCGAATTGGTCCGACTGGCAGTTCGCTCCGGACTTTTCCCGGTATTCGAGGTGTTCGACGGAGAGCGCTATGTGATCAATATTGAGCCGGAATTTTCCGGCGAGGCTCTGATGATGTATCTTTCTTTGCAGCGCCGTTTCCGCGATTCCGGAGTAACAGAAGAGAGTCTACAGCCGAGTATCGAGCGCTACTGGAATTATCTGCGTTTGATGAGTGGACGCATTGTACCGGCCAGGAGGCAGTCGGGCTTGCCGGACCGAAGCTAAAATAGGGGCCAAGCAGCCGGTTCTGCAGCCGATTCATGGGAAGTCCGATAAATCCCTGTACGAAATAATTGACCTGAGGAGAGGGCAGCTATGCGCAAGTATGTTGGAGAACGTGTTCAGAAGTTACGCGAAGCCCAGGGCCTGACCCAGCAAGAAGTCTGCAAACTGGCCGGGCTGGAATTGTCTCAATTGCAGGCATATGAAGAAGGGACTGCGGTTCCTTCGGTTGGCGTCGTGATCAATCTTTCCCGGATTCTGGGCTCCAAGTTCGAAGGACTCCTGCATGGTGGTGGAACAGTCTCGGAATCTTTAACTATCTGCCGCTCGGGAAAATCCTGCGGCGGGCAGCAAGGGAATACCGAACAGGGCTATGCTTACGGCACCCTGACGCGCCCGGGGACTGTCGGTCATGTCATGGAGCCTTTTATGTTGATATTTGACCCCAGGGCCTCGAAAGGTCAGCCGATTGCCCACGACGGTCAGGAATTTGTCTACATTGTGTCAGGTGCCATAGAGTTGCTTTATGACGGAAAAGTATACCAGCTTGAGCAGGGAGACAGCGCTTACCTGGACGCCTCTCTCAGTCACAGGTTTCACGGCCTGGGAGAGAGTCCGGCACAGATGCTGGCGGTAGTCAGCTCCGCCTGAGGCTTCGATTGCGCAAATATCTCGCCTCGCGTCCAGTAGAGGTGACAATTTGCTGTTGTTTTAATGTAGTCGATCCCGGCAGTAATACGCCCACGAGAACCAGAGAGTCAGGGGGAGCACTTCAATGGAAGCCGCTCCCCCTCTTGTCGTTTATGTGCTTTCCAGCCTCAAGCCTTCTTTCGTTCGTTCATCACCTTGTACGCGCAGAATTCGCCACACATGGTGCAGGCGCCGTGCTCTTCATCGACTCCGGATTCTGCACGCAGCCTGCGGGCTTTTTCGGGGTCCAGGGCGAGGGCGAACTGACCTTCCCAGTCAAGGTCCTTGCGGCACTTCGCCATGGCGATATCCTGCTCCATGGCGCCGGGCACCTCTTTGACGATATCCCCGGCGTGGGCGGCGATGCGGCAGGCGATGACGCCTTCGTGGACATCATCCACCGTCGGCAGGCGCAGGTGCTCGCTGGCGGTGACGTAGCACAGAAAGTCGGCGCCGGCTGCAGCGGCCAGGGCGCCGCCAATTGCGCAGGTGATGTGATCGTAACCGGGGGCGATATCGGTGACCAGCGGTCCGAGTACGTAGAAGGGCGCGCCGTGACAGAGACGCTTCTGCAACTGAATGTTGGTTTTGATCTGGTTGAGTGGCACGTGACCGGGCCCTTCGATCATTACCTGAACGCCGGCTTTCCAGGCGCGCTGGGTCAACTCGCCGAGTAGAATCAATTCATGAATCTGGGCTCGATCGGTGGCATCGGCCAGGCAGCCGGGACGAAAGCCGTCACCGAGCGAGAGGGTGGCGTCATAGGGTTTGACGATCTCCAGCAGCCGGTCGAATTGCTCAAAGAGCGGGTTCTCGGCATTGTTGTGGTGCATCCACTCGACGGTGAAGGAACCGCCGCGGGAGACGACCTCCATGATACGGCCCTCATTGTCCATGCGCTCGACCGTCGCCCGGGTGACCCCGCAATGCACCGTGATGAAATCGACGCCGTCATCCAGGTGCTTGACGATGCCGTCGAAGATCTCGTCGGCAGTCATATCGACCATCGCCTTGCCCTTGCGGCTCACGGTATCGACCGCCGCCTGGTAGAGTGGCACCGTGCCGATGCAGGCCGTGGTCTCGCGGATGATCGCCGCACGGATTGCATCGATCGGTCCGCCGGTCGAGAGATCCATGATGGCGTCAGCGCCGGCGGCAACCGCCACACGGGCTTTTTCCAGCTCCTTGTCGATGCTGGTGTCGTCTTTGCTGGTACCGATGTTGGCGTTGACCTTGGTGCGCAGGCCCTTGCCCACAGCGAGGGGAATGCCGTTAATGTGTTTGTTGTTGTGGCAGATGATCGCTGTGCCTTCGGCGATACGCTGGCGCAGGATCTCCGGATCGATGTTTTCCGTCGCTGCGGCCTGCTTCATTTTGTCGGTAACAACGCCCTGGCGGGCGAGTTCAAGTTGGGTCAGTATCATTTGTTTCTTCATGAATCCTCTTGAGGGCGGTTGAATTGTTGAATTGCGCTGCGCGCGTTGAACTGTTGAACTGTTGATTGGTTTTAACGATTCAACGATTCAACGATTCAACAGGTCCTTTGCCCCGGCGAAATGGTTAATCGGGCCGTGTCCACCACCCAAAGGGGTCGCCTGGCGGATCGCGGCATTGATAAAGAGTTTGGCTGATTCGGCGGCTTTTATCAGCGGTAAACCTTGAGCGAGCAGGGTGGCGAGAGCCGCTGAATAGGAACAACCCGTGCCATGGGTGCTGGTTGTGTCAATGCGCTCCGCAGCCAGCCTGTGCACAGACGTGCCGGCCAGCAGGATGTCGGTGGCTTCGTGCTCGCGGTGACCGCCTTTGAGCAGGACATGACGTGGCCCCATGGCCTGCAGGCTTCTCGCTGCGTCTTCCATCTCTTCAAGCGTCCCTATCGTCTGTCCGGTCAGCGTTTCGGCTTCGGGAATGTTGGGCGTCAGCAGGTAGGTGCAAGGCAGCAGGTCGCGGCGCACAGCCGCAACCGCATCCTGCTTCAGTAAGGCCGTGCCGCCCTTGGCGACCATGACCGGATCAACGACGCTGAGCAGGTTGTATCTCTGGATGAGATCAGCGACAGCGCTGACGATCTCAGCGTTGTAGAGCATGCCGGTTTTAAGCGTATCGGTGCCGATGTCGTTGAGAACCGTCGCAGCCTGTTTGATGATAAAACTCGTCGACGCCGGCGAAAGGCCATGAACACCGAGAGTGTTCTGTGCTGTCAGCACGGTGATAGCGCTGCTGCCATATGAGCCGAGCAGGGCGATGGTTTTGAGATCCGCCTGAATACCGGCGCCGCCGCCGGAGTCCGAGCCGGCAATAGTCATCACCCTGGTTGCTTGCAATGCTTTCTTGCCATTAAACAGCAAGGAAAGTTCCCGGGCCGCGAGGGCAGGATTCGAATCGTCGGCAATGGCCGAAATCACTGCCAGTGAATCGGCCCCTGCCTCGAGTGCGTCGACGCCGTTGACCCAGTTGATGCCGCCGATGGCGACCACCGGAATCTTGACGGCCCGGCGTACTCTGCACAGCATGTCCAGCCCGACCAGCTCGGCATCGTTCTTGGTATTGGTCGGAAAAATGCTGCCGATAGCGATATAGTCGGCACCCGCCATCTCCGCCTTGAGTGCCTGGTCGACGGTGCGGGTGGACACACCGATCAGTTTATCCGGGCCGAGCAGCCTGCGGGCATCGTGAACCGTGCCGTCCCCCTGACCGAGATGCACACCGTCGGCAAAGCTTGCAACCGCGAGTTGCGGGTTGTCATTAACCAGAAAGGTACCGCCGGCTTCTTCGCATAACTGTACCAATTGGCGAGCCAGATTGACCTGCGCTTCAAAAGAACGTTGCTTGTCGCGATACTGTACGACCTGTACGCCGCCACGTAATCCTTCGCGGACCAGGTTCAGGACCTGTTCGTCAGAACCTTGTGGAGTAATCAGATAAAGACCCTGGATCATTCCTGCTGCTCCCAAATAAAAAAACGCCAGGCTGGTGGCCACGGCGCTTACCCGCATGACGGGGATGCTCGTTGCTGTCCAGACCGCTTCCCTCCGCCATGGCGTCGCAAAAAGTCCACCCTACGTCGTTATGGCGTTTTTTCAGGACCTCGACATACCATATGTATGCCTTCACCCCTGAAAAAATACCAAGCCTTGTAGGATGAAATTTTTGCTTAGCCATCCATTAAGTGTTTGCAGCCGGCTCAAGGATAGTCCGACAGACTCCTGGTTGTGGTTCAGATGTTAGATGTCCTGGATCAAGCCAGGACGATACGGCTATTGAGTAAGTCGATTTCCTGATTGGCCGCATCGATGTCACGATGTTTGCCGAACACGTCAACCAGGCGCAACTTGCCGTTCATAACCAGCAGTGAAGCCACATCATGCAGCGCGGTTTCCTGCTCGTTGTGAACCATGAGAAAATGACCATCATTCAGACACATAAGACAACCTTTCTATTCAGCTTGTCGACAGCCTAAAAGATTGGCTTCGGCGTGTCAACTCTGTTGTCACTCTATTTGCTTCTCACTACGGGCTCCTCACGCCTCTGACGTTTCCCTCTTTACACCCCGCAAAGCCGCATGTTTTAATGCCTTCGCTCGTCAATTCCTACGGAGATTCTCATGTCTGTCCCCCGTCCGACCCGGGTTGAAATCGATCTGGCCGCTCTTCGCCACAACTTTCAGGAAATCCAGCGAACTGTCGGCAGCGACTGCGATGTGCTGGCTGTGGTCAAGGCCGATGCTTATGGTCATCATGTCAGTCATGTCGCTCCAGCCCTTGCTGATGCCGGAGCCAGCCTGTTTGGTACCGCGCTCGTCGAAGAGGCTGTGGAATTGCGCCTTCTCGGCATCAAACAGCCGATCATTGTTCTCGGCGGCATTTTCCCCGGTCAGGAGGTTGATGTGCTGCACCATCAGCTGACCCCTGTCCTCTATGACCTGAGTTGTGCCCGTGCACTGGACAGTGCGGCCCGAAAAGCCGGCACCACGATTGATTATCACCTGAAAGTTGACACGGGGATGGGTCGGCTTGGCTTCCGTGTTGAGCTGCTCGAAGGGGTGCTGGCGGTCCTGAAGAACCTGAAAAGTCTCAATATGACCGGACTCATGAGCCATCTGGCCGTAGCTGACGAACCACAGCATCTCCTGACCGGGATGCAGTTTGCGGCCTTTGCCGAGACCATTAAGGCCGTTGCCCAAGCCGGGTTCAGGCCACGTTACCATCACCTTGCCAACAGTGCCGGCATTTATGGTTGTGAACTGAGCGGCTGCAATCTGGTCCGTCCGGGAATCTCCCTGTATGGCGGTTTAACCGGTGGTCCCTTCGCAGGGCAGTTCAGCCAACAGCCGGTGATGCACTTTGTCAGCCAGGTGGCTCAACTCAAAGACATTCCAGCCGGCCAGGGCGTCTCCTACGGGCATCGCTTTGTGACCAGCAGGCCATCACGTATTGCTGCGATTCCGGTCGGTTATGCTGACGGTTACAATCGTCTGCTCAGCAACTGTGGCGACGTTCTGATTCATGGCCAGCGTGCCCCGGTTGTCGGGACGGTCTGCATGGACTGGACTCTCGTAGATGTCACGGATCTCGCCGACGTACAGATCGGCAGCCCGGTGACGCTGCTCGGCCGGGACGGCGACGCCGTCATCACGGCCGAAGAGTGGGCCGGTAAGGTCGGTTCCATCACCTACGAAGTGTTCTGCAATATCAGCAAGCGGGTGCCGCGGGTGTTGGCGGTCGCAAGGGGTGAAGAGTGAGGGCTGAGCTGGCGCTTGATCTCGGCACCACCACCCTGGCCGGGCGATTATTGAGCCCCGCCGGCGAAATCCTGGCAGAGGCGCAGCTTGCCAATCCGCAACGCGAGCTGGCTGCGGATGTCCTGCTGCGCCTGCAATTGGCCCATGTCGGAGACGGCGGAAGGTTGCAGGCGTTGCTGATTGACGGCCTGCGAAGACTGATCAGACAACTTTGCCTGGCGGCCGGTTGCCAGCCCGGGGATGTCATCGCAAGCGCCGCTGCCGGCAACACCGGGGTGTCCTGTCTGCTGCAAGCTCTGCCGGTCTCTGCATTGCTTTTCCCGCCGCATAAACCGCCATACAAGGAACTGGTTCATATAACCGCCGATGAAATAGATCTAGGCCTTTCGGTCCCGCTTCAGCTTTTTCCCCCGGTCTCGGGCTTTGTCGGTGGGGATCTGGTGGCAGCTCTACTGTCTGTCGAATCGTTTCATCAGTTCAACGATGCAACCGTTGTTGCCGGAACTCTTCTGATCGATATCGGCACCAACGCCGAACTCGCTCTGTGGGATGGCTACCGCTGGTGGGTGACCTCGGCGGCGGCCGGACCGGCTTTCGAGGGCGGCAACATTGGCGCAGGAATGATCCTGACTGCTGGAGCAATTACCGACGTCCGCTCGGCTGGCGATCGACTGCAGCTGACTGTCGCCGGCGGCGGTCAACCACGCGGCCTGTGTGGAAGCGGCCTGGCGGCACTGGTTGCGGCTGCACGCCAGGGGGGATTGATCGATGGGGCCGGCCGTATCCTGTCTCCTGACGAAGTAGAGACCAACCTGAGCCGCTACCTGGTGAAACAGGGAGACTCATGGGCGATTTGCTTTCACCGCAGCGCTGCAGGAGAATTGCTGTTGACGCAGACGGACCTGCGTAATCTACAACTGGCCAAGGGCGCGGTGCGTGCCGGAGTCGAGGTGCTGCTCGAACGGGGCGGCATTTACGCTGAGAATATACCTCTGGTCCTGGTGACCGGCGCCCTCGGTACGGCTTTGCCGGTCGAGGTTCTGAAAAGGGTTGCCTTGCTGCCTGAGCCCATGTTAGATAAAACCTCTTTTGTCGCGAACGGCGTGTTGGCGGGCCTGCAGACCTATCTGACCGGCACGGACTCTCAGCAGCGACTGGCTGCACTGATGACAAGGATTCAGCCGTTTCCGCTGTCTGGTACGCCGGCATTTGAGAAGCATTTCCTGGCTTCGCTGGAATTCATTTAAATCTGTTGAAGCGCAGAATTGGGCTGCGCCCGTTGAATTGGGCTG
>JBPPMB010000036.1:0-11901 GCA_051305855.1 Desulfuromonadales bacterium
TTCGGCTGGACGAGGGCAGATTTTGTCGATTTTGAAGGTTAATAGTCGTTCTATTGACCAAGAAAGCGGCGAAATATGACCCGTTCGGACGGATTTGCAGCGGATTTATTCCAAGTCCGACAGACTCCTAGCCAAGAGAAACCCAGCCGAACTCCCGATTCTCTGCTGACGAGCTGAATCTGTCTCACCGACGCCATTGCCCCGCAACACATTCGCGCGGCGGACCGAGGAGAGGTTTGGGCTCATTCTATCCTATGTCATGATGTGTAGAACTGATGAAAAAAATATTTATTATCAAAGCTGGCTCAACCTTTACCGATACTGCAGAAAGACATGGCGACTTCGACCAGATGGCCTGGCGTGGGCTCTGCATCCCGCAGGATAAAATATGCGTGATCAATGCATCCCATGGAGAGGTTCTGCCGGATCCTGGCGCCTGTCGTGGTGTGGTGATCACCGGTTCGCACAGCATGGTCACAGACAACTTGCCATGGAGTCTGGCAATCGAGAGCTGGATACCATCACTCGTACAAGCCGAGGTCCCTCTGCTCGGCATTTGCTACGGACACCAGCTGCTCGGGCGTGCCATGGGAGGACACGTTGGCTTTCACCCGTGCGGGCAAGAAGTCGGCACTTTTGTTGTCAGGAAACATCTGAAGCACAACAATGACCCGTTATTGGGTAAACTTCCACAGCAGTTCACTGCACACACCACCCACGCCCAGTCGGTGCTCAGCTTGCCGCCAGGAGCTGTGCTTCTGGCCGAAAATGACTTTGAACCGCACCATGCCTTCCGCCTCGGCGGCTGCGCGTGGGGCGTTCAGTTCCATCCTGAATTCGACAGCCATATCATGCGCGACTACATCATGGCACAGACCGACCGACTTACCCGGGACGGTCAGGATGTGAACGCATTGTTGCAGGCTCTGCAGGAGACACCGGATGCCAACGGCATTCTGGCGACTTTTGCACAACTGGCTAGCGAAGGAGAGGGCTCATGAAAGCGACGATCTCAGGATCCTGTTTGAGCTTTCTCAATCTGGTCAGTCTGGTATATAAGTCATTCGGAGGGAGGCAAAAAACCGATCAGGCTCGAGGCAGAGAGAAGCAGAGCTGGATGGACAATATGGACCGTTTCATGCGAAAAAGCAGTCATAACAAGTCAGCACGTTTTGCGTAACCAACAATATCGGAGCAGGGGAAATGATCGCTTTCATCCAACAGCTTAGTCCTGTGACGCAGGCTTTTATCGCTACTCTTTTCACTTGGGGTGTAACAGCTGCGGGAGCGGCATTGGTCTTTTCCAAAAAAACGATCAACCCAAAACATCTGGACTCAATGCTCGGATTTTCTGCCGGCGTGATGATCGCTGCCAGTTTCTGGTCACTGCTTGCACCAGGTATAGAGATGGCGGAACAGTTAGGGCAAACCCCCTGGTTGACGGCTGTTATCGGATTTATGGGTGGTGGTATTTTTATGCGTTTAACGGATAAATTCCTCCCACACCTTCATCCGGGACTGAAAATGAATCAAACAGAGGGAGTGAAAACCTCGTGGCAACGGAGCACTCTGTTGGTGATGGCCATAACCTTGCACAATATCCCGGAAGGGCTGGCCGTCGGTGTTGCTTTTGGAGCCGTTGCAGCAGGTTTACCATCGGCCACTATTGGCGGAGCAATCGCGTTGGCTATCGGCATAGGCATCCAGAACTTTCCCGAAGGCGCCGCGGTTTCGATGCCCTTAAGAAGAGAAGGGATGAGCCAGGGTAAAAGCTTTCTTATGGGCCAGGCCTCTGGAATGGTTGAACCGATTGCCGGGGTGGTCGGTGCCTTTTTTGTCCTGCTGATGCAGCCTGTTCTGCCCTACGCACTCTGCTTTGCTGCCGGGGCGATGATTTTTGTCGTGGTGGAAGAACTGATCCCCGAGTCTCAGCGAATCCACGCAAATATTGATCTGGTGACCATGTCAACCATGGCCGGATTTTCTGTGATGATGATTCTCGATGTGGCATTAAGCTGACAGGTCATGTAGATTCAACAGAGACAGACAAACGACATGAACACTCGGCTAAGCGGTGTATGAGATCAGGGCACGACGCAGAGGTCAGGCCAATGCCCCCGTTCTGCCGCATTTATTTCTCTGAAGGTCCTCTGCGCATACTCTCAAGCAAGGCACGCTCCTTGCGTACCGCTTCATTACTGTGCGACCATAAGTAGTAGTTATCCAGCCCCATAACACTGATCCCGGCAAAAAAGACCGCCCAGAAATTATCCTGCAGAACCCCTGACAGCTGGTAAAACGTATAGAAAGCAGTAAAGAAAGCGGCATGCATCAGGCCCATGTATGGCTTGATATTACGGCTCATACGGGCAAGGGTGCGAACGATACTGGAAAATGCGTAAACAACCAGCGCCAGGCTGATCATTTCTCCAGGCGGTGGCGTACCAAGCATTCTGCGAATTTCATCGCTGAGATCGGGGAGGATCGGGAAACCGTCGAAGGCAAAATAGCTGACCGAGAGGAACAGGACCATTGACCAGAGTCCCTTTCCAGAAGCCCTTTCAAGATGTTTGATGCGAGCCTCGAGCCTTTGCCTTAGCTCTTCGCGTCCCGGTACTTGCTGCACGTCGAATTTAGGCCCCTCCTGGCTCATTGTCATCTCCATCTGCCTGCTTGCAGAAGAGCGGTTAAAACGGAGTCAGTAAAAATGGCTGACAAAATCAGGGCAATGAATCAAGTGGGGGGGACTTCGCTATCTTTATGCAGAAGCTGACCTTCGAGCTCCCGTACACGCTTATTCATCTTTTGAAAGGAATTTGCCAATCGAGCGACTTCGCCGCTGACTTCGGGGAACTCATCGTTCAGATTATCACCGGAGGAATCTTCGGTAAAGTCGGCAAGTTGTTTGATCGGCAAAAAAACCTGGCGATAAAGAAGCGAACAAACCGCGCCAACGGTAAGAACCAGCACCATGCCACTAAACATGATCATACGGTTCTGTAATTGGCCGAGTGTGCGCTTGAGAGGATCCTGGGTGACACCGATATCAAGGGTCCCGAGCAGGCTTTGCCCGTCATCATGAAAATGGCAGGCGGCATTGGAACATTCCGGATCATTGTAGAACGGCGCTGTGATCGCCAGTACGTCTTTGCCTGCACTGTTCGTGAACTGGCGGGCCTTGGCCATGGTGCCAAGGCTGCGTTTCGGTTCTGAACCGGCATGGCATTCATTACAACCTGCCGCTGACTTGTCGATAAACTGGTTGACCTCCTGACTATCGGGGGAAAACATTATCAGCCCCTTCTTGTTGAAGATCCTGACATGTTCCACCAGGTTCTGCTCGCCGATACTGTTGATCATATTTCTCAAGCTTTCCCGGTCATCGTGGAGCATCGCGTAGCGGGTCGACTTGATGATGGTGTCAGACAGGTCTGCCGCATGTTGAATCTCGCCTCTGATGAGGTCGTCTTTAACAAAGGTATACAGAAGCACACAGCAGGCGATGACGAATCCTGTCACAGCACAGGCAACCGGGACTATTGCGCGACTGTTAATGCTGCTGAGCATGACAACCTCCTGGGCTTTACTTTCTTGCCGCGGGACTGTTTCTCAGCCCCGCGGCTCTTGCTTCTTGCTTATTGCTTTAATCGATTTTGCGATACATGGCACCGGCCGGAGAAGGTGTTGTCCGTATCGGCGCCGCCTTGACTGCTTCCGCGGCAAGAGCTTCCTGCGGTTGTTCTTTCCATGCGAAGAGGATCGGCAGGCGGTAGAGGATGAAACGATAGACCACCACGTAAATCGCAAAGATGGTCACGGAAATGATCACTTCAAAGATATGTGGAATTTCCTGGTAAAGCTGCCAGTTGAAAGTGATGAGTGCCGTATTCAAACGATTCAGGATAATGCCGAAGACAGTAACACCGGCCCCGAACCTGGCCAAGCCGACAAGGTTGTGGCGTATTGCATAAGCGAAGAGCATGATAGGCAACACCACACCAATGGCCATCTCCAGCAGGAACCAGCTACCCCAACCTGTTGTCAGATAACCCCACTCGTTGTCATGGGCAACACTGATCAGCTTGATGGCCAGGTAAGTAATCAGGCCCATGCTGGCGCCTTTGGCCAAACCGAGAGTGCAGCGATCGAGATTGTCGAGAAAGCTGGCGTCGCAACGCCAGGCCATAGTCTTCTTAACCACGGTGCTGACAACAATCACCATGCAAAGGCCGGCCGGAATTGCCGAACAGAAGAAGAGAATCCACTGAAAGGACGCCGAGTACCAGAGCGGGTGCACCTTGCCTGGCGCGTAGCTGAAGAGCGCCCCCAGAGCACCCTGGTGCAGGGTTGAAAGGATAATGCCGGCCACGGTCAGGCCGATAGTGATCTTTTTGATGTAGCGCTTGCCCCCCAGCCAGCCGATCCACTCGAAAAATGACACCGAAACTTCGGCTACCTGCACCGACAGGTAGGTCGCCACATGCCAGGCAACCAGGAAAAGTACCGCCGCCGGGCCAAACGAGACCACCATCGGGTAAGGCAGGCGCCACGGCTGGCCAAGATCGACCAGCAGGTAAATGACCGCGAAAAGGTAACCGAGCAGGCCGTTAAGCAAAGCCAGCCGTTCAATCGGTTTAAAATCATGCCGGCCGAAGATTTCGACCGCAGTTCCGAGCATGAACCCGGAAGCAGAAAGGGGCACCATGGCAAACAGGCCGAAGCCAAGGAACAAGCCCCAGGGGTAGTCGTTGGAACCGTGGGTCACCACGTCGAGACCGAACAGGAAGCGATAGGCGATCAACGGCAGACCGATGGCAAAGATGATGCCCAGAATCCAATTGAACGGATTACGCAGAGCCTGGCCAAGATATTGACCGGGAGTCAGCCCGAACAGCATTTTCCGCATGAATGTCCAGGACTGCTTTGTTTTTTCGTTGACATGGGAATCAACCGGTTTTGCCCCACACTCAAGTAGCATTTTCATTGTCCGCCTCCCTGCTCGCCGTGATGCTGGTCGGCGTCTTGGTCGTGATCATCGTGACCGTCCCTCTTCTTTGCCAGAAGATGGAAACCGGTAAACATTGCCGGCCAGATGGCCAGAACCATGGGCACAGTCCCGAGGAAGTCCTTGACGTTATTGATGATCGGTTCGTTCCCTGGATTCGGGTCGAAACCGGCTTCAGCAAAATCCACAGACGACAGGTACATCCAGCTGGTTCCTCCCAATTCCTTTTCCCCGTAGATATGGTCGATGTAGCGTCCCGGATGGGTCTGAATACGCTGGTTGCCAATTTTGAGAAGATCTCTGCGCTTGCCGAAGGTCAGAGCTTCCTGCGGGCAGATATCGACGCATGCTGGTGGCAAGCCGTTTTTCAGCCTGGTTTCGTGACAAAAGATGCACTTTTTGATAACCGGGTCGAAAGCACTGGAGTAACTGTAGCCGGGAATATTGAAGGGACAGGCGATCATGCAGTTCCGGCAACCGACGCACACCTTGGAATTATAGACCACGGCGCCTTCCTTGGTCTTGGTGTAAGCGTTGACAAAGCAGGAGCTGAGACAGGCCGGTTCATTGCAATGATTGCATTGCACTTTTCGATACAGGGGTTTATCGCTGCCTTCCGGGTTATAGCGATTCACTACCGTGTAAGCGTTTTCATCGGGACGCCGCTTCTGCTTGCCGCCGTGGAAGGTTTCATCAAAGACCGTCGGGTCATCAAATGGCCGATCCGGGGCAGGCAGGTTCTGTTCCTTGTTGCATGCGGCCTCGCAGCTGCGGCAGCCGATGCAACGGGTCAGGTCCACCAGCACACCCATACCATCCGAGTAGCCGGTAAATGATCCGGCCGCCAGGGCCTTTTTCGGTCCGGCCAAGGTTGTGGCGGCACATCCTGCTACGCTCGCAGCAAGAAATCTCCGTCGACTGATTCCACTCATAACGACTCTCCTTATTCTCAAAATCTTATCCCGTAAATATCAACTCAAAACAAACGATCCTCAGTGTCCACTCTCGCCGGACGTCGTGGAAGCAGCCGCATCTGCACGATAAAAGGCATCGCCCTCTGGCGTCCTGGTGTGGCAGTCCTGACAGCCCGTCGGCCCATCCATCTCCTCATGGCAACTGATACAGTTCCAGTGATAGGCAGCCTTCAAGCCCGGCATGTCGACATGGTACTGATAGAGGTTCAAAGCCTTGCGGTTAATTTGTTCCGCGGAAAACGGGTCAGCAACGTGACATGCACTGCAAGCGACCGATGCAACTTCGCCGCTGTCTGCATGGCAACTTACGCACCGCTCATCATTCGTGCCGGTGCCGGTGGCGTGGTGATGACAGACCGAACAATCTTCACCCAGTTCGGTATGCATGACATGGTCAAACTCGACACCTTCAAACAGCTCGGCAAGGGTGTCGATTGACACTTGTTCAGGCATATCAACGGCCTGAGCCAAGCCGCCCGTCGCAACGAGTGCCAGTGCCATCATCATGGTAGTCAAGATTTGTTTCGCGCTCATGATTCTCTCTCCTTTACTATGAATGAGTGCCAGATGGCATGCTCATTTACTGACCTCACCGGGCTTCTCGTTCACATACTTGTAGAACATCGGGAAAGCGATAAAGAACGCGATACAGATGAGATATTCAATCCCCTTGATGTACTGGTAAAAATCCACCAGGGTGTAAACATTGTGTACTTCAACGATGCTGTCGAGCATTTCGGTAATCATCCTCTTCTCCTTTTGCGCAAAGCAGGTCGTTAACCTGACAAACCCTATCCTTTGCTGCCATAGCGACTCGCCTGTTTGGCAGTGCCCTTAAAAAGCCCTTTGAAAAAACCGATCAGGAGCATGATCGTCGGCATCAATTGTACGACCACGATCAGACCGCAAAAGGCCAGGAAACAACCAACCAGGATTCCACTAGAATAGGTTTTAGTCGTATCCACGGCAAAAGCTGGACCTGCCATAAGTACTGACATCAAGATTCCCATTAATAAACTTCTGTACGATTTCATGATTTCCTCCTTGAGTTTTTGGGCTCTCAGTTCATTGCAGCCACTCGTCTGCAGAATTGTGAGTCAATTTTTCGAATGCGCATTTTACCGCCTGTCGCAACTCCTCTTCATCGCTCGGACGATTAGGTTTGAGGGCATGATAAAAAATCCCCTCGCTGCGAGCTTTGCGAATCAGTGTCAACGGCAGCTCACTGGCAACCAGGATGATGGTCAGGTTGCGGTTGCACTTTTTCAGGATCGGAATCAATTCTGTTGCCAGCAGTTCATCAAACCGGGTACTCAACAAAACAACTTGAGCAGTTTTTTTGAGTATCCCATAGAGGACTCCTGCTGCCGAATTGGTCACGGTCACCTGGTAGCCAGCATTAATGAACAAGTCAGCCATGCGTTTTCTGGTCAACAAATCTTCGTCTGCGATGAGTAGTCCTGGCATGTGCATCGTCATTTTCTTCTCCTACCCAAGGCCATACTGCCCCTGGTTTAAATCCAGGGACAGAGCCAATTAGTCAACTTTCACCGATGTTTTTTCCGGGCGAGACAACAGTCCTTTGATCAGCCCAAAAAAGAGGATCATTGCCGGCACCAACTGGGTCACAATGATCAAGGCGAAAAAACCAACAAAGAAATAGGCAAGAATTCCCGCTCCCTCGCCCTCTGTTCCTGTCGCCGCATAAGCTACTGAAGCACTGCCAGCCACCATAGATACGAACATTCTTATTGTCTTCATAACAACCTCCTTCCGGTTAACCCTGATTCCTAGACATCCGCTCTTGATATAGGGTTACTGCATCAGCTATACCATTCTTAAACATTTCTTAATAATTATTACAAGTGTTTGTTTTAAAAAGATATTTTTGACATTGTCAGAGGGAGAGACCCATAATTAAGTACGGCAACATATAAAACAAATATACGTTTCGAGTTGAACCTATTGCTGATTTCAGCCTGTCTTGGCTTGTAAGTATTTGAAAATATTAATTTTTTGCGGGGGATGGGGAGTGTATAATGCAAATATACAGTGTCATTATCTATTATATTTCTTTCCGGTAACCATCCGGACAACACTCTTTGGAAAGAAATAATTGGCAGATCTGCCTCTAACCTACTCCGATATGCGTGTGTGACTGCTGATACCCAACTTTTTGAGCATGGCCTGAAAGTTCGATCTTTGCATGCCAACCTCTTCAGCGGCCCTGGTAATATTCCAGTCGTTGCGATCCATTGCACTCAACAAAAAGGCCCTTTCAAGCGGCACGACAGCCTCCTCACGCAATAAGCGCTTGCGCTCTTTCAATTCGTTGGCATCATATGGAACAGCCTGATCGGCAGATGCGGAGAAGGTGTAATCATCGCCAGGCATTTCCAGATCCTGACGCTGCAGGAGATCAGTATGAGAGAGGACTACCGCCCGTTCGATGATGTTTTCCAATTCGCGAACATTACCGGGAAAATGGTAATGTTCGAGCTGCTCAATAACATCTGGGCTGAAACCTCTGATCTCCTTGCCGTTCTCCTCGGCAAAACGCCTGAGAAACAGACTGGCCAGCAGCATCAGGTCACCTTTGCGTTCTCTTAAAGGTGGCAGTTCAATCGGTATAATATTGAGGCGGAAGAAAAGATCATCGCGGAAGGCCCCCTTCTTGACCATTTCTCGCAGATTGACATTGGTTGCGGCAACCAGGCGAATATCGATAGGGATTGGTTTGGTACAGCCGATCGGAGTAACGACACGCTCCTGTAAAACGCGTAAAAGTTTGGCCTGGGTTGCAAGGCTGATATTGCCGACCTCGTCGAGCAACAGCGTGCCGCCCTCGGCAACTTCAAAGAGCCCGCGTTTGGTCTGACTTGCTCCGGTGAAAGATCCTTTGACGTGGCCGAACAATTCACTTTCCAGAAGATTTTCAGCAAGAGCCGTACAATCGATAGCGACAAAGGGTTGAGAACGGCGCGAACTGTGTGCATGAATGGCGCGGGCCACCAGCTCTTTCCCGGTGCCGCTTTCACCACTGATTAATATGGTACTGTCAGTCGGTGCCACCTGCATGATGCGTTGGTAAAGGCGCTTCATTTCACGACTGTCTCCAAGCAGGCGATCAAAACCCTGGGTTTCGCTCATCTCTCGCCAGAGACAAATATCATCAATCAGCACGGCTCTGGATTCCATGGCATTTTTGACCTTGCTGACAATTTCCTCATTGGCAAACGGCTTGGAGATGTAATCCGTTGCGCCGTTCTTCATTGCCTCTACGGCATTGTCAATCGCTGCGTAACCGGTAATCAAAATCACCGGCAGCTCTGGCTGGCAGTTGCGTAGCGTCTGCAGCACTTCCAACCCGCTCATGCCTGGCATTTTCAAATCGGTCACCAGCAGTTTGAACCTCTTTTGTTCCAAACGTTCCAAAGCCGCTCGACCATTGCTGGCCGTTTCAACTTCATATCCTTCAGCAGTGAGAATGCGCCGTAAACCCTCTCTGATGACTGCATCATCATCAGCAACCAGTATTCGATCAATCTCTTTGTTCATAACACCCTCTCGCTGTCAGGAGACTCATAGTATTATCCTTTGCGGCATCAGCCGTGACTTCTCCCACGGGAATTCACGCAACCACAGGTGAAGCTATGCGTTCATGGCATTGTTTGTTGGCAAGGCAGGATCTTCTTCAATACGCCTTAGCGACGAGATCGGCAATGCGACGGTAAAGATTGTGCCACGTCCCAAGACACTTTGCACCGTGATCTGGCCGCCATGATTCTGAATGATGCCGTAGGATACAGACAAACCAAGACCCGTCCCGGAGATTCCATCCAATTCCTGATTTTTGGTCGTAAAAAAGGGATCAAAAATTCGGCCAAGATTTTCATCGGAAATCCCGTGACCTGTATCCTCTATCGTCGTGATTAACTGGTCGCGTTTTAAATCTCTTTGCATGCTGATGGTCATACGCCCGCCCATCGGCATCGCATGGCAGGCATTTACCAGTAAATTAATAAAAACCTGCTCAATCTGGTTTGGATCGACATCAATGTCCGGCAGATCGACTCCATAATTACGTACAATCTCAACATCGTTGACAGTCGCATGATGCATGACCAGGGCCAGAGTACTGTCCATAAGTGTCGAAAGCGACCTGAGTCGTTTGTCAGGAATCGATGTTCGGGAGAAATCAAGCAGACGTCTGACGATGTCGGCGCAGCGGTTTGTTTCACGGACGATCGTCATGGCATCATCGCGTTGGTTTTCACCGAGGCTTTGGTCTTGAGCGAACATGTTGGCAAACATCAGAATCCCGGTCAGGGGGTTGTTGATTTCATGCGCAATACCGGCAACCAGTTGACCGAGTGAAGCCAACTTTTCCGAGCGCACCAGCTGATCGCTGACCTGGGCAATTTTTTCTGTCCGCTCAATAACTTTTGCTTCCAGGGTTTCGGTCAGATCGCTATATTCGTCACGTGCTCGCTTCAGCTTTACCGTCATATCGTTAAACGCATCGGAGAGCTCACCGATCTCATCATCGGATTTTCTTTGCAGCTGGCTGTCAAGCTCCATATTCGAAACCTTTTGAGCATGCAGCAAAAGGTCATGAACCGGGTTAATAACCAAACTCTGGGTCATCCAGCTGAGACAGATGATTACGAGCAAAAGCAGGGTAATACCAAAAGCTGCGATGCTGTTGCGATACGAGCTCGCCTGTACACCGATTTTGGCGAGAGACCCCTGCACTTCAAGAAAACCGAGGGTCTTGTCATCCGGCGAATGCACATGACAAGCCGCGGTATAACAGCTCGGTTTATTGTGAATGGCTGTAGTGACGCTTAAGATCTCTTCTCCCCGGGCATTATGAAAGATTTTCCTGCTGTCATCGAGATAGGGCATCTCGGGCAGGGTCATACCGCTATCGCAATCTTTACATCTTGTTTCGGTCAGAGGTACAGATTTGCCAATTTCTTCCGCATCTGTGGAAAAATGAACCAGACCTTCGGTGCTGAAGAGCCGAATCCGGTCTATTTTTTCATGCAAGCAGACTTCTTCCATCATCTGGTAGACCCGAGCTCGATTGTCCTCCAACATCTGAAAATGTGTCGTGTGCAGGATGATTTCACTGACCGTTTCGATGTCATCCTTGGCATCCAATAAAAAAAGTTCCTTGAGAGTGGTGATATTGAAAAAGGCAAAAAGCGAGATCGTGATCAACAACACAATACCGGTTCTGAAGGTAAATTTGCTGATCAGGCTTTGACTAAGGGCCCTGATTATAACCATGACTACCAACCCATGAACAACATGAAAAAACCGGGTAACGCAGAAGGACTCCGGCTCACCCGAAACCACCCTGGCAACCCGGCGACCTTGTTAACAAGACCCATGGTTATCCGCAAACTTCCTCGAGGAAGAATCGGCCCAAGCAGAAACTTAGCAAAAATTAATTATTATTGACCAATATAGCAAAACTGCTTATATGTCAAGCGCTACGCTCGCAGCCTGCCCCTGTTTCTTTTCCTGATTATTATGAATCGAAAAGAATTTTCTGGATCAAGCTGACGAGCGACAACCTCAGGAGGGCCTCACCGCTCCCAGGATTAAACCTTGACTGCCCGAACCAAATAAGGGCCTTACTTGCCGCAGCCAGCTGCGGCGAGGTGTATTTATTGCAAAACCGGTACACTCAGGAACGACTGTTATTGCCCGGGCTGCTCTTTCCCATTGCGCTGTCCCCCTGAGTTACTATAATAATCAGAAATTTCCAACATCAACCGGACCACTGCTGTTTCGGGAACCGATCGGAGAAAATATGGAAATCGAACAGGGCGCAGGGAAGATCGCCAAATGTTTGCGTCTGATGCTCAATGATAAACCGGGACATCTGGCGAGTGTGGCCACTGCGATTGC
>JBPPMB010000042.1:0-8162 GCA_051305855.1 Desulfuromonadales bacterium
CCGTCGATGTCGTTCACTCGACATGACACTTGAAGAGATCCGACAGCTCCTGCTGATTCGTGACACGCCTCAGGGTGATTGTACTGAGGTGAGTACCTTCCTCGCTGAACATCTAGGCCGCATTGATATACGTATTGCAGAACTCGGACAACTGAGGAATCAGATCAACTCCTTGAGTCAACGATGTAGCGGGGCTTTAACCGCTGATCAATGTGGGATTCTACTTGAGCTGGGCTCCAGTTAAAGGTGGCTTGGATTTATCCTTCGACCGCAATCGCAAGGTGTATATCGCTAAAACTGATTTTGTGAAACCTCCTGCTTGCAAAGCTGCGAACCGAAGCTGTGAAGTTCACAGCTCTAACGGAGCAGTAAAATACTCTCGAGCCTCCACTTATCTATAAGAATCCCAGGATTTACATCAAGCTAAGAATGACCTTTTTCCACATGTTCGATCATGGTCCTGACCCGGTCTGCTGTTTCGCCGGTGGGGTCTATCTCCAGATATTTTAGCCACGCTTCTTTGGCCTTGTCGTTCTGCTCAAGGTCGAAACGATAGACAATGCCCATATTGAGTAGCGACTGCGTATGCCTGGGGGCAAGTTTGTTCGCTTTGCCGAAATTCTCAATGGCCTTGTCGAACCAACCAATGCTTCGATACATTATTCCTTGATCGGTTAGTACATTGGGATCGTTGTCATCGATCGCCAAAGCCTTGTCATAGGCTTCTATAGACTCCATAGGCTGGTTTGTGTCGAAATACTTGTTTCCCAACTGCACCCAAGCATTGCGATTCGCCGGCTCCTTTTCCAGAACCTCCTTTAATATCTGAAGCTCTTTCTGCGTATTAACAGCAGGAGTTTGGGCGACGTGAGTATCGTGATCGTCTTTGTCTGCTGTTTTGGTCGGTTTGCTGGCAATAATTGTTCCGATCAGTGTTCCAACGACAAGAGTCACAACAAGCAGTAAAATAGTTTCTTTTTTCATCAAATGACCTTCTTTATATTTGGGGATAAATGTCTTTGCGTTTGATTCCGATTGCTACAGCGCCGATGAGCGAAAGACTGTCTGCCCGGTATTTCGAAGTTCTGTCGGGAGTATTTTTCATGCTTATTGCTCTTTCCGGATGCGAAGGCGAATGCAACAACATACCATCAATTAACCGCAGTGCCAGAAACGCAGCCAATCAGCATCATCAGGGGGTGGTTTGAATCTCCACCTCAAGAAAATTGAACATCTAACAAAGGCACTTCATAAGCGGGATAAACTTGAACCCCAGCGGTGACATTATTGTCAGCCCCAACCGCCCCAATACGAGAACTGAACTAATGCTTAGCAGGGAAAAACAGAGGATAAAGCTCCTGTCTGCATGCGGCGGCACATCCGCAAGACCAGACTCTTTCAAATCTTCAGACGATGACTCTCGAGTCTGGCCTACAGAGGGATTGTTCACACCGAGAAGATGGCAGCATCGTAAGCATAATTTATATTTTCCGCTGACGGGTGCTCCACAACCGAGGCAGTTTATTGCCGCTAAACTCATAGGATATCGTCTTTGACTAAGCGATCGTTGAAAGGATTTTGGTCGTTTTCACGGATGTAAAGGCTCACGGGTTTCCTTAACTCATTTCAGGGAGTCGAATATCCTGCGCTTACAACAAATGCGCAGCCTCAGAAAAGTTTTCCCCGGTAAGCCTTCTCCCCTTGTCAATACATTGATAGAGATGTTGTCAGAAATATCTTGTTTGGAATTGAGGGATTTTCTCTAACAAGCTGAAGGATATCCGACAATCTTCCTGTGTGCTCCTCCGGTCGTCATCGACTCCATCTCACCTTTTTGAAGATGAACCCTTCTGGCTGGTCCGAAATGCTCAAGTCACCCAAATGCGGTATTCAAGGGGGTGTGTGTTTGGTAGAAAAGTGGATCTTTTTACTGTCATACTCAGGACTTTAGCCAATTTTGAAAGGAGGCATGGTCTGTTTACCCATTTATCATGCCAATAAAGAGACCCTTGGTTAGACATTTACCTTGGTGATCTGCCGTGTTTGAAATTCAGGTGGCGTCAGATACTCTTTTGGATGGAAAATTTTTGCACTGGTTATACTCTCAGGCTTATTCCTTTGTCGTGTGTGAGCCAGCGCCGCAACCATCGAATGTACTCACCGAGTCCGGGCGTGGTCACGATCAACTCCCGCCAGGCGCGCCGGAGCTCCTCGGTCTGGGGAATCCCAAGGGCGGCAAATCGTTTGTTGCAGGTCGGATTACTTTCATCCATCGTCAGCAGGCCCTTGTCGGCGGCGACCAGTGTCTTCGCGGTGTCGATCAGCTCTTGCGTATTCATTTGGGGTGGATCCATATCATCGTTGTGAGTTTCCGGCATGTTCTGGCCATTCTGGTGATGTATCGCTTGTGCTCGATCAGCTTGTCCTTGAGTTGCTGTTGCAGGGTTACACCCAGGTCGTCGGTTTTCGGCAGGCGGTTGATGGTGTCCATCACCAGGTGAAAGCGATCCAGATCGTTGAATACTGCCATGTCGAATGGCTTGGTGATGGTGCTCACCGTTTCAGCAACGGATTGTCGTAGAATTGACCAGCATGGTGGTCTTCCTTTTATAATTCGTTCACGGTCATTCCGTAATTAATTTCCGCTCAATAAAATTGCGCTTGATTCCGAGGGCTTCGTCCGTCATCTGGATCGATTCCAGTCCGTCCTTGACGCTGCCAGCGAGAGCGCGGATCGCGTCGATGTTCTCAGGAATGGCGATGGATTGGTTGTCCACCTGATAGGTGTAATAGCAGTTTGTGCCATCTACGGTGAGCACATCTTCCCACAGGGCGACTTCCCACATATCGCCGCGGGGGCGTCCAAGGTCGTTCATCAACTCGATGGTGCTATTGAGTGCCACGATCCCGTCGCTCATACGTATGAACGCGATGCGAGGGGCATGCCGGAAGGCATCCAGAACCTCTTCCCGGCTGGCCGGGCGCGTCAGTTCGACGATCCAGTAATGATTATGACACTGCGTATGCGCTGCCTTCGCCGCAATGGTCACGAGGTCCAGTTCCGGCCGCACCGTCTGGGCGTCCGGCCCCTGATGGCTGGGAATATGCGCCTCGGGGACGATGGTGTTCATAATGCCGCCGTGGTCGGACTCCCAGGGATCGGTCGCCCGTCGGATCAGCACGCCACTCGCCTTTTTCAGCAGCTTCGCGTCCTGTAACGCGCCTAGCGTGCGCACGATGCTGGTGGTGTTGCAGGAGACCACCCGCGTCACGTCGCGCCCGAGCGCGCTCGCGTAGTTTGCTTGCGCAACGAAAGAATGTCCCGTCACACTGTGCGCTTCGCCACCCTGGACGATCGCCTTGACGCCTGCCGCCTGGTATCCTTCGAGATTCTTCGCCGCAACCCCTTTGGGCGTGCAATCGACCATCACATCGACATGACCTGTCAAATCCTTCAGCACCCCGGCGACCGGAAGGCCCGCCGCCTTCATTTCGGTCACTTTCTCCGGCAAGGATGCGTATATGGGAATGTCCAGCCCCACCGCAACCTTGATTCGATAGTCGCTGATGATGTCACTCACCCCCACCAGTTCCATATCCGGTTGCAGGCGAACGGCATCCGCAACCCGTTTGCCGATGACGCCATAGCCGTTAACTCCGATCCTAGTTTTGGTTTTCATAGCTGCTCCTTTCTTGGTCAGCTTGCGCCATTGCCCCCAGCGCGGAATGAACATCGGCACGCGCTTCTGGTAAGCGATATTCATCACCGAACTGTTCCAGTACGTTGCGCTCCTTATATTGCCAATACCCGCGACAGTTCCAGAAGTCGAAAATCCAGCGGTTTCCAGTTGGCTACGACTACCGCAAGCGGTGTAGCCGCAATCTCACCTTTGAGCAGTCCCAACAGTATCCCATGCACTCCTCCGGCCAGCTGCTCCGTTGCCGCCGCACCGAGGCGGCTGGCCAACAGACGGTCAAAAGAACCCGGCGCGCCACCCCGTTGCACATGCCCCAGTCTGGTTACCCGCAGATCAAAGCCCAATCGTTCACTGTGCAGCTGAAAGTAATGCGCCATTCCTTCGGCATTGTATCGGGCACCTTCGGCAACCACCACTATGGCGTGAGACTTGCCATTGTCGTAAGCGGTTCTTAGTTCGGTGGCCAGGACCTCCGGGTCTATCGCTTCTTCGGGAATGACCACCGCCTCGGCACCGCCGGCAATGGCCGCCATAAGCGCCAGGTAGCCGCACTCGCGCCCCATTACCTCGACAAGGAACGCGCGATGGTGGGAGGAGGCGGTAACCTTCAACCGGTCAATCGCTTCCAATGAAACGTTCAAAGCCGTATCCACCCCAATGGTGATATCGGAGCCATACAGGTCGTTATCGATGGTCGAGGCCACGCCAACCACCGGAAAGCCCAGCTGGGAAAGTGCGTGAGCGCCGGTCTGGGAACCGTTGCCACCGATCACGATCAATGCGTCAATCCCATGCTGGTGAAGCCGTGACAGGGCTTTCTGCTGGCCGTCAATGGTCTTGAATTCCGGACAGCGCGCACTGCCGAGCATGGTGCCCCCTTGCTGGATGATGCCGCCTACATCACGTGCCCCCAGGGGGATAATATCACCGGAGATCAGGCCGGCGTAGCCATGGCGGACACCACAGACATTCCAACCTTTCATGAGCCCGGTCCGCACAACAGCCCGGATGGCAGCGTTCATGCCGGGGGCGTCACCTCCGCTAGTCAATACGGCAATACGTTTCATGTTTCCCTCCCGGTAATTTTCGTGATTTCCACTTTTTTGTGATTCCGGTTTTCAGTAAACCACCGGCTCTGCCGGTGTGACTAAAAAGGCTATGCCGTCCCGGCGACGATCTTCTCAATCTTGAAAACCCAGGGGGCGCAATATCTATAGCCCCTTTTTCAGGGGCTTTCCTCAAGCCCCCGCTATGCGGGTGGTCATGACTCCTGAAAGCCTGGCCGCGATGCCGCTGAGTTCGTGGCACGCACATCACGGGGGGGTTTTCAACAGCTTGGTTATTTTTTGGCTTTAGACTTTCGCTTGGTTTTGACTTTGGCTTCAGGCTTAGGCTCGGGTTTAACTTTAGGTTTAGACTCGATTTTGGCTTCATCTTTCGGAGTCTTTCGCTCTGTCTCCTCCCAATCCTGAACTGCTTTAACGGTCTCGAGCCCTAGCTCCTCGTAGAGTTCATGGACTCGCTTGACGATCTGCGGCGTCACATCAGACGGTGTCTCGGTCTTGGCTTCGTCAGGCTGCTGCGGCTCGGCTTTGGCTTTATCGGGCTGCGGCTCAGCATTGGCTTTATCGGGCTGCGGCCCAGCATTGGCTTTATCGGGCTGTGTCTCGGCATTGGCTTTATCGGGTTGCGGTTCGACCTTGGCTTCGTCAGGCCCCGGTTCGGTTTTACCATCGGGGTGCGGCTCAACCTTCAGTCTCAGCAGTCGCGCGTTGATGGCCACGATCACCGTGCTGGCGGACATGAAAACCGCGCCCACTGCGGGAGTGAGCAGCACGCCCCACGCGTAAAGGGCTCCGGCCGCCAACGGCAGGGCGAAAATGTTGTAGCCCGTCGCCCAGACAAGGTTCTGGATCATCTTCCTATAGGTGGCGCGGGAGAGCTGCACGATGGCCACGACATCCAGCGGGTTGCTCCGCACCAGAATCACGTCGGCGGTTTCGACCGCCACATCGGAACCGGCGCCGATGGCGATGCCCACATCAGCCTGCGCCAGCGCGGGGGCATCATTCACGCCGTCGCCGGTCATAGCCACTAACACGCCCCGGGCCTGGACTTCTTTCACTTTGGCGGCTTTGTCCTGGGGCAGGACTTCGGCAAAATATTCATCCAGCCCGATCTGGTCCGAGACCCATTTCGCCGTCGCCTTGTTGTCGCCGGTGAGCATCAGGCAGCGGATGCCGAGGGCCTTGAGTGCGGCGATGGCTTGCTTTGCTTCGGGCCGGATGATGTCGGCGAGGGCGATTGCACCTTTCAGTTTCCCGTCCACGAGGACAAAGACGACGGTCTTGCCTTGCGCCTGCAACGGCTCGATGCGCTGGTCGGTGACTTCGATGTTCTGGTCGCGCAGGTAGCCGGGACTCACCACCTTGATCTCTTTGCCCTCGACTCGCCCCTCGGCGCCCTTGCCGGTGATGCTGTTGAAACCTTCGACAGGCAACTTCGTTTCCGAAGCGGCGGCGATAGCCTTGGCAATGGGATGAGCCGAATTCGCATCCACGGAGGCCGCGTAGCTGCGCAGGGTTTCTTCTGTGATGTCCTCGTCTAGCACCAGCGTTTCCGTAAGGCCAAAGCGACCCTCGGTCAGCGTGCCGGTCTTGTCAAAAATGATGGCCCGCAGCTTGCGGGCGCCTTCGAAAGCAACGCGATTGCGAATCAGCAGGCCGTTGCTCGCGGCCAGGGCGGTGGTGACGGCCACTACCAGCGGCACGGCCAGACCGAGGGCGTGCGGGCAGGCGATGACCATGACGGTAACGGTGCGTTCGATTGCGAACGCAAAGTCTTGACCGACGATCACCTGCCAGACCAGGAAGGTGATGAGGCCGCCGCTCAAGGCGATAATGGTGAGCCACAATGCCGCGGTGTTGGCGAGGTCCTGGGTTTTCGATTTGCTTTCCTGGGCTTGCTTGACGAGATCGATGACCTGCGACAAAAACGAATCCTTGCCGGTGCTTTTGACCTCAATGGTCAGCGAGCCTTCCCCATTGATGGCCCCGCCGATGACTTTTGCGCCCGTCTCTTTGCTAACCGGGGTGGATTCGCCGGTGAGCATTGCTTCATCGACCGAACTTTCGCCGGCCACGATGACACCGTCGGCGGGAATCTTCTCACCGGGTTTGATCAGGACTTTGTCCCCCACGGAGAGTTCATTCAGCGGCACGTCCTTGACGCTGCCGTCGGGCATGAGCTTGTGTGCGTCGGGGGGCATGAGCTCGGCCAGGGCCTCCAGAGCCTTCGAGGCACCCATCACCGACTTCATCTCGATCCAATGCCCGAGCAGCATGATATTCACCAGAGTGGCCAGCTCCCAGAAGAACATCTTGCCGGGCAGGGCGAAGACCACGGCGCTGCTGTAGAGATAGGCCGTGGCAATAGCAACGGCGACCAGTGTCATCATCCCGGGGCGGCGGGATTTTATTTCCTCCAAGAATCCTTTGAGAAACGGCCAGCCGCCGTACCAGAAGACCGCCGAGGCCAAACCGAACAGCACATAGACGTCGCCGGGAAAACGAATAGCTTCCCGCAGCCCCACCAGCGTTTGGAGCATCGGCGAGAGGACGAGAATCGGCAGGGTCAGTGCCAGCGAGATCCAGAATCGTTTCTTGAAATCTGCCGCCATGTGAGCATGGTGACTCGTGTGGTCTTTGTGTTCATCCGAACCGTGGTCCGACATTCGGGTTTCGGCCACCGGAGCATTCTGCTTCACCTGCCCGTGCTGATGTCTCTCGGTTTCATTGAGGGTGTAGGCTTTTTCGGCAACCTCGTCTTGATCTGGCTTAGTGTCGGGTTGATTTTTAGTCGCGTGTTCGTGTTCCTTCATCGGGGGGCCCCTGTCATGTTTTAACTTACAGCAATCTCAACAAACGGCGGGATTGGACAATCCAGCGTTTCGGCGATGGCACGGAGCAATTCGTCTTTGCGTTTCTGGGTCAAGCCGTCCGCGCCGACGATCTGCACGCAGGCTTTGAGCAGATTCTTTTTGATCTGCGGATCAGCAAACGCGGGGTGGTCGAGCGCGGCATCCGATCAACTTCAGGCAAAGGGTTTATTTGTGACTGTGTCGATTTAAAAGCTCTTCAATCGTCGACTTGGTGGCCTTCGAGGTAATGACCTTAATCTGTAGTTTTTTCTTATCGAAGAAAAGTTTCTCTTCAGGAATCCTGGCTGCTATAAGCTCATTCTCCGCGTTTTTCATGGCATCTTCTGAGACATAGGTAGCGGTAACGGTTACTGTTTCTTCACTAATGGTGTGTTCTCCTTTTATTGGGTTGCAGGGATCGCCAAAAACAACTGTAAACCTCCACCAGTGCTGAAGTTTACTATTGTTGGCGACATTTACAATGATTTGCAACTATCGTACCGAAGATCAAGAGCGTGGATTTCAAGCGTAAGATTATGATTTTA
>JBPPMB010000059.1:0-9470 GCA_051305855.1 Desulfuromonadales bacterium
GTCGTTAGGACGTTGGTGGTTGCGTTGACAGTATTGTTGGTGAGAAGCACGTCATCATCCGCATCCACCGTCGCTTCCCAGGTAATCTCGTCTTTTTCGCCAAAACTGGTTGAGAACAACCCCGAGAAAGACGCACTTCCTTCAGCACGAAGGTCTGCGAAAGCAAATTCCCATGGCGGAGGATCACCTGGTAGGTATGAGGTGACACCATCCTCACCGACGACAACCTCAACAAGGAAAATCGCACCGCCTTTCGCAGCTACGGCATCAACCGTCACCTTGCCACTGGCTGTATCCGGGCCCGCGTTGGCGACGGTCACGCTAAATTCCCGGCCTTCGATCTTGGCGTCCACCATTTGCTCAGGCACCTGCAAGCCAGACTCCGGGCTGATCGAGACGTCATAGTTTAGATCATCGGAACCGGGGCAGAACGAAAGGGATACCAGCGGGGTTGCATAATCTGCCGGCAGGGGCCAGCTGTGCATGTAGTTGATGACTGCACGGGTGTCGTCGGCCGCCTGGGCGAAACCGCCGATGTTACCGCCCTCGAAACCGGGATCAGAATCGAACACGCGGTGCAGGATGCGGTCCCGTCAGACCTGGAACGTTTCATAATACGGAGTGCTGACATTCAGCGGTGCGAGGAACTCGAACCAGCCAATCATGCCTTCACCACCGAAACGAGGAGGGACGTACCCCGGATTAGGCAGGCCAGAAAAGTTGTTCTGTCGACGGTAACCATGGGAACTGTAATCCAGGAAGCACTTATTCACCAGCTGGATCGCCCCCATGACCTCTTCCCGCACATTGATGCAGGTCTGGTCAAGCATAGTCTCAGTGTCAGGGTCGGTCAGCCCCATAATCTGGTTGAGGTAGGCCACCATGTCCACGTTAACCTCACCGTCCTTGGCGGAAGCTGCTCCAAGACCCCTGGCCGCTGTATCAAGCCAGCCTCCCGGAAGATCAATCGGATTTGATTCATCCCCCAGGTAGCCATACATCATGAGTTGCTTGTAGATCGCCAGATTCTGCAGCGGTGAATCGATAGCACTCGACGTTATTGTCTCGACTGATTGACCGACTTCATTTACGACGGTTTCGACTCTGCTGGTCACCAGTCTTCCGGCGGGGTCCAGAGTGATGCAGTCAGCCGTGGACAGGTTGACAACGACGTCATCCAATTGGGAGGCAAACACCGAATCTGGCGAGCGTGCACTATTCATGCGGCCGAAATCGACCTCCTGCGTGCAGCCGGAACATCCTTCTGCGATTGCACAGTTGTACTGGTCAACGTCAACAACAGCTGGGCCTCCATTGATGCTGTCTACACATTCAGCCGGGCATGCCAAGTTGTCGTCAAGATTGAACGCGAGGGGCTGCCAACATTGTCCGCCGTCGACCCAATCTAGCGTCTCGGGATCCACCACCTGTGTCACAGGGGATGTAATGGGGACACCGCACTCATCCCGATAGAGCTTGATCAGGTCACCGTAATCCGGAGTGGCGACTTCATCTCCGCCGCCACCACCGCCGCCATCTCCACTTCCGCTACCCCCTCCGCTTCCTCCGCTACCACCTCCACTCCCTGGCCCTTTCGCCAGCACATCTCCACTGAAGACCAGAAGCGCCGCCAGTAGTGTGATAACCAGTGACTGCCTTTTCATGATAAACCTCCTGAGTTGCGCCAGACCAATGGCTGGCTGAGTTAATGGGACGTTGCATCCCGGGTATTGCACCTGCAAGTTTGTAATCGAGCCCTCGCCGACTTCTCGGCTTCGCATTAATTTATACCGACCAAGTTATATTTCGCCCTAAAGTATGGCTTCCTAATAGGAAGTATTAACCACTGCTAAGCAATTTCAATCAGGCAACCGGTTGGTTTTTCTTCTGATTCGGAATAATCTTCAGCTAATGCAAAAGTATGGGAATTGCGCGGTAATGGCAGGCAGATAAGAACAAAGGATGAGCAATCCGGCGTTTTGCAGGTTCTCTTTTGCCCAGAGGACGGCCTGCAGCCGGTTGCCGACGTTGATTTTATGGAAGATGTTGTGGAGGTGGGTTTTGACGGTATGAGGGCTGATGAACAGCAGCTCGGCAATCGCTTCATTCGAGGCGCCGGTCGCAAGCACCTGCAGCAGTTCGACCTCGCGTTCAGACAAGGAGTGGCCGTCCGGCACCGGCAATTCCCTGCCGACGTAGCTGTCCTGCAGGCATTCGCAAAGAATCCGCCGGGAGATCCAGAATTCGCCGGAATTAATGGCGCAAATCCCGTTGATCAGGTCCTCGGCGCGGTCGTCAGTATATAAAAAGCCGCGCACGCCACACCTGAGTGCGAGCTTCTCAATCTCATGCTCGCGCAGCACATTGAACAGCGCCATCAGGTTATGGGCCTGAAGTTTCCATGCCTGCGAAGAAAGCAGCTGAATCAGGCGCTCACGAGTCAGGTTATGGGTATCGATCAGGATCAACTTTCTGCCGAACGGAACGCCCTGGTTGGAGACTGGAACCTCATCCAGACTTTCCGCCTGGAACCACCTGGCGGCCGTGTGGGTACTGATATAGTCGATGATCAAATCTCGCTCGAAACGAATGGATCCGACGACATATATATAACGTCCGCGGTAGGCGCAGTCAGCACATTTACTGATCAGGTCGCTGTTCATTTCGTTTCCCTGTGGAAATGTCTGACAGAGATTTGTGTTACGCCGGCAGGCCCCGGCGATGCGATCAATCCGCCTCATAGCGTGCGCCAAAAATTGACTGTTATTAATTTTTAGCGCACGACATGAACCCTGTCAAATTCACAGTCACGCCGGGAAGACCGATCAACAGCGATGCGACAGCCTGCAGTTTTGGCCGCGCCTGACGCACGTGTTTCGACAACAATGTCTTGCAAATGCCATTGCTGTTTTCAGGAGAGTGCCAGAAAAACAAGTATCTGCTTGGTAATCTGTCCATTTTAGGGTTTAATGCTAGGTTGTTTGTGGGTCCTTCATGTCTCTCTGTGGTTTGCTTTATGTCTATCCGGAAAATCATCGGCGTGATCGGTGCCGCTCAACCTTCGTCTGACGGGCTGCGCATGGCCGAAGCGGTCGGTCGTGCGATTGCCAGCCGCGGCGCGGTGCTGGTCTGTGGCGGTCTGGGCGGGGTCATGGAAGCGGCCGCGAAGGGGGCAGTCGAGGCTGGCGGCGAGGTCCTCGGCATCCTGCCGGGCCCGGACAAGCGCTCAGCCAATCCTCATGTCACCCTGGTTGTGCCGACCAACATGGGGCATGCACGCAACGTCATCATCGCGCACACCGCAGACGCTTTGATTGCGGTTGAAGGGGAATACGGTACGCTTTCGGAAATCGCCATTGGCCTCAAACTCGGCAAGCAGGTTTATGTACTGCCAGGCGGCCTGCAGATCGCTGGAACAGTTCCCGCAGACTCGGCAGAGTCGGCTGTTGCCCTTGCTTGTGAAAGTCTGAATCCATGAGTGCTGCAGTTTCCTGTAACTTAAGACATTCTCAAGAGTTCTCGAGCGGAATCATCGAGTGGTTGCGCGGCAAAGGCGCAATTCTCATTGTCACCCACGATCATCCGGATCCGGATGCGCTTGCCGCCGCTGTCGCCCTGCAGCACCTGGTGCTGGTCAAGACCGGCCAGGAAGCGACCATCGCCTTTGGCGGTGTGATCGGGCGCCGCGAGAACCTGGTGATGGTCAAGCAGCTGGAGATCAAGGCGAAATCGCTCTCGGCCCTGGATCTTGACACGTTTAATGCGGTCTGTATGGTCGATACCCAGCCGGGAACGGGCAACAATTCCTATCCGCCCGGGCGACGTATCGACCTGGTCATCGACCACCATCATCCCAAAGAAATGACCCACTCCTGCCGTTGGGTCGATGTCCGCCCGGAATACGGCGCATCGGCAAGTATCCTGTTTGAGTATCTGCAGTCTCAGGACGTCAAAATCGCCACCAAGCTGGCGACGATTCTCTTCTATGCGATCAAATCCGAAACGGAAGACCTCGGTCGCGACTGGACCATGTCTGACCGCGATGCCTACCTGAAGTTGATGCCGCTTTGCAACAATCGCATCCTTCACGAAATCACCCGGCCTAAAGCATCGCGGGCCTATTTTAAATATTTTGATACCGGCCTGAAAAACGCCAAAATTTACGGCAACACCCTCGTCTTTAACCTCTACATCATCGACCATCCCGAAATCGTTGCTGAAATTGCTGATTTCCTGATGCGGGTCGAGGGGGTTGAAATTGTCTTTGGCCTGGGGTGCTGTCACAATGAAGGCGTTCTCTCCATGCGTACCAGCCAGCCGGAGAGCCATGCCGGGATACTGATGCAGCAGGTCATCAGGGGGCTCGGGACCGGTGGCGGCCACAGTATGACCGCCGGTGGGCAGATTCGCCAGCTGGAGGCTGTGCGGGGCAGCCTGGGCGCACTGGAGTACGAACTCACCGAGCGTTTGCTTAAAGCTTTGGGCAAGGAACATTGTGAGCCGGTGATGCTGGTTGCCAGATAGTTTTCGTCCGGACACCAAAGAGATGATATTTACCTCCCCTGCGTTGACAGCCCTGCACATCTGGAGTATAAAACGCGCCATGCTTCGCTTTCCCCTGCAATTAATCTGTCTGTTCGTTATCCTGCTCTCCTTTGCCCCGCCTGCCGGGGCAACTGTCGAGATCGGGCTTTCCGGCAAAGATCCTCTGGTTATCGAGGATGTCTATCTTCGCGAAGGGACGGCCTTCGTTTCCATCGATGACGTTTTGACCGCTCTGCATCTGCAGGGAGAATGGGACTCGGTGGCCCATGTCTACGTTATCCATACGCCGCACGGGCGGGCGATCATCTCGCCGGGCAGCCAGTTCCTCAAGGTGGCAGACAATTTTGCCCCCATTTCCCATCGCCCGCGCTTTATCGACTCCAAACTGCGGGTTTCTGAAACGTTCCTTTTGCGCCAGCTGGCCCCGCTGCTTGCCGGGCCGATCTATTACCGCAACCATAACCCGCCGGCATCGACCCAGGAGGAAGACCCCCTGGATCGTCTGTTTGCTTTCCTGCTGCGTAAAAAGGAGACGGCCGCAGTGAGCGGCGAGTGGGTGGTATCCATCGATCCCGGACACGGCGGCGAAGACAGTGGTGCGCTCGGTTTGAATGGCAGTAAAGAGAAAGCCGTGACCCTCGCCGTCGGCCAGCGCCTGGAAAAGCTCTTGAAAATGCATCAGGATGCACCCGTTGTCATGACGCGCGACGGCGATTACGCCCTTGATATGGAACGTCGTCTGGAAGTCGTTGCAGAAGGGCAGGCGGATGTGATGATTTCTTTACACGCTCAGGCATTTTTCTCTGATGAAGCTTCAGGCGTCAATCTCTATGTCCAGCCACAGACTGAACGTGATGTTCCCGAAGGATTGACGGCCGAAAATTCCAGTCTGAAGCTTGCCAAAATTTTGCAGAACAAGCTCAAAAGCAGCGGCTTCGACGTCCATGGCATACAAGAACTGCCGGTTTACCCGCTCGGCCGTGGCGATCTGCCACGCGTCATGGTGGAAATGGGCAGCTTGAGCAATGCGATTGATCTGGTCCTGCTGCAGGACCCGGTGCGCCAGCAGGACTTTGCCCGCGCCCTCTACGATGGGCTGCAGGCCTTTTTTGAGACCTCCTCAGGAGTCTATCCATGAGTTCATCCTCTCTGTCACGTCACGACGGTCGCCAGGCCAGCCAGCTTCGCCAGGTTACATGCGAGCGTGGTTTTACCCGTTACGCCGAAGGTTCGGTGCTGATCTGCTTCGGCGAAACCCGGGTTTTGTGCAACGCCTCTGTTGAAGAGAAGGTCCCGCCGTTCATGCGTGGCCAGGGGCGTGGCTGGGTCACGGCCGAATACAGCATGCTGCCTCGCGCAACCCAGACGCGTTCGGTTCGTGAAGCTGCCCGGGGCAAGCTGGCGGGGCGTACCATGGAGATCCAGCGCCTGATCGGCAGAGCTCTGCGGGCCGTGGTCGATTTCGAGCTGCTCGGTGAGCGCACGATTGTTATTGACTGTGACGTGCTCCAGGCCGACGGCGGCACGCGTACAGCAGCGATTACCGGAGCCTGGATTGCGCTTGCCGATGCCGTCGAAACATTGCTTTCCCAGGGGTTGATCAAAAGCTCTCCCTTGAAAGACAGCGTGGCCGCGGTCAGTTCCGGCATCGTCAATGGCCGTGCGCTTCTTGACCTCGATTACGTGGAAGATTCCAGTGCTGGTGTTGACATGAACTTTGTCATGACCGGAGACGGCCGCTTTGTCGAAGTGCAGGGAACTGCCGAAGATGAACCTTTCAGCGACGCCGAGCTTGATGCTCTGCGCGACCTGGCCAGGCAAGGGTGCCGTGAGTTGACGCAGCTGCAGCTGGAGGCAAGGCGTCAGGCATGATGGACCTGGTCGTGGCCACCCGCAATGCCGGCAAGCTCAAGGAGATCTGTCGCCTGCTTGAATCAAAGAACGTCAATGTCTTAAGCCTTGACGGCTTTCCGCATGCTCCGGAAGTCGTGGAGGATGGTGAAACGTTTGCTGCCAACGCGGTGAAAAAAGCAGAGGCCATCGCCCGTGCCATCGGCATGCCGTGCCTGGCTGACGATTCCGGACTGGTGGTCGCTGCATTGCAGGGTCGCCCCGGGGTTTATTCGGCGCGTTTTGCCGGCGCCGGGGCCGACGACCGCAGCAACAACCGCAAACTTCTGGACGAGATGACGCAGGTGCCTGAAGAGCAGCGCCAGGCGGCCTTTTGCTGTACCATGGCTCTGTGCCTGCCCGGTGAACCGACCCGCCTCTTTGCAGGCAGGGTCGATGGGGTGATCCTGAACCAGGAGCGGGGTCATGGCGGGTTCGGTTATGATCCACTCTTTTGGCTGCCCGAGTTCGACTGCAGCATGGCTGAACTTCCCATCGATACCAAGAACAGGATCAGCCATCGCGGCCAGGCTTTGCGTCAGGTCGTCGACTATCTTTCTGCCTGCCAGCACTGATTTCCGGGCACCTGGAGACAATCCCGGGAAAATCACGGAAAGCGGTCTTCCCGGAAATTTTTCCTTTATTTTTTCCCAAACGGCGTTTAGTATACGGGGGCCTTGTATACAGTATGCAGTAGTGTGCAACGGGCCGGGAGAGAATCACAACATCGGTCCGTGGCAATGTGGGTCAGGGGATATCAATATGGGATTGTCAAGTCGTTGGCGAGGGCCCCCTCGATAGGCGCAGGCAAGACGTCATGTCTTGCTTTGCCTGTTTGGCCGGCCCTGGCCGGTTCTTGAATGGGTCTTTTTCGGGTTTCATCCATCACAACACATTGATTAAGGGATCAAAATCATGCAACTGACGCAAAGTTCTGTGGGCAGAAAGATCATCATGGCCGTTACCGGCATCGTGTTGGTCTCGTTTGTTTGCGTGCACCTGCTGGGCAACTCTTCCGTGTTTGTAGGTGCAGACGCAATCAACGCATATGCGCAGAAGCTGCACAGTCTCGGACCATTCGTCTGGGTCTTCCGGCTGTTTATGCTGGCAGCTTTTGCAATTCACATCATTTTCGGGATCCAGCTGACCCTCGAGAACAGGGCCGCAACTCCCGAGAAGAACGTGCAGGTCAAGCGCCTGAGAACCGGTTTCGGAGCTGAAACCATGATCGTCTCAGGGCTTCTGCTGTTGGCCTTCGTGGTCTACCACCTGCTGCAGTTCACCGTTAGGGTGACCAACCCCGAGATCTATATTCCTCTCGGAAATAGTGGCATAGTCGATGTCTATTTCATGGTTGTCAACGGGTTCAAGAACACTCTGACGGTTATCGTCTACCTGATCGCTATGGCTTTTTTGTTCCTGCATGTCAGCCACGGCTTTCAGAGCCTGTTCCAGACAATCGGACTGAGCAATGACAAGTCACTTCCGGTCATGGGAATGGTCAGCAAACTGGTTGGTTTTGTACTCCTCGTGGGATACATTTCCATTCCTTTGTTGATTGTTGCCGGACTCATCAAGATTTAGGGGGTAGGTTTAATGATACTCGACGGCAAGTGTCCTACCGGACCAATTGAAACTTCCTGGGATCGTCATCGCTTCGAATCGAAGCTTGTCAATCCTTCCAACAAACGTAAATTCAAAATTCTCTGTGTCGGTACCGGTCTCGCCGGTGGTGCCGCAGCTGCGTCGCTGGGTGAACTGGGCTACAACGTTCACGCGTTCTGTTATCAGGACAGCGCCCGCCGCGCTCACTCCATTGCAGCACAGGGTGGCATCAACGCCGCCAAGAACTACCCGAACGACGGTGATTCCATTTACCGCCTCTTCTACGACACCATCAAGGGTGGCGACTTCCGTGCTCGTGAAGCCGACGTCTGGCGCCTGTCCCAGGTTTCCAACAACATCATTGACCAGTGTGTCGCCCAGGGTGTGCCTTTTGCCCGCGACTACGCCGGTTACCTGGACAACCGCTCTTTCGGCGGCGCCCAGGTTTCCCGGACCTTCTTCGCCCGCGGCCAGACCGGCCAGCAGCTGCTGCTTGGCGCATATTCCGCGCTCTCCCGCCAGGTGAAGGCCGGCACGGTCACGCTCCACGAGCGTCGTGAAATGCTTGACCTGGTCGTGGTCGACGGTGTCGCCAGGGGCATCACCTGCCGCAACATGGTGACCGGCGCGATCGAGTCTCACTGGGGTGATGCGGTCATCCTGGCGACCGGCGGTTATGTCAACGTTTTCTACCTCTCCACCAACGCCATGGGCTGCAGCGTCACCGCCGCCTGGAAGGCTGCCAAAAAGGGCGCCTACATGGCCAACCCCTGCTACACCCAGATCCATCCGACCTGCATTCCACAGCACGGTGAGCATCAGTCGAAGCTGACCCTGATGTCCGAATCGCTGCGCAACGACGGTCGCTGCTGGGTGCCCAAGAAAGTCGCAGACTGCGAGAAACCGGCAGGCGAGATTGCTGAAGCCGATCGTGACTACTACCTGGAGCGCAAATACCCATCCTTCGGCAACCTGGCTCCGCGCGACATTGCCTCCCGCGCCGCCAAAGAGCAGTGCGACGATGAGCGCGGCGTTGGACCCGGCAAGCGTGGTGTCTACCTCGACTTTGCCGATTCCATCAAGCGCCTCGGTGAAGAGACCATCGCAGGGCGTTACGGCAACCTCTTCGAGATGTACGAGAAGATCACTGATGAAAACGGCTACAAGCAGCCGATGCGCATCTACCCGGCACCGCACTACGCCATGGGTGGCCTGTGGGTTGATTACAACTGCATGAGCAATGTTCCCGGCCTGTTCGTGCTCGGCGAGGCCAACTTCTCCGTACACGGTGCTAACCGCCTCGGCGCTTCGGCCCTGATGCAGGGACTGGCCGACGGCTACTTCGTCATCCCCTATACCATCGCCGGTTACCTGGCGACCGTGAAGCCTGGTGCCGTCAAGGACGATCACGCCGAATTCAAAAAATCGGC
>JBPPMB010000112.1:0-6953 GCA_051305855.1 Desulfuromonadales bacterium
TATAAGAGACAGGTGTAGACGCGACCCTAAGGATTGGTTTGTCTTCAAGAAACCAGCCTCCTGTCTCCTATCTCCTGTATTCTATATTCTGTATTCTATCTCCAGCTCAGCTGAGCTCCTCGAATACCGCCTCAGTCATCGCTGTCAGCAGCGTCTCCAGGTCCTCATCACCAATCACATAAGGCGGCATAACGTAGACCAGTTTGCCGAAGGGGCGAATCCACACGCCTTTGTCGACAAAGCGTTTGGTGATTGCAGCCATATTGACGGATTTACGCAACTCCAGGACGCCAATTCGCCCCTTGATCCGTACCTCGGCCACACCCTCCCAGCTCTGGCAGGGCAGCAGGTGTCGGGCAAAAGCCCTGGACATGGCGGAAACACGTTCCTGCCAGGGGCTTTCGAGTAGCAAATCGATGCTGGCGTTGGCGACCGCGCAGGCCAGCGGGTTGGCCATAAAGGTCGGCCCGTGCATGAATGCCCCGGGAGCGTTCGTCGAGATGGTCCGGCTGATCTCTGCCGTGGTCAGAACCGCAGCCAGGGTCATGTAGCCGCCGGTAATGGCTTTGCCCAGGCACATGATATCAGGCACGATGCCTGCCTGCTCGCAGGCGAACATTGTACCGGTACGACCGAAGCCGGTGGCGATCTCGTCGGCGATCAGCAGAACCTTGTGGGTGTCGCACAAGGTACGGACCTGGCGCAGGTACTCCGGAGCGTAGAAGCGCATGCCGCCGGCACCCTGCACGATCGGCTCGAGGATGACGGCAGCAATCTGACCCTGATGAGCTGCAAGCAGGCTGCGGAAGTCTGCGATGTCCTGGTCCTGCCAATCGGCATCGTTGACAACAGTCGGTGCGTCGGCAAAGAAATGTTCTGAAAGAACCTGGGTGAAAAGATGATGCATGCCGGTCTCGGGATCACAGACCGCCATGGCGCCGCAGGTGTCGCCGTGATAGCCACGGCGAATCGTCAGCATCCGCTGTTTTTCCGGCTGCTGTTTTGCGTGCCAGTACTGGATTGCCATTTTGATGGCGACTTCGACGCTCACCGAACCGGAGTCACAGAGAAAAACCCGTTCGAGAGGTTCCGGGGTCAAAGCCACCAGGCGCGCAGCCAATTCAGCCGCCGGGCGGTGGGTCAGGCCGCCGAACATGACATGCGCCATCTTGTCCAGCTGCTGTTTGGCGGCCCTGTTGAGAACCGGATGATTGTAACCGTGAATGGCCGACCACCAGGAAGACATGCCGTCTATCAGCTTGCGGTCATCCTCCAGAGTCAGGTGAACACCCTGCGCATGTTTGACGGGATAGCAGGGCAGGGCCCCTTCCAGTGGAGCATAAGGATGCCAGACATGGGCTCTTTCGAAATCAAGCCAGCTATTGTCGTTTAATAGATCGGGCATATGTCATCAGGGCTTCGCGGTCCTCTGGTTAACCGCGTTGGTTCAAGCAAAAGGGCAGCGGAGCAAAACAGTCAGAGCGTTCACCACAGAGTTTACAGAGACAATCTGAAAAGTTCATAAATCATCAGAGCGTCTTATAAACCCAAAGGGTATCCCTCTATGACCGCTGTGGTGAAAAAAATTAGCCCGTGGGCTGCAGCCATTGCCTGCGTCCAACGTTGCCACTTAACTTCCCGCAAGCAACAGCTGCAACCCACGGGCACATCGCCGATGTTCTGAATAGATAGTTTTTCGTATCCTAACGGAAAAGGCAGGCTCGAACAAGGTATGTGCAACAGGGCAGGAAACTTTCAGGAAGAGGGCGGCTTGTCACGCTTGGCATCTCGCATTTTCGGCCTTGGTAAAAACCTGTGACGCAGCCACGCCACCAGCAGGGTGACGATGAGCACAAGCATAATCAGCAGGCCAAGTCGACCGGCCAGGGTCTCCGCACGCTGCCAGCTGGCCCCGCCGAGATAGCCGAGCCCCGGATAGCTGATCCCCCAGAGAATGCCGCTGATTATGGCGTAGCTGCTGAAAACAGCGGGACGCATCTTGCTGGCCCCGGCGATGAACGGCACAAGTCCGCGAATCGGCCCAAGGAATCGTCCGAAAAAAACGCCTTTGCCGCCGTTCTCAAGGAAAAAGACTTCTGTCAGGCGTAGCAAGTTCTGGCGCTTTTGCAACAATCTCCAGCGCCAGATCCTGGCGCTGAAACGTGCGCCCAGCCAATAGCTGAGCAGATCACCTGACACAGCTCCGAGAGCTGCCGCAGCCATGATGGCCGTTATGGGCGCTTTCCCCTGGTAAGCCATCCAGCCGCTGAATACAGTCAGCACGCTGCCAGGCATGAGCAGTCCAATCCCTACCAGCGCTTCAAGAAACGCAATGACGAAGACTGCCGCAGCGAACAGCATGCCGCCAGGCAAAAACTCGAATATGTTTAGCAGCCACTGCTCCATCATGATTCTGTCTAGGGGTCAGGTCTACACATTCCACAAAAAATGCGTTTATTGCAAATTTTGTGGAATGTGTAGACCTGACCCCAATTGTTCGTGCCATCTGTCGAATACGGCGACTTTATGCTGCCCATGCCGGGCTAATGAGGCACGGACCATCTCCGCTGTCCGCATGCCTTTTTTCGTTTTGGAAAAGAACAGGTCGGCGTAAGCGACAATCTTCTCCTCCAGGGTTTGTGGCTGCATGTCGCGTAACGGCAGCGGCAGACCCTGCAACATGATATCTTCTACACTCAGGCCGACGCCGATATGACGTTCGCAGACAAGGGCGTGGCGGGGCAGGTGTTCTGCAGTGAGCAGTTCTGCTCCAATAACCCCGTGGCTGATATAAGGCCGGTCGCCATGACAACCGAGTTTCGGCGTGTCGGTGTAGCGCATGCCGATATCGTGCAGCATGGCCGCCTGCTCAACAAATTCCACGTCGACGGGTTCACTCTGCCTGAGGTGTTCTGCCACAGCCACAGCCAGGCTGGCAACCTGGCGGCTGTGAGCGATCAGAATGCGTCTGGCTTGTGCATGGTCACGGTAATAGTTATCAATCAGCTCGAGTGGTTGCATTAATGACCCCACGCAGTACAGGGTTTTTTGGTCCAGGTTCTATTGCTGCTTCGCCAGGTAAGACTTGATACGTCAGGATTAAGTATACACATCAAATGCAGGATGGGCATGGTCATGAGTTAAAAGTGACAAGTGACAAGTGACAAGTGACAAGTGACAAGTGAAAAGTGAAAAGTGAAAAGTGAAAAGTGAAAAGTTAAACCAGCCAGTCGACTTATGGAGAATGGTCGGTGTGGTTTATTTTTTTACTGCAGGAAAGCACTGCAGAGAGGCCCTCTGACAGGGCCGGATCCCAGAATCTGCAGCACATTGAAGCACGGAAACCAGGTATAGGAATATGCCCTCCGCCAGGAGATAGCCGATTTTTGCATACTTTTTGGCGGCTAGCAAAAAGTACGTCGGCTGGCGGGCCGAGACCCGCCGGTTTTAAGGTTTTGAATCCCCGAGTGCTGTCGGGAACCCAGGCTTTGAACTCTGCAAAATCTGGATTCCGGCTAAAACCATGCCGGAATGACGCTGCCGCCCCCTTAAATCTCCCAGACAGCTGCGGTGTCTCTTAAAAAAGGTCGTATGGCAATGGCGATGACCAGGGACAGGGCGATCAGCAGTAGCAGGAAGCAAAAGCTCAAACCGGCCCGGTCAGCGAGCATGCCGACCAAAGGGCCGGTGATGACAAAACCGAGGCGGAAGACCAGAGATTTCAGGGACAGAATGCTGGCCCGTTCATGGCGTTCGCTCTGCTTCTGCAGTGCCAGCCGCAGAAACGGCCCCTGGATGCCGCGCATGACGGTCAGCAGAAAGTAGAAGACAAAGCCCCAGACCACATGGCTGAAGGCCAGTCCGGCGTAGCCGGCAACGATCAGGGCCAACAGGAGCAGAGTGGTGCCACGTGCCCCAAGATGATACTGGACGCGATGGCTGATCAGCGAGCCACCTGAGACGCACAAGTTGGCCAGGGCCCAGATCGGTCCGAACCAGGCAAGGGGCACGTTGAGTGACTGCATGTACGGCTGAATCAGCCAGACCGGGTAGAAGGATGCAAGCCCGAGCACGGCCGCGAGGAGGATGCTGTAGCGCAGGCCGGGGCTTCGCACGAAGGCCTTGTGCGCAATGGCCCAGGCTTCGCGCAGGTGCGAGGTTGTCTGCCGGGGCGCCGAGGGCATCTCATGCAGGTTGCGACAGACAGCCAGGGCCGCAACCCACACCGCGATCTGCAGCAGGAAGGGCAGGAGCGGAAACCAGGCGTAAAGCGCCCCGGCGCCGATAGCCCCGGCGGCCTCGCCGGCCTGAGCCCAGGCCGTCATGCGGCCGTCATGTCTGGCGTATTCCTCTTCCCGGCCCTGGTAGCGCAGGGTCTCGTAGAGGAGAGCGCTGTCCGAGCCGCTGATGAACGCATAGGAAATGCCGAGTTGTATCTCGGCGGCGAGCACGCCGGCAAAAGAGCCGGCCAGGGTGTAGGTCGTCCAGCCGGTGATGCCGAACAGGCAGGCCAGGTTCAGCGCAAAACGGTAGCCCAGCCGGTCGCTCAGATAGCCGGAAGGGAACTCCATGAGCAGCGGCGCCAGTGAAAAGATCGCCTGCAGCAGGAGAAGATCGGCAAGGCTCAAGCCGATCTGGTCTTTCCAGAAGAGGGTGATGATGGCCATCGGGAAGAGGGCCATTTTCAGGCTGGCGAAGATGTTGAGGAGGGGCAGGTTCTGCTTGCTGGAAGATGCAAAGGAGGCGCTGCTTTGCATGGATCAAAGACCGGGGCGCGAGCTGAGCATCTGTGAGGACCTCACCTGTCGTTATACCCAGTAGATGCAGGCCGCCGGGCAGCTGTCCATGGCGGTTTCAATCTGCTCTGACGGTGCGCCGTCGGGGTTGTACACCACGGCTTTCTCGTGAGCGTGGCCGTTGTGACTGTCTTCCATGCGGAAAACTTCCGGGCAGATCTGGGTACAGACTTCGCAGCCGATGCAGCACTCGGGATCAATCGCTGGGATTTGTGGCATGATTACACTCCTGGTCAATTTGGTGAATTATCTTAACAAGGGATTTGCCATTTAGCCAGCGGTTCTTTCAGTTTGCTTGAACCATCGTGCATACGTATACTTGTGCAAAAATCAGCCCTGGAAATTTACTGAAATGCCCATGCGAACCGGCCTGCGCACCGAAATCATCCTGAGCATCTCCCTTCTGCTGGCGGCGGCGCTGCTGTTTGCCGGTTTTCTCCTGGTCAAGTTGACGGAACGCAACCTGCTTGAGCAACAGCGCGCCCACGCCGCCGGCGTTGTGCAGCTGATTGCCGCTGTGGTGGATGAGCCGACGCGGGCGGGCGGTGGCGATCACGACCTGGCGATCGCCGTTGGCAGCCTCCAGCGCTTGCAAACGGTCCTCGGCCAGCTGCCCGACGTGGTTGCCTGGCGGCTGCTGGACGCACAACAGCAGGTTATCTCCAGCACCTCCTACGCAGCAGACCAGCAGTTCTCCTCCATCCCGCCAGCGCTTCTGGAACCGGGGGAGCTCTCCGAGGTGCTGGTCTACCAACCGGTGTTCCTCTTCAGCACAAGCGGGCCGCAGAGTTATCTCGATCTGTCGTCACCGCTCTGGGTGGCTAATGAACCCTACGGGCTGCTGCAGATTCGCTTCAGCCTAAAGGGGTTGCAGCAGAGGGTGCAGCAGGCCCAGCAGCTGATCCTTGTCTACGCCCTTGTCTACGGCCTGGTCCTGGCGGTTTTCGGCATCTACCTTCTCAACCGCAATGTCGTCAAGCCGGTCCGCCAGTTGCACCAGGCGACGACCAAGGTTGCCGGCGGCACCCTTACGGCGGTCAGCGTCTCCTCGGGCCCCGGTGAGATTCATGACCTGGCCGACAGCTTCAACCAGATGGTGTCGGCCCTGGCTGCCAGCCGCGCCGAGACAGAAGCGCAGATTGCCTCGCTTGAAGAGACCAACCAGGCCCTGGCGCTGGCGCGTGATGAGCTGGTCCGCTCGGAAAAGCTCGCCACCGTTGGTCATCTCGCCGCCGGCATGGCCCACGAGATCGGCAATCCCCTGGGGGCCGTGATCGGTTACCTGAACATGCTCAGAGACGACTTGTCGGGCGAAAGCCGCGACCTGGTGGAACGGTCTCTGGCGGAGACGGGCAGGATTGACCGGCTGGTCCGCGAGCTGCTCGCATTCTCGGCGCCGCTTGATCGCCAGGTCGAGTCGTTCTGCCCCATCACCCTGCTGCGTGAAACTGTCGCCATGCTGCGCCACCAGGGGCAGCTTGAGGGCGTCGCGGTTGAAGACCGGTGCCGCCTGGATGACTGCCTGGTCCGTATGGATCGCGGGCGCCTGATGCAGGTCTGGATCAATCTGCTGCTCAATGCGCAAGACGCCATGCAGGGCAAAGGGCGTATTGCCTTGTCGTCGCAACAGGCTGGTCAGATGATCAGGATTTCGATCCGCGATGATGGCTGCGGCATAGATCCGCTTGCGGCTAAAAAAATCTTTGAGCCGTTTTTTACCACCAAGGCCCCCGGCAGCGGCTACGGCCTGGGGCTTGCCGTCTGTCAGCGGATCATCGATGAGCATGACGGTAGTATCGAGGTGACTTCTGAGACTGGGAGGGGGGCTTGTTTTACTGTTGCCTTGCCCTGCACGGTCGGTTTAAAGCATATGAGATAAGCCTTTGAAATAAAAACCTAAAGGCAATTAACAGGGATAAAGGGGATGCAGGGGATATAAGTCACAAGCAAAAGCAGATTTTTTGGGTTAAAACACAAAACTCCTGGCTTTTGATCTTAGATTGATTTCATCCCCTTAATCCCCTTCATCCCTGTGAATAAATGTCTTGGTTTTGTTTGTATAGATTTTCATAGATCCTGATCGCGGCCAAATTAAGGTAATGGTTTAAAATTGAGACACAAGTGTTAGGAATAAAAGCCTAAAGGCAATTAACAGGG
>JBPPMB010000175.1:0-13834 GCA_051305855.1 Desulfuromonadales bacterium
CACCGTGACGCCGAGCAGCATAACGCCGCTGATGCCAAAAATAATATAGAAGGCTTTATCGACGGCCTCGGTGGTGGTGATTAACGGTTGCGGATTCACGTCAGCTCCTAACGGTAAAGGACGTCAAAAAAGGTTAAACCGATAAAGATCGCCAGGATGGCCAGCGCCGAGAGCAGCGACAGTTTGAAAAGGCGGTTCTCGTATTGCATATGCATAAAGACCGCCACAACCAGGCCAGCCTTGAGCGTGGCAATGCCGAGGGCCACCCAGATGTTCAGGGCGCCAAGGTTATACTGGGCCACGGCGATGGTGATGCCGGTCAGGATCAGCAGGGCAACCCAGATGACCAGGAAGGTTTTGTACGGGACGATATGCGCGTGTTGTTCGGACATAAACACCTCAAAAAAACAATTTGACGCACAGGTGCAAAGGCTCAGAGAAGGTCAAAATCTTTCTGTTTCCCAAAAATCTTTCCCATCAATCCTTAGCGCTTTTGCGTCTTGAGTGAGCAAAGCGAGCGGGCGTTAAACGGTTCTTTTTCTATGTTCATTTCACGCTAACCGCCGCCCCGTCGCCGGGGTCAGGCACCTGCGGATCGCCGGGGACAGGCACCTGCGGATCGCCGGGGACAGGCACCTGCGGAGCCAGTCCCCTCAATGCAGTATCAAATAGTAGAGCGGGAAAATGAAAATCCAGATCAGGTCAACCAGATGCCAGTAGAGACCGGCATTCTCAAGGAAGACCCAATCCTTGGCATTGACCTTGTCGCTCTTGATCAGGCCCATGGCCCAGGCCAGGATCAGGGCGCCGATCACCACATGGATGCCGTGCAGGCCCGTGGTCAGGTAATAAATGTTGAAAAAGACCATCTCACCGGGCGGCAGCTCTTTCAGATGTGCAGAGCCGGGATATATGCCGTGTTGAATCTTGGCACTCCATTCAAAAAACTTGTTGACCATGAAGATCGCGGCACAGGCGATGGTTCCGCCGAGCAGACCCAGGCAGAGGCGCTTGGAGCCGCGGCGCAGGGCGGTGATCGAGACGGCGACAAAGAGGCTGCTGGTCAGAAGCACCAGGGTGTTGCCGCCGCCGAACCAGACATTGAGCTCCTTGCCGGCAGAAATGAATTCCTTGGGATAGCGGGCCAAATAGACAGAATAGAGGATGAACAGGCCGCCGAAGAGCAGCACCTCGGTGAAGAGGAAGAGCCACATGCCGAACTTGGCACCGGTGTAGTCCTTATGGACATGGCCGCTCATAGGATACCCGCTTTCGTGAAATCATAAGGGCCGTGGGTGACCACCGGATCCTCCTCGCCGAAATTCTCCGTCGGCGGCGGTGACGGAATCTGCCATTCGAGGCTGGCTCCGCCCCACGGGTTGGCCTCAACCGGGTCGCCCTTGAAGAGGCCGCGGAAGATATTGACAAACATCAGGATCAGGCCGACCGCCAGGATCCAGGAGCCGACCGTGGACAGCTGGTTGAGTCCGGTGTACTCCGGGACGTAATCGTAATAGCGGCGCGGCATGCCCTGCATGCCAACCACTTTCATGGAGATGTAGAGAATGAGGAAGCCGACCATCATCACTCCCCAGGCGACGGTGGCCACGGTCTTGTCATACATGCGTCCGTAGATCATCGGAAGCCAGTAGTGCATGGCGGCGAAGAAGGCCATGCCTGTGCCGCCGAACATGACGAAATGAAAGTGACCGACCACGAAGTAAGTGTCATGAACGTGCACGTCAGTGGCCGCTGAACCAAGCACCAGGCCGGTCAGCCCACCGATAGTGAACAGCAGGATGAAGGAGAGGGCGAAGAGCATCGGCGGGTCGAGCAGGATCGAGCCCTGGTACATGGTTGCCAGCCAGTTGAACACCTTGATCGCTGAGGGGATGGCGACGATAAAGGTCAGAAACGAGAAGACCATGACCGCCAGATCCGAGATGCCGCTGGTGAACATGTGATGCGCCCAGACCAGAGAGCCGGCAAAAGCGATGGCCAGGCTCGAAATCAGGATGGCCTTGTAGCCGAAAGCCGGCTTGCGGGAGAAGACCGGGATGATGTCGGAGACCACACCCATGCCGGGGAGGACCATGATGTAAACTGCCGGGTGGGAGTAAATCCAGAACAGGTGCTGGAACATGATCGGGTCGCCGCCCTGGGTCGGGTCGAACAGGCCGGTGCCGATCACCCGCTCGGCAAAGAGCAGTGCGACGGTGATGCCGATCACCGGGGTGGCGAGAACCTGAACCCAGGCGGTGGCGTAAAGCGACCAGGTGAAGAGCGGGATGCGCATCCAGGTCATGCCTTCGGTACGCAACCGGTGGATGGTGGTCACGAAATTCAGCCCGGTGAGGATCGAGGAGAAACCGAGGAAGAAGACCGCTATCGCCGCCAGCGAGACGTTGGTGCTGGTCTGGGCCGAAAAGGGAACATAGAAGGTCCAGCCGGTGTCGGGTGGCCCGCCGCCGGTGAAAAGCGAGGTTACCGCCAGTACGGCACCGGTAACATAAAGCCACCAGGAGAGCAGGTTGAGCTTCGGGAAAGAGACGTCGCGGGCACCGATCTGAATCGGCATGATCAGGTTGCCGAAGGCCGCCGGGATGCCGGGGATAATGAACAAAAAGATCATGATCACGCCGTGCAGGGTAAAGACGGCATTGTAAGTCTGGGCTTTCATGATTGTTTCGCCGGGGGCAAAGAGTTCAAGGCGAAGCAACAGGCCGAGCAAAACTCCAACGCAGAAGAAGGTAGTGACGGACCAGAAGTAAAGGAGGCCGATGCGCTTGTGGTCTGTGGAAAAGATCCAGCCGAAAATGCCGGGATAACTGGCTTCGCCTAAAAAGCCGCGGTTGTTGGTTGCCGGGGCAGTTACATCACTCATAGGTTTTTATCCTTCTTGGACTTTTTGCCGCCGAATATCAGGAATCCGGCGAAAATGGCCAGGGTCGCCAGGATGACTGTGGCCGAAACACGCAAAAGATTGAAGACATAGGTCTTCTGCTTCGGGTCAAAGCTGAAGCAGTATTGAACCATTTTCCGGATCGTCGTACCGACATGGCCTGATTTGGCTTCGTAAAGGGCCAGTGTCAGGTCCTTGGGCACGATATGGGTACCGTGCAGATAACGTACGATTATCCCTTCCGGAGAGACAACAAAAAAAACCACCGGGTGCAAGAATTCGGTCCCGACCCGCTGGAAATGAAATCCGGCGGCATCGGTCAGCTTGCGAATCGACTCAAGGTCTCCGGTCAGAAAGCGCCAGGCCTTGTCGGGATACTGATTTTTCATCGCTGTGTAGTAGGTGTCGCGGGTGCGCAGCGCCAGTTCCGGAGACTCAGTTTCGTCAAAGCTGAACGAAATGACCTGGTAGTCTTCGCCGGCCTTGAGCTTGATGCCGGGGAGCACCCGGGCCAGGTCGCCCTGCAGGAAATGGCAGACATTGGGGCACCGGTAGTAGACCGGAGCAAGGATCGTCGGTTTGGACACCAGCTCGGCCAGAGTGACAGGATTGCCCTGTTCGTCACGAAAGGCCAGGTCGAGAGGAATTCTGGCGCCAAGCTTTTCATCGAGACCAGGGTTGCCGGCATTTTCCACGGCTTCAACAGGGTGCACGTGCTCGGTGGCTTTTGGTGCGGCGCTATGCCCCTCATGCCCCATCTCGGCCGGCTCATTGTGCTGATGCTGGGGTACCGCGGCCGCGGCCGGGATGTTGATCAGAATCATACCCAAGATCAGACTGCTGATAGCCAGGGTAGATATTCTTCGACCCGGGCGTCGCTTTGAACATGTAATTTTAATCATGATTTCCGTATGGAGAATGAGGGACGTTGCAAATCTCGCTCATGATACCAATTTTATAAGAATTTGCAATGAGTTTGCTCCCATTGAGTCGATTGCGCAGCCCCTGCTCTTCTGGTAGCATGTGCGCTCAAAGAGGCTTTTGAACGTTAAGAATCGCACGAGGTTCGTGTCAACCCAGAGAGTCTGTCGAGGGAGATTAGTATGGATGAACTGACGGAACGAATAGTCGAGTTGGAAATTCGCTACACGCACCAGCTCAGTTTGGTTGATGAACTGAATGTGGAGCTGACCTCAGCCAATGCACGCATTGATCGGCTGGAACGCGAGGTGAGGACCATGCACGATATGCTCGGAAGTCTGGGCCCGGAACTCACGCAGTCTCCCGACGAGTAGCAATGTTCAGCGACCTGAAACGCATTGTTCTGGAAGCCTGCGTACTGATTGCCTTTGCTGCCTTGTTCGGTCTGAGTCTGAACTACCGGTTGGTTATGGATGCCTTCTCCGGTCATCTTGTCCCCCAATTGCGCCAGGCTGCCGAGGAGAGCATTCCGGCCGCTTTGCCGATACCGGCTCTGCTTGAAGAAGTGCAGCAGGTGATGACGTCCGGAGGGATGCTCGTTGATGCCCGCAGCCCCGAGCTGTACACCACGAGCCATATCGACGGTGCTGTGTCGCTGCCGCTGGTTGAGATCGATGCCGCACTGCCGGATTTCGTCGCCCGCGTCGATAGAAACCGGACCCTTGTCATTTACTGCAGCGGTTTTGGCTGCCCGGACTCCTTCGATCTGGCTGTGCGCCTGATCGAATCGGGCTACACGGATGTACGGGTTTTCGAAGGTGGTTATCCGGAATGGCGAGACGCCGGCCTGCCGGTTGCGGGTGACGAGCAATGAAACGCTTCTTTTATCATCTGGCCCGCCTGACTCTGGCGTTGGTCTTTGTTTATGCCGGCGCAGTAAAGATGCAGGATCTGGTCGCCTTTGCCGGTCATGTTGCCGCCTACCAGATTCTCCCCTATGCCATGAACTACCTGGTTGCGGCCACTTTGCCATACATGGAATTCATCGCCGGGATCATGTTGCTGCTCAATGCCCGGGTGCGACCGGCGTTACTGGTGGTCGGCGGCATGACCCTGGTCTTCATGGCTGCCCTGCTCTCCGTGATATTGCGTGGCCTGGAGATCGACTGTGGCTGTTTCGACTTGAGCGGCGGTCAGGACGTCTCCGCCGATATCGCTCTGCTGCGCGATATCGGCCTGATGGGCCTGGTCATGCTGGTCTGGTGGCTGCGCCAGGGGACTGTCCCGGTTTCTCACGGGACTGTCCCCGAATCTGACAACTGACAACCGAAAGAAACAGGGAGCGGATACCTGCAGAGCCTCTCCCTGAGAGATACCAAAGAACCATGACCTGGAAAACACAGCTTTCACAAAGCATTATCACCCCAGAGCAATTGGCTGCACACTTCGGCATCGATCCCGAACCTTTGCGGGCTGTGGCTGCGCGCTATCCTCTGCGCATCACGCCGCACTACCTCGACCTGATTGAAAAACCGGGCGACCCGATCTGGCTGCAGTGCGTTCCCGACCTTGCCGAACTGGCGGTCGATGATCTTCCTGAAGACTCCCTGAATGAAATCTTTTTTTCGCCGCTGCCTGCCGTGGTGCATCGCTACCCGGATCGGGCTCTACTGCTGGTCTCGGGGCAGTGCGCAGGCTATTGCCGCTTCTGCACCCGCAAGAACCGGGTCGGCACCGCCGCCCTGGCTTTTTCCGCAGAACAGATTGCCGCAGGGATAGCCTATATTGCTGCAACTCCCGGTATCCGTGACGTCATCCTGACCGGCGGCGATCCGCTGCTGCTTGAGGATGACCGGCTTGCAGATATCCTGGCGCAATTACATAACATCTCCCACGTGGAGATGCTCCGCATCGGCAGCCGGGTTCCGGTCACCCTGCCGGAGCGCATCACCGCAAAGCTCTGCAGCCTGCTGGCCCGCTTTCAGCCGCTCTATCTCAATACTCACTTCAACCATCCCCGGGAACTGGTTGCTGCCAGCGTCAAAGCCTGTGCGCGCCTGGCTGATGCCGGTATCCCCCTGGGTAACCAGACGGTTCTGCTGAGTGGTGTCAATGACGATGCCGGAGTGATGTTAGAGCTCTGCCGAGGCTTGTTGCAGATGAGGGTGCGCCCCTACTATCTGCATCATCTCGACCAGGCGAGAGGGACAGCACACTTCCGGGTAAGAGTGGAGCGCGGCCTGGAGATCATCGCGGCGATGCGTGGGCGGCTTTCAGGGCTGGGCATCCCGCAATATGTGGTTGATCCGCCCGATGGTCAGGGCAAGGTGCCCCTCTTGCCCGAGAATCTGCTCGAGGTGGGGGAGACGCTCAAGCTGAGAACGACCTGCGGCATTGTCGAACTGCCAAATCGTCCGCTGCAAGCGATGTAATGCCCGCGGGGTTGCGGAGCGCTTGCGGGGGTATGAAGCTTTGCTTCAGCGTTTCACATCGGCATAACGTTTGGCGCGCATGCTGACCTGGCCATTGTGATCCTTGAGGCCCTGTGAAATGTGCTCGGCCTCTTCCTCTGTCAACAAACCCCTCTCAATAAAATACTGGCCGATGCGTTGCTGCAGTGATCGCTGATAGTGCAGCAGTTCATCGAGATAGCCGATCTCGATGGCTTTATTGCCGAAGCGCATGGCATGGCCACGGTGAGCCAGTATCTGCGCAACTTTCGCATCAGACAACCAGCCCCACTTCCGGGCGATGGAGCCAAGCGTTGGCCGCTGCCGCCTTTGCCAGACCAGCGCTTCGATCAGCTGCTGGTAGGACACCCGGCCCTGATAGTAGGCGAACATGCCGAATTCGAGTGGAATCGCCGGTACCGATGACGACCGCGCCTGCGGCCACTCCTGCGCTTGCTGGCGAGCTGAGTTTCTGCTCCAGTGTGATGGCGTTTGTGACGGTCTTGCCTTGGGGGTTGCCTGACGATTGTGCTGGCGCTTTGCAAGAAAATCAATAATCAGGTCGTAGGCCTGACAGATCTCGCGAAAACGCTCTGTCTGTTGCCTGTGAATCTGTGACGATGAATGCGCATGGGCGTCAGGGTGATGGGCCTTGGCCTGGCTGCGAAAGGCAGTCCTGGCACTGCTTGGCTGAAGGTGGTTGAGAAACTCGCGGGAAAGGATGACGTCTTTGCCGAACAGGGTTCGACAGGCATTAAGCAGGGCTGTGTCCGATTGAAGAGGCATGCTTACCAAAGGTCTCGTGGATGGTTTGTCTCTGCTTTTATAGCCCGCGGTCGGGGTGAAAAACAAGAGGCATTTACGATTGCAGCGAGATGTCAGCGAGCATTGTGTTTAGAGCTCGTCGGAGCTGAAAGCCACCACGTCATTGATCTTTGCGGTATCGGTAAGCAGCATGATCAGACGGTCGAGGCCCAGGGCGATGCCGGCCGATTCCGGCATGTAGACCAGCTCGTTAAGAAACTTTTCCGGGAGCGGATAGGGCGTCTTGCCAGCGATGCGCCGAGTCTCCTCAGCGGCTTCAAAACGGCTGCGCTGCTCGTACGGTTCGGTCAGCTCGGAAAAAGCGTTGGCCACTTCCAGTCCGGCAATGTAAAGTTCGAAGCGCTCGGCAACCTGTGCTTCACCTGGCTTGGTGCGGGCCAGGGCCGCCAGGCTGGCTGGATACTCAATCAGAAAAGTCGGTCGGTCTTTGCCCAGGTGCGGTTCGACTTCGCCGGTCAGGACCTCTTCAAATCTGTCAGCGGTGAGGGCAGACTGCAGACTCATTGAAGCATACCGTGAGAAAGCTTCAGTAACCGTCAGCTGTTGCCATGGCATCACCAGGTCGATCAGGCGCCCCTGCCGGGACAGTTTGCCCTCCGGCACCAGGACTAAAAGCAGTTCCATGCATTCGGTCATCAGGGCATGGTAGTCGACTCCCGCCCGGTACCATTCGAGCAGGGAGAACTCGGGGAGATGATACTGGCCCCGCTCTCCCTCGCGCCAGACCCGGCAAATCTGAAAGAGTCGCTCGTAGCCGGCGGCCAGCAGTCGCTTCATGGCCAACTCCGGTGATGTGTGCAGAGCCCATGGACCGCTGGCGACGATATCAATGTGCGCTTCCGGAGCATTGGCCGGAATGCGGTGCGGGGTCTCCACCTCGAGGTAGCCGCGATGAATGAAAAAGTTGCGAATCTCCTGAATAATCCGGGCTCTTTCTGTCAGCGCTTGCCGTTTGCGGGCCAGAACCAGGTTTGGTTCTTTCATGATTGCCCGTTGTCCGGTTCTGTGCCGAACCACCTGCGGGTCAAATGGAAGAAATCCTCTATTAAAAGGTAGAGGCTGGGAACCAGAAGCAGGGTGATCACTGTGGCAAACAGGATGCCAAAGCCCAGCGAGAGGGCCATAGGAATCAGGAAGCGGGCCTGTCTGGAGGTTTCGAAAATCATGGGCGCCAGGCCGCCGAAGGTGGTCAGGGTGGTCAGGATGATCGGTCGGAAACGGCGGGTTCCGGCGGCACAGATTGCTGTCGAAGCGGAGGCGCCCTCGAGGCGCTGGCGGTTGGCATAGTCGATCAGGACCAGGGAGTCGTTGACCACGACCCCGGAGAGGGCAACGATCCCCATCATGCTCATCAGGCTGAGGCTGTAGCCCATGAGCAGATGGCCGAGGATGGCACCGACCACGCCAAACGGGATCGCCAGCATGACAATCATCGGTTGGCTGTAGCTGCGGAACGGGATCGCCAGCAGAAAGTAGATGGCAATCATGGCCAGAATGAAGCCCTTGAACAAGCCGCCGGTGCTCTCTGTCATGCTGGCCTGGCGTCCCTGGTAACCGTAGGTTCATCCCGGGTAGTCGCGGGCCAGCTCGGGAAGAATCTGACTGTTCAGGGTGGCAAGGATCTGACCGGTCTGGCTGAGTGGCTCGACGTCGGCGGTGACCGTTACGGTGCGGCGGGCGTCGCGGCGGTTGATTGTGGTGTAGGCGCGGCCGCGTTCGACTTCAGCAATTTCGAACAGGGGAGTGAAGGTTCCGGCAGGGGTGCGGATCATCAGGTTCTCAATACTGAATTCGCTGCTGCGTTCGCTTTCCGGCATGCGTACCCGGACCGTGACCTCGTTGCGTCCACGCTGCTGACGCAACGCTTCGTTACCGGAAAAAGCGTTGCGCACCTGGCGGGCGATTTCACTGGACGTCAGGCCGAGGCTCTCGCCGCTGGGCTTGATACGGAAGTCAAGTTGCTCTTTGCCAAGGGTGACGCCGTCGTCGATATCCTTGACGTTGGCAAACTCATCCAGTCTCTCCGCCAGGGCACTGCTGGCCAGGTCGAGAACCTCGGTGTCACGATGCGAGAGTTCCACGGTCAGGGCTCCGCCTCCTCCGGGGCCGCCGCGATCTGATTCGTAACGCAACGAATCGAGACCAATAATCGGACCGACTTCTGTGCGCCAGAGCTGGATGACATCGCCGGTGTTCAGGGGCCGGATGCCGGGCGGCGTCAGGTAGGCCGTCACCCCCACCTGGGCCTCATCGACCATGGCGAAGACCCCCTGCAGCAGCTCTTCACCACCATTGGCTGCGGCCACGTTTTCGATGCCGGCAACCAGAAGCTCTTGAACCCGCAGGGCTTCAGTCAGAGGACTTCCGGCTGGCAGGACGGCGGTAACGACCGCCTGGTCGGATTCTACCCGCGGCATCAGGATCATGCCGATGCGGCCACTCATGACAAAGCTGAGAACGATCATCAGCACGGCCAAGCCGATGGCAAGGGTCAGAGCGCGCCAGCGAAGACTCAGCTCAAGCAGCGGCCGGTAGCGCTTGTCGATAAAGCGCGAGACGCCCGCACTGAAACCCTGCTGCCAATCGTGCAGGCGAGCGGTCAGTTTGCTGGAGGGGGAACTGCGGGTATGGGCGAGGTGGGCCGGCAGGATAAACAAGGCTTCAACCCACGAAACGATGAAAACGGTAATCACCACCACGGGGATCATCTTCCAGATCTTGCCCAGGGTTCCGGGGATAAAATAGAGCGGCAAAAAAGCGACGATGTTGGTCAGAATGGCATAGGTGATCGGTGTGGCCACATTGCGGGCGCCGAGAATGGCAGCCTTGGCCATGCTATGGCCGCGCTGGCGGTATTCATAAATGTTTTCGCCAGCGACAATGGCATCGTCGACCACGATCCCCAGGGCGATGATGAATGCGAACATGGACATGATGTTGATCGTGACGCCCATGGCGGGGAGGAACATCAGGCCGCCGAGGAAGGAGATCGGGATGCCCATGGTTACCCAGAAAGCCAGCTTGAATTCAAGAAAGAGACCGAGCAGCAGCAGCACCAGGACCAGACCCATGGCAGCGTTCTTCAACAGCAGGTTGAGACGCTGCTCATAGACCTGGGAGCGGTCGCGGTTGATATCCCAGTTGATCCCCGTCGGCAGGTCAACCTCGATTTCGCTCATGGCGTCGCGAACAGCCCGGGAGACACCGATCGGGGTCTGGTCGCCAACCCGGTAGACGTCGAGACCGATGCTACGCTGACCGTTGTAGGTGGCAAAGCGATTACTGTCTTCGAAGGTCTCACGGACGGTGGCAAGATCCTCCAGCAAAACCACCGTGCCGTCGGCGGCGCTGATGATAGGAATGCGGGCAAATTCTCTGGCCCAGTCACGGCGATCGGTAATACGCAGCATGATATCGCCGCCACTGGTTTCTACGGCTCCACCGGGAATCTCGGTTGAGGCCCTCTCAATGATCCTTGCAATGCCGTCGAGAGTGAGGTTATGGGCGCGCAACTTCTCCTGCGGTACGTCGACGTGAATCTCCAGATCACGTGCCCCCGAGAGATCGATCTGGGTGATCCCGGGATTCTGCAGCAAGCGGTCACGCACCTGCTCGACCGTCTCGCGCAGAGCGGATTCCGAGATGTCGGCGTAAAATTGGATATTAAGGACTTCACGGCGGCGGGTCAGCAGTGAAACCTGCGGCTCCTCTGCATCGTCCGGAAAGGTGCGAATCCGGTCGATCTCCTGCTTGATCTCCTGGTAGACCTTTTGCTGGTCTGCGTCAACCAGGAGTTCGATGCGGATTGATCCGCTGCCCTCCGCCGCAGTTGCTGTCAATTCCTTGATCCCTTCAAGACTGCGCACCGCTTCTTCGACTACCAGTATGATGCCGTGCTCTACTTCCTCCGGGCTGGCTCCGGGATAGGCGACCCTGACGGTGACCAGATCGAGCTCGAACTCAGGGAAGACCTCTTTCCTGATCTGTCCCGAGACGAAGATCCCACCGAGCAGCAGGGCAATCATCAGCAGGTTGGGGGTGACCCGGTTATAGGTCATCCAGGCGAGCGGGCCCCGCTGCCAGAATTCTTTACGCGAAGGCTTCATGGCTCGACTTTCTCTGCCTCAGCGGGGTTTGTGGTCTCAGTGCCCTTGAGCCTCAGGCTCATACCCTGTACCGGCGCGGGCAGGTTGGATGTAACCAGAAGCTCGCCGTCGCGGATTCCGCCGGTGATCAGAACCTGGTCCTGGCCGCGAAAGGCAATGTCCACAGAACGGATGTCGAGAGTCCCCTGATCATCCATGATCCAGACCCGGTTGCCGTCTCGGACCAGGTTGCGCTCGATCGCCGCAGCATTCGGCACGTTTGCCCCGGCGATTTCGACCCGGACATAACTGCCGAGCAGCAGTACCGGCTGTCCTTTTGTGGAAGCCTGCAGGGCAAGAGGGTCTCTGACTTCAACCAGCAATTTGGCCATACGCCCCTGCTCCTCAACCGCGGCCGTCAGCCCGATCACCTGTCCGTTCCGGAAGCGATCTGTACCCCAGGTCGCGATATCGAAGATGCGCACCTCTGAGCCCGCGGCAATACCATCCTGACTGGTCTTGATCCATTGCAGCTGACTGGCTGGTATCGGCGCTTCGATCCAGTAACGATCGCTGCCGACCAGGGTTGCCAGGGTGGTGCCTGGAGAGACGATGGTGCCGATATTGATTTCACGGGACATGATCACGGCGTTGAACGGTGCTTTGATAACAGTCCGCTCAAGATCAATCTGTGCCTGTTCGAGACGAGCTCTGGTCCCGTCCAGAACGGCGCGGAGATTCTCAAGCTGTGGTTGCCGGAGCATCAGCGCTTTTTCCTCGGCACTGACCATTTCGCCGAGCAATTCATATTCTTTCTGAGCAACCATTTGCCGGCCCAGTTCTAATTGCCGGTCTGCTTCGACCCTGGCGACCTCACTGGCGAGTTGTTGCACTTCAAGCTGGTAGTCACGCGGATCAATAGTGAGCAACTGCTCGCCCCTGGCAAAGTGTCCGCCCGGGATCAGTTTGTCACTTATCTGGATAATCCCGCCGCTGACCTGGGGTTTGAGAATGACCTCGCGCTGTGGTATGACAGTACCCATGGCACTGACATGTGTCGTTTGCCGGCCGAATTCGACAGGCCGCACATCCACGATGGCGGCATTGCGAATCTTGGCCCGGGGGTTGGCTTTTGGACCCGACTGCATCATCCAGACCGCAACAGCTGCGGCGCAGATGACAACGAGGATCGGCAGCAGCAATCTCAGCCGAGTGGCTCTGCGGTTCTGCACGGAGGGGGTGTGTGGCTGTTGATACTGGTCTGGACACATGCTATTCACCTGGAATGATCGGTTGCTCGGGCTGTCGTGACATCTCCCAGCCGCCGGCCAGAGCCCGACAGAGGTTGATGCGGTTTACGAAGAGTTCAAGTCGGGCTGAAAGCTGGATGCGCTGCAAGAGCTGAGTGGAGAGCAGTGCACCGAGAACCCGCTGGTAGTCCTCGGCTCCGTTGAGATAACGGTCGCGGATTCGCCTGGTGGCTTGAACGGACAGTTGCAACTGCCGGTCGATACTGGCCAGAGACTCCTGCTGCCTCTGTTCCTGGGTCAACGCATTCTCAACCTCGGCCAGGGCTTCGAGAACCGTCTGGCCGTAATCGTGGAAGGCCTCTGCGGCCAGCGCCTGGCTGCGCTCAACTTCAGCACGGCGTTGCCCTCCGTCGATCAGCGGCACCAGAAGGTTGGCGGTCAGGGAGGCCAGCCAGTTGGTGAACAAATCCTCGATCTGCTCCTCCGTGGTGCTGGCCCGACCGGTCAGGCTGATACGGGGGAAGCGATCGGCAACCGCCGCTGCCACCCGTTGGTCTGCCGCCTGCAACTGCAACCATGCCGTGCGCACATCGGGGCGTCTTTCGAGCAGGCTGCTCTGCAGTCCGGTTTCTGGCAGCGGCGGCAGCTCGCCGAGCTTGCTTACCGCGAGCTGCGGGGCGTGGTCGGGAGCCACGCCAAGGAGGACTGCCAACTGGTTCTGCAAAACCTGGGCTCGGCCGGCTGCCAGAGCCCGTTCACCGCGCCGGCTTTCAACCACCTGGCGCTGTTGCAGAAGATCGGCGATGCTGACCTGGCCGGTACGGAACTGCAGGCTGATCAGTTCCAGGGTCTGCTCGTTGGTGTTCTGTTGCTGCTCGAGAATCTCGATCTGGCCAAGTTGTTCGAGGTACTGGAACCAGGTTGTCGCAACCTGGGCGGAGAGCGTCAGGGCCGTAGTCTGCAAAGACTCCTCGCTGGCCAGGGAGTCTAACACGGCAGCGTCTGTTGTGGAGCGAATGCGCCCCCAGAGGTCGATTTCGTAACTTGACGCCAGCCCCAGATTGAAGATCTGCGATGAATTGCTCCTGGAATTGACGCGTGAGCCGTTGACGCCGAACCCTGCTTCACCATTGAGTTGAGGGGTCAGGTCGGATCCCGCCTTGCGCGCCACGGCCCGGGCTCCATCGAGACGGTCCCATGCGCTCTGCAGTGTGAAGTTGTCAGCAAGGGCCTGATCGATCAGCCGGTCGAGGGCAGGATCCTTGAAGCTCGTCCACCACTGTACGGGCAGCTGCGCCTCGCCGCTTACGGTGAACTTCCCCTGCGGTTGCATGGCTGAGGGCTGGTCGGAGGAAAGCGGAGCGCAGGCGGCGAGCAGCAGGGAGATGCTGCCCAGGCAGA
>JBPPMB010000011.1:0-2368 GCA_051305855.1 Desulfuromonadales bacterium
ATGCTGGACTAAATCTTGGCTAGTTAGACGCCTAGATACCTGGACCGTAGTTCGGGGTTGGAGCGAAGCTCTTCGTTTGAGCCATGCCAGGCAATCGCCCCTTTTTCCATGATATAATGGTGATCGGAGATGGCCATGAGGGCGTCAAGGTTCTTATCGACGATCAGGATGGCCAGTCCTTTGTTTTTCAATATATTTAAGCCCCGCCAGATTTCTTTGCGGATGAGCGGTGCCAGCCCTTCGGTTGCTTCATCGAGAATCAGCAATCTCGGGTTGATCATCAGTGCCCTGCCAACTGCCAGCATCTGCTGTTCGCCGCCGGAAAGCTGGTTGCCATAGTTCTCCAGCCTGTCGCCCAGTCTCGGGAAGATAGTCAGGATATCTTCCAGGCTGTATGGCTGTGGTGAACGTTGGTAGTTGGCGGCTGTTGCAATAATGTTTTCCCGGACCGTAAGATTGGGGAAAATCTGTCTGCCTTCGGGCACCAGGCCGATTCCCAGACGGGCGATTTTATAACTTGGAAATTTCCGGATCTCCCGGCCTGAGAATTGGATAGTGCCGGTTTGTGCAGGTGTCAGTCCCATAATCGAGCGAATTGTGCTGCTTTTGCCCATGCCGTTGCGGCCGAGCAGGGTGACTACTGCCGATTCTTTTATCTGCAGTGAAACCCCGAAAAGCGCCTGACTTGCCCCATAAAAGGTCGTTATATTCTCCACCTTGAGCATCAATCCTCCTCCCCGAGATAGGCAGTCCGGACCTTTACATTTTGGCGGATGTCATCAGGGGTGCCGGTGGCAAGGTTTTCGCCATATACCAGAACGGTCACCTGGTCGGCTAATGAAAACACGACATTCATGTCATGTTCGACCAGGAGGATGGTCATTTGCCCCTTAAGCCGGTTGATAAGCTTAACGAGTTCCGTGGTGCCTCCCGGGCCCATCCCGGCCATGGGTTCATCAAGGATCAGCAGTTCGGGTTTTCCGACCATCGCCATACCAACTTCCAGCTGTCGTTTTTCGCCATGGGAAAGATGCATCGCCATTAGACCTGCGCGATGGAGAAGGTCGACCCGGTCAAGCGCCCCGGCCAGTTCCTCTTTTACCGGCTGTGACTTGCCCCAATGCCCCATAAACCTGAAGTTGTGACCGGAGTGAGCGCAGATGGCAAGACTCATGTTCTCAGCTACGGTCAGGTTTTCGAAGATATGGGTTATCTGGAACGATCTGCCGATACCAAGCCGGGCCCGTTGATAGGCTTTCTTCCGGGTAATGTCGATATTTTTGAACAGGATGCTGCCTGAGTCGGGGAGCATGTCGCCGCTCAGCTGGTTGACAACCGTAGTCTTGCCCGCACCATTGGGACCGATAAGGGCGTGGATATGATTTCTGGTCACACTGAAGGACAGGTTGTTGGTAGCCTGCACCGCTCCGAACGATTTACAGAGAGCCTTGACTTCAAGAAGTGTCTCAGCCATTTTTCCCGTTGCCTCCGGTCAGAAGCCCGAAAAGGCCGCGTTTGGCAAAAATGACCGCCAGGATCAAAATCGGACCCATGTACACCATCCAATGTTCCGTGTGCATGGCAAGTCCCTCTTCAAGCAGCAGGAAGACCGCAGCGCCAAGGACCGGACCAAAGAGCGTACCTAGACCCCCCAGCAGAACCATGACCATCAGTTCACCGGAAAGCGTCCAGTGCATGAGGCCGGGACTGACATATTCCGTTTGATTGGCGAGCAGCGCGCCAGCAAGGCCTGCGCCGCCACCGGCAATCATGAAGGTGACCAGCTTGTAGCTGTTGGAATGGATGCCCAGAGCTTTGATCTTGCGGTCGTTGTTGCCTGCTCCCCGGATTATGAGCCCGAATCGGGAGTTAACGAGTCTGCAGGTGAAGAAAAGGAAAAGACAGAGCGCTCCCAGGCACAGATAGTAAAAATGGAGATCGTTGCCCAGATCAAGCCCGGGAAATGTATTTCTCGAATAGAGTGACAGTCCGTCGTCACCGCCATATTTTTCAAGCGACACAAAAAAATAATAGAGCATCTGCGCAAATGCCAGGGTGATCATAATGAAGTGCATCCCCGTGGTGCGCAGACTGAGAGCACCGATGACAAGGGCGGCAAAGGCTGCTGCGAGAATAGCCAGCGGCAGGACAAACAGCCCGTTCTCACTTCCGGAAAGCAGAAAAGGGTTGGAGAATAAAGGGGTTGCGTCAAAACTATGGAAGTGGAAAATCCCGGTCACATAGGCTCCGATCCCCACAAAGGCGGCATGACCGAGACTTATCATGCCGCTGTAGCCAAGAAGCAGATCAAGACTTACCGCGGCCAGGGCGTAAATCAGAATTCTGCTGCCGAGCGAGAGCAGGTAGG
>JBPPMB010000121.1:0-10031 GCA_051305855.1 Desulfuromonadales bacterium
TCGCCGAGTTCCATTTTTTGCAGCCTGATCCGGTTGACGCGCCCGTTTTTATCTGCGAAATATTCAACCGGGCTGTTCAAATTTAAAAACTCTATGCCTTCTTCCTGGGCGTGTTTGATCTCTTCATCGCGTGCCGGCATCTCTTCCAGGGTCCGTCTGTATATAATCATTGCTCGTTGTGCACCTAATCGTTTGGCGGTGCGGACAGAATCCATGGCCGTATTGCCGCCGCCGATAACCGCGACGTTCTTGCCCAATAATACAGGCGTATCATAATCATCATGGGCAGCATTCATCAGATTAACCCTGGTCAGATATTCGTTGGACGACATAATGCCATTGGCATTTTCGCCAGGGATATTCATGAAATTCGGTAACCCTGCACCACTTCCGGCAAAAAAAGCTTGATATCCTTCTTCTTTGAGTTCCTGGATGGTCGCGGTTTTTCCAACCACAAAATTAGTGACAAATGCCACCCCCATCTTTTTGAGGTTGTCGATTTCTACGTCCACAATTTCATTGGGCAGGCGAAACTCCGGAATGCCGTATTTCAAGACGCCGCCGGGCTCATGCAAGGCTTCGAAAACTGTTACGGCATAGCCCAGCCTGATCAGGTCGCCGGCCACGGCTAATCCGGATGGGCCAGAACCGATTACCGCGACCTTAATACCATTTGCAGGAGCCACTTCAGGTATGAACATATTGCCTGACTTGCGCTCCCAATCTGCGGCAAAGCGTTCCAAGTGACCAATCGCAACGGGAGGTTTCTTAAGTTTAAGAGCATAGAAACAGCTGGCCTCGCACTGTATCTCCTGCGGACAAACACGTCCGCAGACGGCGGGCAAGGCGTTTGTCTCTTTCAATGAACGCGCTGCGCCGGCAAAATCCTGCTTTTCAATGTACTTGATAAATTTAGGGATATTGATGCTCACAGGGCATCCCTGGATGCAGGTGGGATCAGGACAATCCAGGCAACGTCCGGATTCCTCGACAGCCATTTGCACGCTTAAGCCCTGGTTCACTTCGGCATGGCTTTTGGCGCGCTCTACAGGATCTGCTTCCGGCATATCGACGCGTTCCAAGCTTGTGCGGTCTTTTGATTTCTTCGATTTACGCAACGCTTCACGCCATTCCTGGCTGCGTTCTTGTGCTAAATGTTCGGCCATGTTTTCCATTAAGCGACTTCCTTTTTTAGTGCTTCAAGAAAGGTTTGATACGCTTTGAACTCTTCGTCTTTGAAGCCGCCCAGGCGCGTCAGCAATTCGTCGAAATTAACCTCGTGGGCATCAAATTCAGGACCGTCGACGCAGACGAATTTTGTTGCTCCGCCAACGGAAACCCTGCAGGCGCCGCACATACCCGTGCCATCAACCATTATGGCATTTAAACTGGCCACCGTTGGTATATTGTATTTTTTGGTGAGCATGCTGCTGAATTTCATCATAATCGCTGGTCCGATAGTGACAGCAAAATCAATTTTTTCGCGTTGAATGATTTCCTCCATGCCATGCGTTACCAGGCCTTGTTTTCCATATGAACCATCATCGGTCATAATGACGACTTCATCGGAGAATTCACCTATCTCCTTTTCAAGGATGATCAACTCCTTGTTTCTTGCCGCTAAAACAGTAATCACTCGATTTCCTGCTTTGTGCATTGCTTCAACAATGGGTAAAAGAGGCGCCGTACCGACACCACCGCCAGCACATAACACCGTCCCAAACTTTTCGATATGGGTCGCCAATCCGAGCGGACCAACGACGTCGGTTACAGAGTCTCCGATGTTCAGGCTGGCGATTTTATGGCTGGTAACACCCACTTTCTGCACGACTAATGTAATGGTCCCTTTCTCAGGGTCGGATGACGAAATGGTTAGTGGAATCCGTTCACCTTTTTCACCGATTTTAACGATGACAAAGTGACCTGCTTTTCGTTTTTTTGCTATTCGGGGAGCATTAATGCTGAGCTTGACTACATTTTCGGAGAGATGCTCAATCGATATGATTTTGTTCATAGTCTGCTACTTTCGCTGGACACGGCATGTGAGCGTTGTCGATCTATACCGTCTCTGGTCTGGAAACCATGGGGTTTGATGCCTTTCATAACAATGCCAATGGACCACCGCCCGAGGAGTACATTATAACAGTAAGAGTCTTCCTGGCGACAGGATGTCATACCCTGGCAGGACGGTTCTTCGCATCAAACGCACCCTGAAAACAATGGCTTCAGCGTGATCAAATGCCTGATTGTGCTATGGAAAGGTTGTGGGTCGGGTCGCAGTGACAATGGCAGCCTGTACTGAATCTGTCACACTTGGCAATGTCAGTCAAGTTGCTGTCAGGAGCTCGGGGCGTGTGCGAATCAGTAATACTGCTCGAAAATATGGGCTTTTCCTGGCCAGCCGGGATTTTGGGTTGACAGACCTTTGCCGCTTCACTTTAAGATAGCGTTATGCGTAAACGCAGGATGTAAACCTGTACTGCAAACAGGTCGGTCTCCGCCTGCAGAACGACTGGGAGGGGCACTGTTGCGAGAGTGGTACCATGCGGCCCCGCGAAGTGGGGGCGTTGAGAAGGTCCGGCTAAAGTCAGAGCGGCGCAGCAGGTGCAATTACCGCTTTCAGTATAAAGGTGCTACTCACACTATGGAATGGAACCCCGGTCAATTTCCGCACATAAAAAAATTAACCCCGGATTACGAAAAAGCGATCAGACAGTCCCCTCTCCTCAACATCGATTCTCTGCTGATTCCTTCTCCCTACGTTTTGGACAAAACCATTGACATCGATTACGAACACAGCTTCGTGTGGGACGAAAAGGGGGAACTGCTCGGCTATCTGCTTGTCTATGCAACGCCAGACCAGAAGAAATTTCATATCTACAAACTGGTGACCAATCCCTTCGGCAGAGGGAAAGGGATCGGCTCGGCTTTCCTTCGCTACCTTGCGCACACAGTTGCTCCTGATTCCCATATCTACCTCTATGTATGGGAGAAACTCCTGAGCTCCATTGATTTTTTCAAGAGACGTGGCTTCAGCATCTCTGATCTCGTCGTCTTTCGCAAGATGAAGTTTCACCTGATGTCTGTAACAGCAGAGACACTCAGTGAAAAGGTGACTCCAGAGAACCGCCAGGATGTTTCCGTTGTCGAAGAACTGACCAAGGTGCGACACGACGTGAAAAAATCGCTGAAGGTCCTTTTTGACATGACCGCCATGCTGTCGGTCGACAACTTCAACAAGGTTGCCGAGGATATCAACAGGGAAACCACTGCCCTGCTCAACACGCTGAACATGTACGAAGACAAGATTCACCTTTCGCACAAGGTGTCTCTGAAGGACCTGATTACGGAGCGCGTCCTTCCCTTTATCGAAGCGGTGGACAGTTCCTGTGAGGTGAAACTGGTCCTGAAATCCAAGATTGCGCCGGTCAACGGCAGCTACATCAGCTATAGCAGGGCCCTGATCAATATTGTCTCCAATTCTCTGGATGCCATCAAGTCAGAGGGGAGAATCGGTCTGATAGAATTCGTGCTGGAACAGCATGGCGATACCGTGACCCTTGCCATCACCGACAATGGCGCGGGAATTGCCGAGAAGAAGCTAAAGAAAGGGCCCGACCAGGTGCCGCTTTTTGTCGGCAAGTCGACAAAAGGCACCCTGACCGGTGAAGGGATAGGGACGAAACAGACCTACTCCACCTTTGGTGCCGACCACATCGAGGTGACCAGCAGGGAGGGGGAATTCACCACCTGGACCATCTCCCTGCAGCGAAGCACCACCAGGGATGCAGCTCTGCTGGCGGACTTGAGCACCAGGTATGTCCGGTTGATCAAAACCACGCAACAGACCAGGCTCACCAGGGAGAGCAGCCGGAACGAAATTACCATCTTCATCTGGCAGCTCAGACAGATGGAGCTGTTCAGCTACGACCTGATTTACCATTTCAGCAGGTACAACAACATACGCGACATCTTCCAGAATGTGCTTCTGTATCGCTTCGGCGGCAAATCGTTCGATTTTCTCAAGGAAGAGCTGGGTAAATGCCGCATTGACAACAGCTCGATCAGGTCGTGGCTGCTGGGCGTGACCAGGCGCATCAACAGGTACGAGACCTGCATTATGAGGAATGTCCCATTCCAGGAGTACAAGGACGTCCTGTTTCAGAGCTACGGTCAGGCCAGCGACCGCACCATGATTTTCACCCTCGACCCCGACAGCGGTAATTTTTTTACCACCGATCGCAAGTTCGCAGAGCACCTCGATTTTGTGCCCTACCTGCATTGCGAAAGGGATGAATTACTGCGGGGCGAACTGATCGGTGATGTCAGGAACGTCAACAGCCCCATTTACCTGGGGGTTTGGTCGGTCAAGAATCTTGACGATCTGCACCGCAAGCTGAAGCTGATCCAAAGAGGTGCTCAACAGTTGCTTGAGATGGGTCTTGAAAAAGAAAAGCGTATCGCGTTCTACAACACCACCTACAATACCTGCGACAGCGAGATTGATACCTTGCAGACGGTAACGCTGGGCGAGATGGCCTCTCTGGAAGAGGCAGATTTCGACCGATTCATCAGGGCTGCGGACAGCGGCATGAGCGGCCTTCTGGCCTTCGACTGAGGCGCGGTTGGGACTCTTCTGAAATCTTCTGGCAACGCATTCCCCCTGTAAAGACCGGCGGCCTGCTAAGAACTGCAGGAAAGCATGGAACAGCCGGCACGGTGGCGTGCCCATTCGGGCCGCTTTTCGGCAAAGGCCTCATTGCCCGGCTGGTCCGCATAGGGCTGCCGCATCACCTGCAGTAACTCTTTGACCAGGCTGTGATCACCCGCCTCGGCCTTATCAATCGCCATTTGCGCCAGGTAGTTGCGCAGCACGTATTTAGGATTAACGGCATGCATGCGCCTTTGGCGTTGATCGTCGGTAAGACCGTCCCGGGCGACCCGTTGCAAATAAGCACGCAGCCAGGCGCTGATTTGCCACACGATTTGATCGGTCAATTCCTCTGGCTGGTAGAAAGCGTCGTGCAGCGGGGCGAGCAGACTGTCATCAGCCTGGCCCTCGGCCGATGCCAGGTCAGCCAGCTTGCGGTAGAAAATCGTCATATCGGTTTCCACCAGCCGCAACACCTTGTCCAGTTCGCTTGTCAAGGGCAGGTCGGTTGCTGGTTCGAAGGTCTTCAAGCCCAGCTTTTGCGCCATCATCGCCTGCCATCCCCGCTGGTAACAGTCGCCGTAAATGTGCAGTGCCGCCTCAAGCGGTTCTGCCTGCTCAATCAGTGGATAGATGGCGTTCGCCAGCTGAGCGAGGTTCCACAGGGCAATCTGCGGCTGGTTGCCGAAACGATAGCGGCCTCCTGCGGCGTCAGTGGTGTTGGGCGTCCAGTCGGGATTGTAATCTTCCAGCCAACCGTAAGGGCCGTAGTCGATGGTCAAGCCAAGGATCGACATGTTGTCGGTATTCATCACGCCATGGACAAAGCCGACGCGCATCCAGTGCACGATCATCTCGGCGGTGCTGCGGCAGACCGCTTCGAACCACTGCAGGTAAATGGCCACCGAGGGCTTGCCTAGCTGGGGGAATTCGGTGCGGATGGTGTAGTCGAGCAGCTGGCGCAACGGCTCGATCTCATCCCGTGAGCTGAATATCTGAAAACTGCCGAAACGGGTGAAGGAGGGCGCGACCCGGCAGACCACCGCGCCCGGTTCCTGTTTCGGATGGCCGTCGTAGAACATGTCGCGGGTGACCTGCTCGCCGGTGAGCAGAACGCTCAGGGCGCGGGTGGTCGGTACCCCGAGATGGTACATGGCTTCGCTGCAGAGAAATTCGCGCACTGAGGAACGCAGCACCGCGAGTCCGTCGCCACGGCGTGAATAGGGCGTGAGTCCCGCGCCCTTCAGCTGCAGCGCCCAGCGTTGCCCGCGCCGGTTGACAATCTCCCCCAAATTGATCGCCCGCCCGTCGCCCAGTTGACCGGCCCAGCTGCCGAACTGATGACCACCATAGCAGCAGGCGTAGGGATCCATGTCAGGCAGCAACTGGTTGCCGGCAAAGACCTGGGCGAATGCTTCGCTTTCACAAGCTGCAGGATCCAGGTCGAGCAAGGCGGCAACTTCCGGCGCGAAGGCGACCAGCTGTGGTGCAGCCACCTGTGTCGGCTGTACGCGTGAGTAACAGGCGCGGTAGACCTGGCGCACGTGATTGCTGCAATCCGGATCGGCGGGGAGCTCACGGACGAAGGCGTTATCGAAATTCAGAGAGGCCAGGGAGGGATCGGATTTTTGTTTGGGGAGATCTGCTTTCATAGCTGATTGTCGCACGGCTCTCGCTTTCAGGGCAAGACGGCCAGAGTCGACGGCCAGAGTCGATTGTGACCAGGTGGGCGGCCGGGACACCTGTTTTGCGTCTCATTGACCATTGACTCGGCTTTAGTCCCTTCAGTTCACCCAGGCCATCAAGTCTTTTCGTTTTGGAATCGCGAGCTGGGAAACTCCACTTTGCGTGTCTCCAATACCAATGCAAAGTTTGGACTCAGCGAACAATCTTCGCCCCTGCAATCTCGACTTGCAGCGTCTTGAGCTGTTCCTGAGTCACTAGCCCTGTCAGGCCGAGATCAAAAAGACGCTGGCCGCCGGCAGTGACTGTCCCCTCCAGGTTGCGCTGCAAGCGCTGCACCCTGCCCGCCGCATTCTTGAATTGAATGCTCAGCACAATCCTGCTGATATCTCTCGGGGTCGGATTGCTGACCTGTGCGAGAATCCTGCCCTGGGCGTCCTGTCCTGTTCTGACGTTGACATAGTTCGCGGGATTCTCCTGCAGATCCAGATCCACCAGAGCACCGTAGGCCTCCTGGCCCAGTTTGCCCTTGCTGCCCGCTACCTTGGCATAGTAGCTCTTGGCGTCATCCAGGCGTCCGGCTTTCTGGGCCAGTTTGCCGAGGGCATTGTAGGCATCGCCGGTGGGCAGGAGCGCGACGCTGCGTTCCAGGTCGGATTGTGCCTGACTGGCAAGGTTCAGCTGCTCCTTCACCTTGCCGCGCTGCAGGTAGTAGTAAAAGAAGTTCGGGTTCAGGCTGGCTGCTTTGTCATATTGTGTCAGCGCCTGTTTCAGCCGCTGGTTGTTCTGCTCCACATCACCCATCAGCGCGTAGAAGTGGCCCTCTTTCGGCTCCAGGGCGATGGCTTGTTGTGCCAGGCGAGCGGCTTCAGCGAGATTATCCTTGGCCAGCGCCTTGCGGCCGTTGTCGTAGGCCAGGTAGGCCGGCTTGGTTTGCATCAGGTGCGCGACCTTGGCGCGGTAACGCTCGACACCCAGGTCGCCGCCCTTGGGCAAAGTTGCCAACAGCGCAAGATTGTCCTGCACGCGTTCCTGGGAAGGCGGATGGCTGGCAAACAGGCCCGTTAGCCAATCCTGGCGCCTGTTTTCCGCGAGCTTGACAAAGGTGCGTTGCAGGTTGACGGCGCCCTGCGGATCGTAACCGGCCCGCACCATGTACTGCATGCCGTAGAAGTCCGACTCACGTTCTGCATCGCGGCCGTATTTCTGGGTGATCAGCTGCGCTCCGATGCCCGAGCCCATTTGGGCCAGATTCGCATAATCGCTGCCCTGGGTAGCAAGGGCGACTCCCATGGCGCCAGCCTGCAGCAGCATCCCTGTCGACATGCTCTGGGCGCCGTGTCTGGCTGCCGCATGTACGATCTCGTGGCCAAGCACGGCTGCCAGCTCGGCTTCACTCTGCAACTCGGTCAGCATGCCGCGGTTGACTGAAATCTTGCCGCCGGGCAGTGCCCAGGCGTTTGGGACGGAACTGTTGAGCACTTTGAACTCATAGGGGAGTTTGCGATCACTCACCGCTGCCAGCTTCTGCCCGACCTGGCTCACATAGGCGGTCAGCTCGTGATCCACCTCGTAGTCACCCCCTTGAGACTGACGTGCGGGGGCATACTGCTGGGTACCAATGGCAAGCTCCTGCTGTTCACTGACCAGGCTTAGCTCATTCTTGCCGGTCACCGGGTTAACGGCGCAGCCGGCGAGCAGGGCAAGCATTGCCCAAAGTAATAGTTGCCTCTTTATCATTGTGAGTCCTTTGCATTATGAAGGTTTTTCTACATTATCGCTGCTGCTGGTCGTGTCTTCAAGTCCTGCTTGATCTTTATTGCCATGGGTATCCTCTTTCCCGGTTTCCCCCGTCACGCGAGAATGCCTCTGAATACGCTGCAAAGCACCCAGGCAACTCTCTATATGGTACAATTCTCTTTAAACTGTAACCCCGATCAGGAGGCAATCATGGCTAGCAGAGTCATCAAGCGCGTATCGGCCAGCGCTCCAGCTTTGGAAGGGGCTGGGGTCCACCTGAACAGGGCGTTCGGCAACCACGACGTAACCATGTTTGACCCCTTTCTGCTCCTTGATGACTTCCGCTCAAGCACTCCGGAGCATTACCGGAAAGGCTTCCCGTGGCATCCGCATCGCGGCATTGAGACCATTACCTACGTGCTTACGGGGGATGTGGAGCATGGTGACAGCCTCGACAACAAGGGCGACATCAGCAGTGGCGACGTGCAGTGGATGACAGCCGGCAGCGGTATCATCCATCAAGAGATGCCGAAAGGCGACAGCGCAGGCAGGATGGAAGGATTTCAACTCTGGGCCAACCTGCCGGCTGCCGACAAGATGATGCACCCGCGCTACCGCGATATCAGTGCAGCGCAAATCCCGACCGTGATTCTCGCCAGCGGCGCCACGATCAAGGTCATTTGCGGGCGGATCGACGATGTACGCGGCCCGGTTCAGGATGTGATGATCGAGCCGGAATACCTCGATGTGAAGCTGCCGCCCAATGTGAGGTTTACTCACCCCACCCCGCTGGATCACACCGTGTTTGCCTATGTACATGCCGGAAAGGGCCGCTTCGACGAAGTGAGCGAAGATCTGCTCGGCAACCGATCACTGGTGTTGTTTGCCAAGGGCGAGCAGGTCAGTATCTGCGCCGGTGATGAGGAGCTGCGCTTTCTGCTGGTCGCCGGTAAACCGCTGGGAGAGCCAATCGCCTGGGGCGGGCCGATCGTGATGAATACCCAGGCAGAGCTGCAGCAGGCTTTTGAGGAATTCCGCAATGGCACCTTCATCAAGCATGGCTGAATACCGAGAGTGTTGTCACAAAGGAGACATGCCATGATCAACACTTCATTCTGCGCAACATGGTCACCGCACCTGTTAAGTGTCATGCGGATCATCGTTGCTTTTCTGTTCGTGCAGCACGGCGGTCAGAAGCTCTTCGGCTTTCCCATCGCCATGTCTAACCCACCGCTCGAACTGTTCTCGCTCATGGGTCTGGCCGGTGTGCTGGAATTTTTCGGCGGGCTGCTCGTGCTGGCGGGGCTGTTCACCCGGCCCGTCGCCTTTGTGCTGTCGGGTCAGATGGCCGTGGCCTATTTCATGGTGCATGCCCCCAGGGAATTCTGGCCGATCGCAAATAAGGGAGAATTGGCCGCACTGTTCTGCTTTATATTTCTTTACCTGGCTGCGGCAGGCGGTGGTCCTTGGAGCCTGGACCGGTTGCTCTTCAAACAAAAGAGCTAAGAGACTGTAGGACTATCCATGAACCGGCGGCAACTCAGGATTTTTGGCCCGACATTTCACATCGGCCCGTATAGCTCGACAGATTCGGGACTTTCATTCTTCATCTCGGCCATGGCTGTATGGCGTTTGTTACCCATGCACAGCGTCAAGCGGCCTCCAGAATATTTTTGTTCAGCACCAGCCGCTGGGATGGCGTAAAGCCGCAGCTCTGCAAAAACTTATGGAGTCCTGCCTGATTCCACTGGATCTGCGTACGCAGCGATTCGACCTGCAGGGTGGAAAGATTGATCAGCAACTGCGCCAGCAGCGCCTGGCCGACGCCGGTTCCCTGTTCCGCCGGATGGACACCGATGGTGTCGATTACTGCGGTCTGGATCGGCTTGCCGAATTCGCCATAATCGAGCCGGGCCATAATGAAACCGGCAACCAGGTCCTTCTTTTGCGCGACCAG
>JBPPMB010000109.1:0-2447 GCA_051305855.1 Desulfuromonadales bacterium
TTTTTTTCCTGAATATGGATCGATGGCGACACTATTCTGCAAAATTTCTTTAAGCTTTATTTTTAGTCGGGGAGGGTGTTTTTTCAGGTCTTTCAATGCTTCTTTGGTCAACCGGATCTCAAACTCTGGCATTAGTTGTCTCTGAAGGCATCGTCGAGGGAGACCGTTTCACCACGTTCGACCTGCCTGGCCGATTTTTTAAGACTTTCCCGGAACCCCGGGATAGAGAGCAGTTCGAGTGACTCCACGAGGTTGTCGTAATCATTTTCGGAGAGAAGCACGACAGATCCATTCCGGTGCTGGATGCGATAAACTTCGTGTTTTTCTGTTGCACCTTTTACGATTTCAAAAAAGTCACGACGGGCGTCTGTTGCGGTTACCCTAGACATTTTATACCTCCATGAATGTACGTTTTTATGTACATATTCTGCCATGCCTGTTTTGGTGAGTCAAGGTGTATTCTGGGGGCGCGGAACGAGGGACGCGAAAACCTTGTTGGCCACGGATGCACACTGATGGTGAAAATCAAATCACAAATCATTTGGCCGCTATCACGATTTATGAAAATCTATGTGAAGCAAAGGCTAAAGTCTCCTTAGGTTTAACCATAGACCTTGATAGATTTTCACCGCGGCAAATAAAGTTTTACGCTTTCAACTTTTAGCATCCAGCCCCCAGCCTCTGAGTGCATACCTGTATTTAAATTCTCGAAGGAATCCTGGGTCAAGAGGCTTTTTCCAACCGCTCGGCAATCCATATCTTGATTACGGACTGGCGCGGGACACCAAGTCGTTTGGCCTCCCGGTCGAGTGAATGGATCATCCAGACCGGAAAATCTACGTTAACCCGTTTTTGTTCATGTTCCGGTCGCCGGGCATTATCCGTATCGAGGTAGGCGGTGATATCCTCGCCATCGGTAAACTTTTTGTCGAATTCAGAAGTTTTCGTTTTCATAAAGGGCTACCTCTTCCTGGCGTGATCGCCGGACGGAAATGATACGAACGGCATACTTACGGTATGTAATGATGCCAGACCAGTGTTTCCCCCCTATTTTACCAATCACCAGGCTACGTATTTCATCGGTGGTCTTGGCTGGAATCTACAGCAGATCGGGATCGTCCCAAAGCGCCTGTGCTTCATCGAAAGCGATACCATGTTTAACTTTGTTGACGCTACTTTTTTCAGGGTCGAACTCGAATTTCATGGTATAAAAACTATACCTTTATGGCGCTTTTGTCAAGTGATAAGCTTAGGTACGCGGAACGAGTCCTCAGGGGTCAGGTCTACACATTCCATAAATTTTGCATTAGAAACGATGATGCGGGGCCGGGGGGTAAAACCTTGTTAGCCACGGATACACACGGATGGCCACTGATGATGAAAATCAAATCACAAATCATTTGGCCGCGGTCAGAATCTGTGAAAATCTGTAAATTGCCTTTGGGTTGGTTCTAACCATAGACCCTGACAGTATTCTGGGGACACCCTACTTAATTTGGGTACGATCTCTGAATGCAGAAAAAGGGCCCCCGAAGCCTTGCCCTGCTGCGCAGGGTTCCCTGCGTCGAAAAGATTAACGTCGGCAGGGCGAAAACTCGCTGCGCTCAGACAGTTCGCCCTGCTGATCGCCGTTAATCCATGCGACTCCGGCTGCGGCACACGGGGAGGGGCGCGGTGATTGTAACGTCGCAAATTTGGTTTCTGGGGACGCGGGACGCGAAAATCTTAGACCCGTCATGCCGAAACTATCGATCTTTGAAAGTCACTAAATTAATACTCTATCCTGTTTTATTTTCTCGTCCCGCCTCCCTCGTCCTTCGTCCCGCGTCACTGTATAACCCACTCACTTCTCGGCAGCAACTCAGGTTCGGGACCAGGTCCGAGCTGGATGATATAGCACCCTTTGGAAGAATAGCGCTGGCCGGGGCCGAAGCTGAGACGCTCGTAGTCGAAGACGACCTGGTCCATCTGCATGCCCAGCACATCGAAGAGGTGATCGCGGTAGAGGTTGTCGTAGAGCAGCGCCAGGCCCTGGACCACCGCCTGGCTGAGCATGGAAGCGGTGCGCGAGGAAATGCGCCGGTCGCCGAGATTGCGGTAGCTGGTCTCGATGGGAACCCTGGCCAGAAAGCCGGTCCCCTCATCGTCGCCGTAATAGGGCTTGAGACGGTAGGGGAAAGTGATGAAGAGCTGCTCGCGGAGCGCTTCGGGAATTGTCGCGGTGGCCTGGCCGAGAGCGGTGGAGGAGACGAACACCGGGGCGGTTCCGGCGAGCGGAGCGGTGAGGTCCGCCAGCCCGGGCAAAACGTTGGGCCCGGACCAGAGCAGAAGGATCTGGGGATCTTTTTGGGCGATCTGCGCTGACAGGTCGGCGCTGTCGTGCAGCTGAGCGGGGCTGAGGGTCAGGGTCTCCACGGGCGGCAGGTTCAGATCTCTGCGGGCGCCGT
>JBPPMB010000185.1:0-4522 GCA_051305855.1 Desulfuromonadales bacterium
CAGGAGTGTGACTGTAGGGTAAGGTTCTAACCTTCAGGAGGTTAATCTCAGACCTGCCATTCGCAGCAAGCCTTCGATGGTTGTAAGCATATCGATTCATTCAAGATAAATAAACGTGTGGTTTCGTAAAAGTTTGATCAACATACCACAAAAAACAACTACGCAAATACGCGCTCATGGATCTTCTGAGTGCCTGATTGATCGTGTTCAATAAGACGGCAATTTTCGTCTCGTCAATCGTAACTTATAGAATTCATTCATCAAGTTGGGCCCTGAATTTTCTTCATAGGCTTGTTTCTACTTAAAACGCATCTCCCTGCTTTCAGGGCAAAAAATTAAGGCAGCAAACGCCACCTTCGCAACAGTGCAACAGTGCAATAGTCAGTTATTCCGGGATCCACATTTTATGGGTGGCAACAGTCTTAACCCTCTATTATTTATGGGCCAGAGCTTTCTTGTAACGATTCTTTCAGGGTTCGATTACAGCAGGCCATGTCTTTCTTCACTGCTTCATCCCTGGAATAGGCTTTATTGCAGGTTTCGCAGACAAAGCCGGATTTTTGCTGTAGTTCTTTTGTCGCTTCAGAAAATCGGTCAGAATATTTAGTAGCCATGCTTCTCTCCTTTCCTTATGTCGTACAATTCTTACCAAGAATAACTCTCAAACAGAGACCTCGCTATGAGAACATTGCTACTCCTGGCGGTAGAATTATGCTCCCTTAAATTGTTTTTAAAATATAACCTGCTAAAATATATAACTTTTAGTTGATCTGCATTCTCAACCACAAAGCCTCTATTCCTTTGTCTGCCTCTGTCTTTATTGCTGGTAACATCATGGAAATGTTGAATATTCTACTTATCGACGAACAGCCTGTGGTTAGAGAAGGCCTGGAAAGCTTCCTGATGGGTTATGCCGATTTAGACATCGTAGCCTATGCCAATAACGCCCAAGATGGTCTTAAGCAAGTGAGGAACAGGCCGCTGGATGTGGTCCTGATGGATTTAGCCTTGCCTGACATGAGCGGCAGGGAGGCGATTCGACTGATTCATGGCGAGAACCCGAAGGTTGCAATTATTGTTTATAGTAATCGTAGTGACGAGGTGTTCGTTTATCAGTCTTTAAAGGCAGGTGCGCGCGGTTACCTGTTGAAAAGCACACCCTTGAAAGAGGTTGTGAATGCGCTCCGCAGAATCCATATGGATGAGTACATACTGAGCCGGGAACTGAGCCCGACAATCATAAATTTTTATTTGGAACACCGGGATCTTGGGGAAGACTGCCTGGGTGATTACCAGGAACTTAGCGACCGGGAAAAACAAGTATTCAGGTTGATTGCACATGGCGGAATCACCCGTGAGGTTGCTGACGTTCTCTGTATCAGTCCCAAAACAGTCGCAAAGCACCGGACATCCATTAAGAAGAAGCTCTCTTTGAATAGTTCTGTGGAAATGACGCAATATGCGATGCGCATCGGCATCCTGAGCCAGGAAGATTTTGCAAAAGAGCCAAAACGGAATATTTTGCATAAAGTCCACCGCGATTAGGCATGGTGTATAATGTCTGAAATGACGAGTTGAGAAAGGATACGACTATGAAAGGCAAAGAGATTTCAGACCCTGTTAGCCTGATAATAAAGAAATGTCTTCAGGGCGAGGACGAAGCAAACCGGATCTATCACCTGCTCGCCGAAGAACGCCAGCACCATATTATTCTGGAAAATAAGACGGTCGTGCATCTAAGCGAAGAGCAGCTTGGTGAGTTCGTCGAACGGTTCAGTTCGGAGGTCAAACCTACATACTGGGTGTCAAAACGGCTCAAGCATTGAACCAATACCTCAATTCGGGAGCAGACGATGCTTGTTTGAGGAATAATTAACACGTTCCTCCATGCATTTCGCAGGAGGCAGGGTCTATGACAAAAGATCGTATTGTCATTATCGGCGGGGATGCAGCCGGAATGAGTGCAGCATCAAAGATCCGGCGTGTCGAGCCTAACCGCGACATACTGGTCTTGGAGAGGACTGATTACACATCGTATTCAGCCTGCGGCATGCCATACTACATCGGTGGCTTGATCGATGAGGTTGACAGCCTCATTGCCCGCTCCCCTGAAGTCTTCCGGGACAAATATGTGATCGATGTCCGGACTCGACACGAAGTTGTCGCCATTGATCCAAAAGCACAACGCGTAATGATCCGCAATGATGAAGGTAAAGACATCTTCGAACCTTTTGATCAACTGTTGATAGCAACGGGTGCTAGCCCATATTGTCCGGATATTCCGGATGCCGGAGCCGAAGGGATATTCGGGTTGTCCACTCTGGCATCAGGGATCCGAATCAAAACGTTTCTCGAGCAGAACAATCCACGGCAGGTGGTCGTGATCGGGGGCGGGTACATCGGCCTGGAGATGGCCGAGGCGCTGATGCGGCAAAATCTCGAGGTCTCACTGGTCCAGCGCAGCCGTGAGGTGATGGACACCCTTGACCCTGACATGGGAGGGCTGGTTTCCCAGGCTTTGCGGGATATTGGCGTCAAACTGTATCTGTCAGAAGAACTCAAGGCCTTCGAATCATCCAACGGCAGGATTAAGGCCGTCATAACGGATCAACGAACCTTGCCGGCTGACCTGGTCATCCTTGGTATGGGTGTGCGCCCCAATTCGGAGCTAGCCGAAACCGCCGGGATCGAGCTGGGCGCCAAGAACGCCATCAAGGTTGACGAACGCATGCGGACCGGAACAGCAAACATCTGGGCTGCCGGGGATTGTGTCGCCACCGTGCACCGCTTGACCGGACAACCGTTCTATGTCGCCCTCGGAACGGTTGCCAACAAACAGGGTTTGGTTGCCGGGACGAATCTCTCCGGGGGCAACGCTATATTTCCCGGGGTCGTTGGGACGGCTGTCAGTAAAATCTGCAAGGTCGAAGTGGCAAGGACCGGTCTTCAGGAGATGGAGCTGCAGGAGCTTGGTGCCGACTATGCCACAGCAACGATCAAAACCAAAACCCGTGCTGGTTATTACCCCGGTGCCGGGACAATTACTGTGAAAATGACGGCGGAAAAAGGCAGTGGCCGTTTGCTTGGTGCGCAGATTGTCGGTATGGAAGGGGCCGCCAAGCGGATCGACATAATCGCCACCGCCGTGACCGCCGGAATGACGGTCGCGAATCTGGTCGATCTCGACCTCAGTTATGCCCCGCCGTTTTCTCCGGTCTGGGACCCGGTCCAGACCGCGGCACGGCAATTGCTCAATAGCCTTTAGTCCGGCGACGTCTTCTGTGTCTCGCGGATGTGACCAACAATCACCAGGTTGGTGCTAGCGAACTGAAAGGTCGCCAGGCGCAATGCCTTACTTGTCATGGCTTTTCTCGCGAGATAACAGCCATCTCTTGCAGAAGATCAGGACCAAGGCGGCACAGATCAGAGCAAAAATGGACACAACCACGCTCAGCAAGCCTGGCTCACGAACCACTTTCTCCAGCCCTCCCTCAAAGAGCATGATCGCCAGGATGCCCGGGCCCATGCCAACAGCTGTGCCAATCAGGAAGGAGCGGGTCGAGATATGCGTCGAACCGGCGACCATATTGACAATCGTGTAGGGGGCAATCGGAATGATGCGAACCACCGCCACCGCCAGCCAGCCGCGCCGGGCGAGTTTGCGGCTCAAGCGGTTGATCTTCTTGCCGGCCAGTTTTTGAACCACGTCCCGACCCAGCCAGCGCCCCATGTAATAGCTCGCCAGCCCGCCGAGCATGCTGCCGGTGAAGGCCAGCGTAAACCCCATATAGGGGCCGAAACTCAGTGCCGTTGCGAGGATCAACAGGGTTATCGGGAACATCAGGCAACTGCCGGCGACATAAAGAACCAGGACCATCGGTGTGGTCATGGGACTCTCGCGGATATAGTCCGCTACCGCCAGCAGGTTATCCATCGTCAACCATTGCCTGAGTGGTGACCAGCGCCAGAGGATGGCCAGCAGTCCTGCTGACATGATCACTGCGGCAAACCGCCAGGCCCTCTGCTTGATCGATACCGCGTTGTCAGGATGCTCTGTGCCGACACCGAAGTAATCAAGCAGAGGTTCTATCCCTATGGGTCGTTCAGGATCGATAATTTCGCTTGCCGAAAGGGTCTCTGCAATAGTGGGGTTTTCCGTTCTCGGCAGCTCCTGCAGCGAGCGTTCACCATGGTTCAGTGCGCCTAGGGTGGCGAACAGCCCCCCGGTCTCCTCAAGACAGACAGAAACCTTTTCCGCAGTTGTCCCCAGATGTTCTGCCAGCAGGCGATGACGAAGTCCGGTGATTGCTTGCTGGATATGAAATTGACCTTCGGCGGACAAGGAGAGATTACACTCCGTATCGAATCCCATGGAACGGTTGTTGAGATTAGCGGAGCCGATGGTCAGCAGGGCATCGTCAATGATGAGGACTTTACTGTGGACATTGATGATTGCCGAGAGTTCCTTGCGGTCGGGATAACAGACCTTCAATCGCCGGTTTTCGTCCGCCTGGTAAAGTCT
>JBPPMB010000208.1:0-3633 GCA_051305855.1 Desulfuromonadales bacterium
GTTGCATACTCATCACTGCCGGACACCCAGGCAACCAGAGTACCGTCCTCGGTGCGCGACAGCTGCGATACGCACGATACATATTCCTTGCCGCGATTATAGATCTTGCTGCCGGCCCATTCACGCAGGTCTTCAAGGGTGAGCCCCTTCAGCATCTCTCGGATCGATTTCATCTTCATCACCATTCCCGCTTGCCACGGTCACTCAAAGGTGTCGCCAAAATACTTTTACACTGGTCTTTCAGCTCCACGGCAATCTTCTGGATACAGGTTGCAGAGAGCCCCTCCGCTTCCTCTAGATTCCAGTAATCCACATAAGCCTCAGGATCATTTGCTATTTGCTGAAGATGATTTTGCGCAGCTCGCACCCAATCATCCTCGTTTTTGTAATTTCGGCTCAGCGCCCCGAGCTCGGCTTTTAGCGTATCGGAACCCCGAGCGGAGTGGCCAATTACACGATAAGCCATAATCGAAAAAGCATCTGTATCCATGACGTTCTTCCACAACCATCAAGTTGAACTTTGGCGCAGCCGCTATGTTCAGACAGCCGTTCAGTAACCGGAGTGCGGTGTCAAATTGTTCGCATTGAACACTCTAGCTCGTAATATGCGCACTATAAATTACCTTGACGTGAATTTATATCCTTACGGTATTGATCATTCACAAAAACAGGTGAAATTTGCAGTTTTTCGCAAACGCTTCATACAAAATTTCAGATATCGAACATGTCCAGCAACTCAATAATCCTGAAGGTCGGTCGGCCATACTCAGCATCTGCGACAATAGATCGCAGGTTTTCAGCTACTTGTACATCGGCCGCATCATGTGTGTGTCCGGACAGGACCAGTAATTGTGTTTCAGGATTGTTTGCAGCGACCGCCTTCAGAGCGTCACCTGCAGTCTTAGAGCAAAAGAACGGGAGGCCTTCCTCCGAGGGTTTCCCCATATACAGGCAAGCGTCCGGAAAAGGAGGCACATGAGTCAGCACGATGACCTTTCCGAATCTTGTTGCTGCCTCTTCGACATATTCTGACAGATAGTCAGCAGCCTCCGCTCCAAGCTGACGGACCTGCTCAAGCTGTTCATGCTTGCCCAGACCTGTCAACTCTTTGATGTATCTAAAATCGTTGAGCGACAGTGGAGAGTCAAAGAAAGATCCAGCGCACCCGTCCCCCCAACAGCCGTGTCCAACCAGTCCGACATCATCGGTGAATGGGACTACGCCTGTTGAAGGTAGCCACCATATTTCGTCATGAGCTTTCGTGATGCTTCTTGCTAATTCCCGCACTTCACAAAGGCTGGCGCCATAATAGTCATGATTCCCCAATACGAAATAAATTGGTACCGGAACTTTCTTCTGTAGCTTTAGCAGCCAAGGTTCCAGGTACTCGGGATTACAAATATCACCACCGACCAGGATGCACTCAGGCCGTTCTTCAGCAATTGCCTCAAAGAAAGTTCTTCGGGATTTTTGATTTAACCATTCAAGATGGACATCCGTCAGCCATGCAACTTTCATAATGAATCCGATCGAAATCTTTTCAGAAGGTTTGCGGATCGATTGATCATTTGCTCACCCCTGCCACTCTCACTTTCTAGCAGATATTCTCAAGGAATTCATGAATCCTTCACGACCTTCACATCTTTACCTGGTGGCAAAAAGTTCTCGCCTGTCACCACACTTTTGCCGGTTTTCTGTTCCAGGTCGCGACGTGCTTTTTTGGCGATGCGTCCGCCCTTCTGACCAGCCTCGGTATTTTCGGCCAGACCTGTAGCATCGACGCTCTCAGCAATCTGGCGGGTGGAGAGTTCCGCAAGGGCAGTAAAAATAAGCTCAGCTTCGCTCATATGATCACGGAGATTTTGAGTTTTAAGCCCTTTGAGATTCTTATGTCCCTTGACCGATACGCCGCTCCATTCCTGATGAATAATATTAGTCAAAATGGCGTATTCCTGCTCACCTTGGATCTCGTGATCACTCCAGTAGTCGGTGAGTTTGTTACGGGTTTCCTGCCCCATCATCTGCTGCTGAATCCACTTTTCACTGCGCCCGTGTTGCCGCCAGTAGTCGCGGGCCCTGTCAAGGGACCGCGCCGGATCAGTCATGTCCTGCATGCGCTCGTAACCTACCTTGGCCAGCCAGAGCTTTATCGGTTCAGCCTTGGGGCTGGGGACCGACTGGATCAGCCGCAGCAGGGTTTCGGCACTGGCGACGTCGGTCAGATACTTCTTTCCGTCAGCCGCCTCCAATTTCAGTCGGTGACAATTTGTCACCGACTCGTTTTCTTCTTTTTTTAGTCTTTCCTTAAGCTTGTTCCAGTACTTGCGTGCGGCCTGGTAATCAGATTGCTGAATCAGCGCAGCTATGATATCCACCACCGAAAAGAACCAGGTTTCCGAATCTTCATCATATATTCTGCGAATCCGGTAATCCTCGAATACCGCCAGGGCCCCCTCTTCAGTCATCGGCAGTCTCCATTATGAGAAACGTATTGAGGTTTTCGATCCCAAAGGCCAACAAATCAAATCCCCCCCCTGTCACTGGCGGGGATATTGTGCCCACCATGCGCGACCCGTTCAACAACTCGCAGTTTTAACATCTCAATACTGTGTAAGACCAAGCAATCACAAGTACGATCACAAGGGTTCTGCTCTTTCGCTCAAAAGCTTCACGTAACCGTCATTGACGAACGACCGAAGGGTCCGGTCATCGGCCACACTTAATACTCGACAGACTAGCAAATTCGCAAGAGATCAAGAAGGCAAAAGACCTTCTACCTAGTTCCCGCAAAGGGGTTTTGCAAGCAAAAAACGGTTCAACATTCAATCAGCTTACGATCCACCTCCAGTCCATCTAACACCTCCATCAGGCGTCGCTTGGCTTTATGCTGGGTGCGCAAACGAGGGGTGACTTGTGGGACGAAAGTTATTACATCATCCAAGCAAGTGATAAACCACGCAAAAAAGACGAAGGTATCAATCAATACTGCATGATTTTGTACCCCATGGCCCTATAACCTCTCAGGCGTTTATCCCACATCCTGGCAAGTTGCGGCTGGTCTTTTTCAATATAATCGTAGATGCGTACATCCTGTTTATAAATATGCTCACGATGCAACCGACCGGCATATTGCTGCAGAGTCCCTTTCCAGGAAACCGGAATTGCCAGAACCAATGTATCGAGGGGTGGATGGTCGAATCCCTCGCCGATCAGTCGGCCCGTAGCAAGGAGCACTCTCGGGGATGACTGGTCCAAAGTTTCCAGTTCAGCCAACACCGTAGTTCGCTGTTTTCTTGATAAGCGGCCGTGCAGAACAAAGCAGTGCTCGATTTCATTTTCAAGAGAAGCGTGCAACAGGGGTAAATGTTCGGTTCGTTCAGTCAGGACCAGCACCTTACGTCCTTCGCGGTAAGTGGCTAAAACATCCTCGGCAATGACACTATTGCGTTTGGTGTCGATAGTCAGGAGACGGAACACCTCCTGAATAGGTGAGTCAGGGGGGATATCAGGAGCGGGGAGGTCTTTGGGCCAGACCTCCAGTTGCGCAGGGGCGGTTTCAGCTTTGGCGGCGCTGTGCCGGACCGGCCCGCACTGCATAAAGATGATTGGCTGATGACCATCGCGTCGAAACGG
>JBPPMB010000009.1:0-13434 GCA_051305855.1 Desulfuromonadales bacterium
CCCTACAATGTCGTGCCTGGTGATTATGTCCTGATTTCAGTGAGTGACGATGGCTGCGGCATGGACAAGGAGACTCAGAGCCATATCTTCGAGCCATTCTACACCACAAAAGACGTTGGCTATGGAACTGGACTGGGACTGGCCACCGTATATGGTGCGGTCAAGCAGAATCAGGGATTTATAACCGTCTACAGCGAACCGGGGCTGGGGACGGCATTCAATATCTATCTTCCCCGGACGAGCAAGGCTGTTGAAGCGAAACAGAAAACAGCAGAAAAACCACTTCTTCACGGCACTGAAACAGTCCTGCTCGTTGAAGATGACAAGATGCTCCTTCAACTGTTGACGTCCATGCTCAAAGAGAGCGGCTACACGGTGCTGGCTGCAGCCACAACAGCTCGTGCCCAAACTCTTGTCGAGGAACACCCGGGGCCGATACATCTGCTGATTTCCGATATAATCATGCCGGTCATGAACGGCAAGGAATTGTCAGAAAAATTAATGCCTCTTCGACCTGACATGAAGGTTCTTTTCCTGTCCGGTTACTCTGCCGATATTATCTCAAGCCAAGGGGTCATCGAAGATAAGACACCTTTCCTGCAAAAGCCTTTCTCACTTGAAGAGTTGACGTCTAAAGTGCGTGAGGTGTTGGCCGATCAATGAACTATCGTTTCTCATAACTTACCACTGCTGAGACGAAATCAGGCATGTTATTGATAGAGACATTTAAGTCGCTCATTAATCAACAAAATGATGGCCACCTGGAAACGGGTGTCCATTTACTAATTGTCAGGTCCAGTAAGAATTGGCATTAGCCAATCTGAGCACACCGAGTAAAGAGCCAGACTTCTTTCTAGGCTTAATCCGCCATATATGGCGGTTCCGTTGAATATAACGGACTATGCTCACGGATTCCTCTGCTCGCCACATCCTGCCGTTTCATTTTTTGCTTGACAATCAAATAGTTGCACTCATGCCATGCACGGATATTTTGCGGCTCTTTAGTTGCATTATTTCTAACTTGAAAACATCAAGCACAGTCGTACATTCTGTGAAATCAGAGTTATTCCGGATCCCTATGTATTCGCTGCTGACATTAGACAAAGATCTTCTGGCAGGAGGGGCTGCCGTTCGCAATCATGAGACTGTAGTACCAAAGAAAACCATTCCGCAAAATAAGGCAAGAGAACAGAAGCGCCAGCACAGAGGAACGGATATAATAGCCGGACCAAAATGTTTGAAAGCGCGTCAAACCTTAAGGAAACAGGAGCCACACCCATGAAGGCACTCGTGTACCACGGTTCAGGGAAACTGGCCCTGGAGGACAAGCCCAAGCCGGTCATCTCGGACCCGACAGACGCCATCGTCAGGATCACTAAAACGACCATTTGCGGAACGGATCTGCATATCAAGAAAGGGGATGTGCCCACGGTGACCGAAGGCCGCATCCTGGGCCACGAAGGTGTCGGTATCATCGAACAGGTCGGCGCCGGCGTTGCCAACTTCAAGGCGGGCGACCCGGTTCTGATCTCCTGCATATCCTCCTGCGGGAGATGCGGCAACTGCAAGAAGGGGATGTACTCCCATTGCGAAAACGGGGGCGGCTGGATCCTGGGGCATCTGATTGACGGGACGCAAGCCGAATACGTGCGGATTCCCTTTGCCGACAACAGCCTCTATCCGATCCCCGCCGGGGCGGACGAGGAAGCGCTGGTCATGTTGAGCGATATCCTGCCGACCGGGTTCGAACTCGGTGTTCTCAATGGACATGTCAAACCCGGAGACACGGTAGCGATTGTCGGCAGTGGCCCAATCGGTATGGCGGCGCTGTTGACCGCGCAATTCTACTCACCCGCGGAAATAGTCATGATTGACATCGACGCCAACCGGCTAGAGGTTGCCAGGACGTTCGGCGCAACTCAGGTCATCAACAACGAAAATGGCAAAGCGGTCGAAAAGATCCTGGAGCTAACCGACAACAAAGGCGTGGACGTGGCGATCGAAGCGATAGGAATCCCCGCCAGTTTCGACATCTGCCAGGCCATCGTGACCGCCGGCGGCCATATCGCCAACATTGGCGTGCATGGCAAGCCGGTGCAACTGAATCTGGACCAACTCTGGTCCCACAACATCACCCTCACCACCGGTCTGGTCGACACCGTGACGACGCCGATGCTGCTGAAAACCGTGGTCTCCGGCAAGCTCCACCCCGAGCAACTTGTGACTCACCACTTCGCTTTGCAGGATGTCATGCAGGCTTACGAAACTTTTGGCAATGCCATGCAGGAGCAGGCGCTGAAAGTTATCATTACAAATTGAGTAGGACCAGGGGCGGCGACCAGGCCCCGGCACCGGCGAAAAGGAGACCGACCATGTCTTATTATTTTGAGAGAAACCTCACTTCGAGTTTCGAGAAAGCCATTGCGGATGTCACCGAAGAGTTGCAAAAGGAGGGATTTGGCATCCTCACCGAAATTGATGTCACCGCGACCCTCAAGAAGAAGTTAAATGTTGATTTTCCTAAATACACCATCCTCGGCGCCTGCAATCCGCCCTTTGCCTACCAGGCATTACAAGCCGAATCCAAGATCGGCACCATGCTGCCTTGCAACGTCATTGTTCAGGAACTGGCGGACGGGACTATCGACGTGGCGGCCGTGGATCCGCTGGCTTCCATGCAATCGATACGAAATCCGGAATTGCAGAGTGTCGCCAAAGAGATCCAGTTGAAGCTCAAAAAGGTCATCGCTCAATTGCGTTGAAAGATTTTCTGGCTCATGTCGATGTAATGGTAAATTGCGCGCCCCAATGGATCGCGAGTCATCATTGCATGGATAAATCACGCAGGCATCAACAAGGATAGGGTCGTTATGAAATGAAAGCTGGCATCTCTAAAACGATAATCCTGGCTCTGCTTCTGCCCTGGACGTCTGCGGCGTTGCTGTCCGGCTGTCAGTCCGACCATGGGGCCGAAGGGGCTCCACCGGACGGCGTTGTTATTCCCCATGGCTATATGGCCCGACTGGAGCAGGTGCATGATGGCCGGATGATCGGATTCGGGCCCTTCGTGGGTTATTATTTTCGACCGGAGGATCCTCGGGACCTGAGTCGGTTGCAATTTGTCTGTTTCAATGAACGCCGCTTCTACAGCTCGGACATGCCCGACGGCGCCAAACTGTACGAAGGAACGGCGGTGCGGACGACGCTGCCCCAGGCTGATATCGCCATCCCCGCCACGGAGCGAATCAATCCGGTATTTTTTCCGGAAACGCCCGAGGCCTGGCGAAACACGCGGCCTGAGCCTCAGGACGTCTTTGTTCATTTTCACTCCGGTTACAACGGTGCGGGACCGGTGCTGACCGGATACTGGCTGAACCATGTGGCGGTCGCCGATTTCACCTATGACATGGGGGGACGGGTCGAAAAAGAAAGCCCACTGTATCATCGGGTCCGCAAGGGGTCGGACCGGGACTTTGCCAGGATCGTCGAATTCGACCGGGGGCCCCGAAAGGATGATTGAACAAGACTGACGTTAGTCCGACGCGCAACCATTGAAGACGACATGCTCGGCACAAAGGAGAAAAGAGATGAAAAACGGAAAAAGGATTCGCTATGTGGTGATCGCCGCGATTTTGCTGCTCGGCCTCTACTGGTCGGTGGCTTCGGCAACCGGAGCCGGGGCCGGTAAGGATTATCCCAACGCACATTTTTTGGCGACCGGCGAGTGGCTGAAGGCCCACAAGGACGACACCAGCCTTGTCGTCGTTGATGTCCGATCGGACAAAGACGTTGCCGGGGCGCTGATTCCCGGCGCCATCCTCATGTCCTGGGAGTTATTCCAGCAGGTCGATACCGCCAACAATATGGGCGAGGTGTTCGTGGGGATCGCACGGGCCCAGCAACTGCTGGGCGAGCACGGTATCGCCCGGAACGACACCCTGGTGCTTTACGATTCGGTGCAACGCGACGGCGGCGCCACCAGTTCCTACCTCTTCTGGGTTCTTGATCTGCTCGGCCACAAGAACATGAAGGTGCTGGAGCGCGGCATCGACGGCTGGATCGACGCCGGTGGCGAAACGGTCGCTGCACCACGCGAGGCTGAGGCAGTTCTCTATCAGGCCCCCGCGGACGAAATCAACCTGCGCAAATGGGCGAGGGCCGAGTACCTGCTGCCGCGGCTCGCTGATCCCTATTATCAGATCCTGGATGTCCGGTCCCGGGACGAATATCTGGGAGAAATGCCTAAACCAGCGCTGGACGGAACGGTGCTCAAGCTGGGGCATGTCCCCTCTGCATACAACAGCGACTACACCCTCAACTGGACCAACCTCGAGAGCAAATCGATCAAGCCTTACGGGGAGCTGCAAAAACTCTACAGCGGCTTCAACCCAGGCCGGGCCGTGATTACCTACTGCCAATCGGGCCGTCGCGGCTCCTTCGGGTATTTCATCCTCCGGCTCATAGGCTTTGAGGACGTGATGCTCTATGATCACTCGTGGATGGAGTGGGGCAATAAACGCTATTACTACCCGGTTGAAACCGCGGAAAACGTCATCTCCGACGCTCCCCTGCCGGGGACGACATCCCCATCCGCCACCTTCAACCGGCCAGCAATGACGACCCCGAAAAGCGGCTCTGCCGCACCATCCGGAGGCGGCAGCAGTTCCAAAAGCGGCTACGTCTCCTGCGGAGGATAAGGACTATGGAATCCAACAACAGAACGCGTATCCCCTACTGGCACTGGATCCCGGCGGCGTTTGCCCTGTCTGGGATCGTCGTTTTTATTTTCGCCTCTTACGGGCCCCCGGCCTCGTCCAGCGGCTTCGTCAGCACCCTCAATGGCTTGTTTGCGTGGATGGCGCCTGAATACGCAGCGTCAAAGGCCCACTACCAGGCCATTCCCGGCCCCGGCTCGTGGCTCTTTACCTTTGTGCTGGGGATGGCCATAGGCGGCTTTATCGCCGGACGGACATCGAAAAAAATCCCGGTGCGCGATATGCCGCCCATCTGGCAGCAGCGCTTCGGAACGAGCCGGGTCAAACGGTACGCAGCCACTTTTTTTGCCGGCTTTTTGATCCTTTTCGCATCGCGGCTGGCCGGCGGATGTACCCTGGGACTTTTCATCTCCGGATCGACGCAACTGGCCATCAGCGGTCTATATTTCGGCGCCGTTATTTTTGCCGTGGCCATGCTCACGGCCCGGCTGCTCTTCGGCAGGAGCGTGGGAAGGGAGGATAACCAATGACCAATATCTGGCTGGGACTTTTTTCGGGGATAGCCTTCGGTTTCGTCATCCAGCGCATCGGCGCCACTGACGCCCATCGCATGGCCCGTTCTCACCTGATGCTGGACGCGGATATCCCCCGCTTCATGCTCCTCACGGTGGCCTTGTCCGCCGTGGGCCTCTTCGGGCTCCAGGCGGTCGGTGTGGGGCGCATCTTGCCACTGCCTACCAGCATCGTCGCCACGGGACTGGCCGCAATAATCTTCGGCATCGGCTGGGGGTTGTCCGGGTACTGCCCTGGCACCATCTGGGCGGCTGCCGGCGAGGGACGCATGGATGCAATCTTCGCCCTGCTGGGTGGACTGGCCGGCACGGCTCTGTTCGCCCAGTGGCACGAGACGCTCATCCCCATCTTGTATGATCCCACCAACGTGGGGCAGATCACCCTGACGGATCTGTTCGGTAACTATGGCGTCGCCGTCGCAGTCCTGGTCGTCGCTTTTGGCCTGTGTATCTGGGCCATCGGAATGCTGTGGGCTGTGGACGGCCGAGAACGTAGTAATGACTTCGTGCGAGGCCCTGAATCCGGGGTCTCGTCGAATAACAAGGTGAAGTAAGCCGAAAGCAGTGCACAGGAGTCTTGTGTGCCAGGGTTTGTGATTAACTTATATTGCTGCCAACCTGAACACCTGGGAAAATGCAGAAAGTGATAGTCAGCTCTTGAAGGTGGCACACATGCGATAATAGTGCATGCGAAAAGGCCAAACGTTTATACTTTGGCAAAAAGGAGACACGAAATGAACAAAGATGAGTTAACGAGCCTTTGCCAGGAGGTTGAGACCGGCCAGAACAGGTTCGTGCAAAATCTCGAGTCATTGTATGCAGGGAAAGTCGTGGCATGTGGTGACAACGGGTTGACAGTCGAAGTATTCGGACGCCGTTTCGATTGGAACGCCGAGCACTGTCGGCAGGCCGAACCCACCATTAATCCCCTGGGACCTTCTACCAACAAGTGAGCCAGTCCGAAGCCTGATTTATGCGGTCAGGACAGCGCAGAGCGTGTGGCCGGGCGGCAACCTTCCCGATGCGCCAGTTGGTGAAAGGCCATTTCCCATCAGCGATACAATAATCTTTACCTGACAGCTATAGCCACGTAAAATATGCAGTTATGTTCCGAAAAAGCCACGTGTTGAACCTCAAAAACATCAGAACGGTCACAGCAAGCGACGCACTGCATGAGCCTCAACCAACAAATTGAAGACTGGCTAACGACCCGTAAAGAGTCATTTCAATCGGGTATCCGCCCGTTTGTTACCCTCTCCTATGCCCAGAGCTGGGACGGCAGCATCACCACAAGACGTGGGCAGACAGTGGCGCTGAGTGGTGCTGATTCCAAATGTCTGACCCATCAACTCAGAAGCCTCCATGGTGGTCTCCTGGTCGGGATAGAGACCGTACTGTCCGATGACCCACAACTTACGGTCAGAGAATGGCAGGGAGAAAACCCGCAGCCTATCGTTCTGGATTCTTTGTTCAGGATGCCAAAATCTGCACGCCTCTGCCAGCATCCTGACAAGCAATGCTGGATACTGACAACCCGCAGCCGTTCAGATACTGAGTTTTCCGGAGCCGAAATCATCCCCCTGATCGATGCAGGCACAGCATCTGTCCCTTTGGACGCCGCACTGCAACTGCTTTTAGAGCGGGGTATAAAAAGTCTGATGGTGGAAGGTGGCGCCACGGTCATCTCGTCATTCCTGAGGGCTCGTCTGGTAGACGCGGTGGTCATGACTGTTGCACCCGTCCTGCTGGGCGGATACAAGGCGATCAATGACCTTGTCACCACCACCCCGGACGAACGGCTGCATATCGATCCCCTGTTTACAGAACGCCTCGGCAATGATCTCATCGTCTGGGGTGACATTCACTACGGGATAGGGTCATGATAAAAAGCCAACAGCTCTGGTTTACCGCTCCATACTCTGTGGAAGACCGGGAGCAGGAACTTTGTGAGCCGGGCCCAGATGAAATCCTGGTACGCACCTTTTGCTCCGCGATCAGCGCCGGGACGGAAATGCTGGTCTACCGGGGACAGCTGCCACAGGATCAGGCCCTCGACGCAAACATGGAATGCCTGGCAAACCAGTCCACGACCTATCCCTTACAGTACGGCTATGCCAATGTCGGACGGGTTGAGGCCGCCGGGCATAAGGTCGACCAAGGGCTGATTGGCAGTCTTGTCTTCGCCCTGCAACCCCATGCGTCGCATTACATTTGCAAAGCCAGGGCGGTGGTGAAATTACCCGATACAATCGACCCTGAAGCCGCGGTATTTCTCGCCAACATGGAAACAGCGGTCAACCTGGTCCTGGATGCAAAACCGGCACTGGGTGATCATGTTGTGATCCTGGGGCAGGGCGTGGTGGGTTTGCTGGTCTCAGCGATCCTCTCGCGCTTCCCGCTCTCAGCCCGCTATGCCCTTGAGCCTTTCCAGCTGCGGCGTGACGCGGCTCTACAACTGGGAATTGATAATACCATCGACCCGGATAGTGAAAAAGATATGGGAACCATGACGTCGGCACTGCATGATACTCCCGGGCATGGGGCCGACCTGGTTCTTGAACTGAGCGGCGCAACCGATGCCCTTAATCTGGCCCTGAATCTGTGTGCTTACACGGGTCGTATTGTGGTCGGCAGCTGGTATGGGAGCAAACCGGTGACCCTGGATCTGGGTGGCCGCTTTCACCGTGAACGTATCGAGATCATCAGCAGTCAGGTCAGTTCCATCAGTCCCGAACTCACCGGACGCTGGGACCGCGAACGTCGTTTTGTCACGGCCCTGGAATTGATCGGGTCGATCAAACCGCAACAGTTGATCACCCACAGGGTCGCATACGCTTCCGCCCATGAGGCATACAGGCTCCTTGACGACTCCCCTGACAAGATCCTGCAGGTGATTCTGACCTACGCTCACTGACAACCTTCATTGCGGAGGCTTTGATATGTACAGCATTGCAGTCAAGCGTGATTTTATTGCCAATCACTTTCTCATCGGTGGTGACTGGGGCCGTGAAAACCAGCCCCATGCCCACCATTACGTATTTGAAGTGAGCATCGAGCACACTGAACTCGACCAGCATGGTTACCTGGTGGATATTGTCGATATCGAATCGGTTCTGACCCTGACTGTTGAATATTTTCAGAACCGCCTGCTGAATGACCTGCCTGAATTTAGCGGACTCAACCCGAGTCTGGAACACTTTTGCCGTATCATCTGGCAGAAATTGCTGGAGGGGATCAAGCCGCCCGGCGCAGGAACCTTGTGCGTCAAACTCTGGGAGAATGACAGCTGCTGGGCCTCCTACCAGCAGCACTATTAAGCGGTGCGGATGCATGTCGGCCTGCTGATCTACGGTGATATCAACAGCCAGAGTGGTGGGTACCTGTATGACCGTCAGCTGATGTCCTACCTGCAACGCCAGGGTGACCGGGTCGACATCATCAGCATTCCACAGGGGAGCTATGCCGGTGACCTGATCTCCAGGGGCATCCCCGAGGAGATCAGCTGCGCTCAGCTGGACATCCTCATCCAGGACGAACTCGTTTATCCCCGCGTATTCAAGATTAATTCCGCGCTGAAATCCCGTTTGAACTGTCCCGTTGTCTCCCTCGTTCACCTGCTCGACAGCAGCAGGCCGCAACTCTGTCTGCGTCGTTTGCTGGCCCGGTGGGCAGAACGCCGCTACCTCAACAGCGCTGACGGTCTTATCCTCAACAGCCGCAACACCCGGCAGAAGGTTGCTGAACTGCTCGCTGATGATCTCCCGCCACAGACCATTGCCGTCCCCGCGGCTGATCATCTGGTGCCGTCGCTCCCTGAACGGGTGACAGATATTGCAGACAGCAAGAGTCCGGAACTGAAGATTCTTTATGTGGGGAATGTCATCTCCCAGAAGGGGCTGCATGTTCTTTTGCAGGCCCTTGAGAGGATCGACCGGGGTTGTTTCAGGCTGACCATAGCGGGTCGCCTCGACATGGAACCCGCTTATGTGAAACAGATCAGGCGACAGATAACCCGCAGTCATCCCGGGCAGTCGATTCAGTTTACCGGGGCCTTAAACGGCACCGGGTTGACAGCCTGCTACCTGAAGAACGATATCTTCGTCCTCCCCTCGGTGAATGAAGCCTACGGTATCGTCTACATCGAAGCGCAGGGGTTCGGGCTCCCGGTGATCGGGACTCGTGCCGGCGGGGCAGCTGAGATTATCAAACATGGATGGAATGGCTACCTGATGGAACCCGGAGACAGCAAAGCCCTTTGCGAATTGTTGATCATGCTGAATAATGATCGAGACCTGCTGAAACGCATGAGCAGCAATGCCCGGAACTATTACCGGCAACACCCGACCTGGGATGAAAGCTGCGGGAAAATTCGCGAGTTTCTGATCAATACCATTCAGGTGCGAGACCGGCAATCATGATAGACGAAACCTTTGACTACCCGGAATACCTTGCCATCAAGCAGGCGATCGATGACAGGAGTCTGAACCCATCCGTCTGGCAGGCATTGGCTGCATCACTGACGTCTCAGGTCGGCAGCCATGGATTCATGATACTGGAAATCGGGGCGGGGACCGGTTCAATGATCATTCGCCTGCTGGATGCCGGCCTTTTGGGCCATTGTCAGTATGTTGCCGTTGAGCTCGAACCCGGTTTTGCCCGGGTCGCTGAAAACGAATTGTCTGTTTGGGCCAGGGCCCATGGCTACCGGATGGAAGTGTTCGGTTTGTCGCGTTGGACCCTGGAAAAAGATGAGAAAGTGATCGCGATCCAGTGGCTGGCCGCTGATATCCTGGAGCTTGCCTCAGTTTTTGAGCCCGGATATTTCGATCTGCTGATCGGTCATGCCATTATTGATCTTCTGCCTGTCCCTGCGTGTATGCCGGGATTGCTGAATCTGGTCAAACCGGGCGGGGGCTATTACTTCAGTCTGAATTTTGCCGGAGTAACCAGCTTCTCACCCGTCCATCCGCGCGACCTTGAGATAACCGAGGCCTATCACCGGGACATGGATAGCCGTTTTTCTGATTTGAAATGGCGTGCCAGTCAGACCGGTCAGCTTCTGGGGAGCTGGTTAAAGGAGCAGGGACACCTGGTCCTTGCCGAAGGGGATTCAGACTGGCAACTTTTCTCAGGGCCCATACCGTCCGCAGCGAATAACCGCTTTATCGGCAATATCCTGGATACCATGGCGAAAGCTCTGGCCGGTCTGGAAGGTCTGGAGGAGTGGCTCAATCTGCGCCGTCGGCAGGCTGATTCAGGAAACCTGCTATTCTTTGCCGCCAACCGGGATTACTTCGGCCGGACCGGTCTGGTGGATACGCCGCAGAGCAAAGAGTCCGACCAGCAGCACGACGATATCACGTAATCTCATCATCGCGATCGCAGCGGCGGCGCCGGTCAAGGGCAGACCAAGACCGGTAAAGGCCCAGAAGATCGCGGCCTCCAGTGTGCCGACCCCACCCGGCAGGGGCAATAAAAAGGCGAGGCGCATGGCCACCACCAGCAATACCAGAGCGGTCAAGCCGGGCTCGATAGCAAAAAACTTCAACAGCAACCAGACCTCAAATATCATTCCGGCCCAGCCCAGCAGCGAGAGGAACAAAGCCAGGTTCAGGGACGGCTTTTCCGAGCGAATTAACCTGCGCAAGCGGGCGCCGAGATCATCCCAGTGACTGTTCATGTGGACCATCTGCGGATTGTGCTGCCAGCGCTGGGCAAGTTTTTTTATCCAGCCAGAGACTTTTTCCTGATGTGAAATCAGGAACCATCCGCTCCATGACAGCACCAGGATCATCAGCGCCAGCACAGTGGCCAGAACCGGCAAGTCGGTGAGACCCAGCGCCGGGGTCAACATCAGGATGACAAGGCCCAGCAGCAGAACGGCAAAGTTGATCCAGAGTTCAAAGAACCTGTCCAGCGCAACAGAGAGTATCGCCAATGTGCCGGAAGCAGAGAATTTTTTCCAGAGCCAGTAGACCTGTAAGGGTTCACCGCCGAACTGGGGCCCCGGGGTAATAAAGCTGATCAACTGCCCGGCCTGGCGCAGCAGGAACAGATGGTTGAATGTGATATCCAGTCCTGCCGCGACCGACAGGCAGCGCCAGCGTTGGACATAAACCAGGATGATCACCAGATTAAGAACCGACCAGAGGGCCCATTGCGTCAGGGACAAGCCTGATACCGAATCCAGGATTGTCGTTAATGGCAGGCTCTTACCTATCCAGAGAACCAGCGCTAAAGAAAAGAGCCAGGTGAGCGCCTGAACCAACCTGTATCTATTCATTCTGCACCATCATAACGATTCACCCAATCATCATCCCAGGTCGACAAACTGAAATAACCGGTTCCCAACACCAGAATCCACACAGCAGCCGGCAGGATCATCTCCTCAAGCAGATTGAGCGGATGTGACGCGCCATACCATCCGAGCAGCAGAACCAGTACCAGGGCCGCAGCACGGCCCATGATCCCCAGCAGGATCAGCAGGCCGCAGGCGAGCATGACATACAGGATCAACGGACTAGCCGATAGGTTTCCCGTATGGCGAAGTGACCCTGTCAGTAGCAATCCGGCCAGGAGCAGGCGTAATACTGGCTGGATGAAGAAACTGATGAGCTTTTCACCGCGCTTCAGAACGCTATGATTTATCAACGATTGTTCTGATATCCTGCCGCTCACGACCAGCCAGTCAATCAGAAAGCCGGTCAGCACCGGCAGCATAAATGCGAAGCCGGCAATCCGGGTTGCCGGTGGCTGAAACATGGGGAATAACACGACCGCAATAAAGCCCATCTGGAACCCGGCGATGGCGCGCCGTGAAAGCTTGGGCTGGAGGGCAAACAGGGGCAAACCGTTTTTCTGCCGGTAACTCAGTCCCCATTGGAACAGGTAATAGGCACAACTGACCAGCAGATAGGACCAGTGGATCTTGCCGTAGCAGACCGCCAGCAGCGGTGCAATCGCCAGCCCCAGGGCATCGAATACCGTATCCAGTTCCATCCCCATCTGGCTGACCTGGCCCGTCTTGCGTGCCGCAAAGCCATCGATTCGATCGATAATGGCGGATACCGCATAGAACCCGGCGGGCACAAAGGCAATGACTCCCGGTGGTGATTGTTGAAACAGGAACCCCCCGGTGCAGGCGATGAGCCAGCCGCGCAGAATGGTCAGCTGATTCGCCAGGCCCAAGCTTGGATACAGCGCTGCTTCAGGAGATTTACGGTTAAACGGCAGGTAGCCTCTGGCCTCGTATAACACCAGGATCCAGAGCAAGCCTGCCTGAACAAGCCATTGTGCTGCCGATCCCCATGCCCAGATCCCCCCCATGATCAGCCCGGTAAAAACCAGAACCGCCCAGCCACAGGTTGAAACACGCCTGAACTCGCCCAATGTAGCAACCATCACCGGAGGATCTTCAGCGTGAAGCTGCTGCATATTGATAACGGGTCGACTCATATTGCGACCATAAGGATGCCGTAACAGCAATGCAATCGGAAAATTTGTCCATCGGGGGACAAACACAGTGGGGCAGGTCAAAGACAGGGATCCCCAACCTAATGGCAGGTGGCGTCCAACTGAACGCCACCTTTACGACACCGAAAGCAGCGGCCACCTGGAGAACCGGGTGGCTTTATCCTTTGGGAGAAATTATGTCAAAAATTCGGCCCCGAGCTTTCTTTTCATCAGGTTCACCTTGAACAATCTCCCCTCGTAGCGCACTGCGCCGGTCCGGACATAGTCCACTCCCTGTTATCGCCCCTTGATGCAGGCTTGCCAGCCACCGTGCACAAAGGTCGATTTATCGCACCAGACGGCTTCCGGATAATAATCGCCCATCACTTGCTGGGCGCATGGTCCCTGCTCGTCCAGAGCTTTTCGATCAGGAAGGTTCGGGAAGACGAGGTCAAACGTGCAGCCGGCCTCCCAGGCATCCTGGATAGCATAGGGGAAATCGGTCGCGGGCAGCATGTTGCGGAAAACCACAAACTTGGGATACTGCTCATCGCCATACGGCAGCCAATTGACATTGGGCCTCAACCAGTCCGGGCGCTGCCGATCGTCCGATATGACGATCGTATAATCGCCGCCTTGAAGACGAGCTGTCAGATCGGTTACGCAATCAACCAGCGAAAGCGGCGGCGCAAAGT
>JBPPMB010000028.1:0-32840 GCA_051305855.1 Desulfuromonadales bacterium
TCGCGCTCGATCGCTTTCGGGTCAACTTCAACGAATTTTTCATCCGGCGTGACCTTGAAGATCGGCTGACCCTTCTGGACAATGATGCCGTCACCGCCCTGGATGAGAATCTTGTCAATCGTGCCGGAGAAGGGTGCGGGGATCTTGTTGAACATCTTCATCACTTCAAGAATGAAGAGCGTCTGGCCCTTTTCAAAATGCGCACCTTCGGTGACGAACTTCGGCATGCCGGGGGCTTCCTGGGCGTAGTACATGCCACCGCCCGGGGTCACGACCTCATCAGCCTTGGTTGAAGGTGGCGGCACCAGGATCTTCTTCATTGCGGCCTGGAGGTCCGGGTCATTGAGGTAATCAGGGATCGTCACCTCAAGGTTATCTTCCACCTTGAAAGCGTAAAAATCAGTCTTTTCGGCAATCATGAAGAGTATGCCGAATAACTCATTACCGACCTCAAAGCCAAGATGAGACGCCTGAATGCTTTCCCAGGTTTTGGCATCAAAGCCGCCTTGCGGCTTCTCTTTACTGAGGATGACATTAAGCTTGATGAAGTCTTCCTTCTTCAGACCAAACTTCTCACGCAAGGTTGCATAGAATGCCAGAGCACTCTCCAGCAGGTCGCGGTCATGGGTCCAGATCACCTCGGCCGCCGGAGCAGCCTCGCGCCAGGTCATGTTGAGATATTCATAAGTCTCCTCAACAACCACCAACGGGTTACGCAGCCAGACCAGCTTGCCTTTTTCATGTTTGAAGGTGTTGCGGTTGAGGCTCAGCCAACCGGAAAGCAGATGCGGGTCTTCCAGCAGTTTCTCCATCGGTCGGGTCAGGAGAGTGCCCTTGCGGTCGAGAGTCTCGGAGATGGCCTTGGCGATTTCACGATCGTCACTGTAGAGCTGGCTGTAATGCTTTTTCATCGCCATAAAGGCAAAGACCACATCGAGTTTTCTGGACTCTTCCTTGAGCTTGCCTACCAGAGTCAGGTAAGGCACGACAAAACGGGTGGTCGGCTTGGCCATGACGTTCTGACCAAGGAACCAGTTGACCAGACCATAGTGGAATTCGAGGTTGGTCGCCAGGTCGGTACCACGCAGGACCGTACTGCTCAGAACCTTGGAGAGATGTTTATAGCTGGCGAGACGGTCTTCGCCTTTGGTCAGGAGAAGGGCGATATTGGAGTCGTAGGCTCCCGCCACGGTGTAGCGCATGAACAGACCGGTATCCGGATTGACCATACAGATGCCCTGGTCATCGCGGATCTCGCCTTCAATCGGTTTAGACCAGTAGCGGATCACGCCCCCGGCATTCGGTGACAGCGAGCAGTCCGTCGCATTGAGGCGGGCTTCAGCCCCAGCGCCGAAACGCTGTTGACGTTCTGGCCGCGGCAGTTTCTCTTTGTGCCTGGCCAGCAGGGCCATTGCTTCAACCAACGACTCAACGACAAAAAACTCTTTCTTGTTCTTCGGATTGGTGAACTTGAGGTTGTAGACCAGCTCTGTGACGCGGTGCTCGACCTGGATGCGGGTATTGACCTCCATGAAATAGTGACGGGCACCGTCAACAATGCATTCGAAAGTCGAGGCAGAATCGAGTCCAACGGCAATACCGAAACGCTCCGATTCCTCTTCCATGCGCCTGAGTACCGCTAAATCACTCTCCAGGGCCTTGGCCTGGGCTTTCAGGCCGGCCTTCTTCGCCTTGCTTATCTCCAGTGCCAGGGCTTCCTGGGTCACCGATATCTCAAGCAGTTTCTGCTCGTGCATCTGCAGCGAGCAATCACGACCACCAAGGGCGATGCACCATTCACCATTGCCGAGCAACTGAATCTCGTTGTGACGAGTCTGTTCGATATTCAGTTCAACGAGGACGTTCTTGTTGTCACCGATACCATTCGCCTTGACCTCGAGAAGAACTTCACGGACCAGTTCCGGTGCCACGGCCGCGGCTTTCTTGACATCAGCATCGCTCGGGTTCTTCTTGACTAGCAGAGATGCCCCGAGGATGCGCTGGCCTTTACCGCCACCGCCGCCGATCGCCTTGAGACGGATACGGGCGCCGGGATAACTTTTGAACATCCCGATGCACTCTTTTTCAACCTGGGCACCCAGCTCATCGATGCTGAAAAGATCAATCCCCTTCTCGTAGGAGGCCATCAGGATATGCCCGGCGAGTTCGACCAGTTCAATCTTCTTGTTATCAAGAAGTTTCTTATCGCACTTGAGCCCTTCTGCCTTGACCACTGCCAGCAGTGCTTCACGGCTGGGATGCTTGCTGATCAGGGTGAGGGCCGTGACATTGTCGATCCCCGGGGTGACCGAGACGTTGACGCTCAAAGCGGTCCGCTTCGCTTCGTCCTTCTTGCCGGCACCACGCTGGGTCGCCGCACAAGGGCCGATAAATTTCAGGCCGGCGTCTTCGATGGCAGCTACAAACTCGTCGTCTTCGGCCATGAAGCCGTAACCGGCGAAAATCGCATCGTAACCGTTGTCCTTGGCGATCTGGATGATCTGACCGATGCGCTCGACGCGTTCCTCCTTGGAGGCCCCGGTATAATCAGGCACCCGGTGGACGCGACTGAAATCAGTCAGCATGCGCAGCTCAGGCGACAGAGCATTGGGATAGATGATCGAATCCTTCTCAGAGAGCAGGATGCCGTAGTGGCTGATTCCCATCTCTTGATAAACGGTCATTGCTTCCAGGCGGATCGGGCCGCGACAGACAATCAACGGCTTGAGGTCTTCGCAGGAGAAAGACCGGACCCATGCGGAGTCCGACTTGCTCAAACGGCGATCACTGTGGATCAATGGATTATTTGTGTAGTAATTATTTTTTGCCATTGCTTTATCTCCAAATCGAAATCTTGATGCGCTTATATCAATAGAATCCCTGATTAATGGAACTCGCGCTGGACATCCTGCCAGGCTGACGGCTTATAGTGGCGTAGCAGGAAGTTCATGTTCTCGCCGAGGACCTTACGCAGGTCGGTCGGCATCACCAGCGAGGAGATGGAACCAAGAGCAAGACCCTCTTTCGGGTTCATCAGTTCTTTTTCGTAGCGCAGATTAAGTGCTGCTTCTTGAGTCTTAAGCCATTCAGCGGTTTCGGTCTCAGCGTCATTCTTCGCTTCCGTACCGTCCACGCCGGCCTTGATGCGCACCTGAGTTCCCTCAGTCACCATCTGCTTGATGGCACCGCGGATCTTGCGAAGTTCATCCTTGTACACAAATTCTTTGCCTGCCGGGCCCATAACCGCCAGTCGGGTGGTTGGCAGAGCCAGTACCAGGTCGGCACCGGTGGGGTAGTTGTTGTACGACGCATAAGCGCCACCATAGGCGTTACGCAGGATCAACAGGATGCGCGGGGTTCGCACATCGACGATTGAATCGAGCATCGTGCGACCAGCCTGAACAATACCGCGTGCTTCCTGCTCACGCCCGGGCAAAAAGCCGGTGGTGTCTTCCATAAAGATCAACGGAATATTGTAGATATTGCAGAAGCGCACGAAACGGGCGATTTTGACCGCCGAGTCGCAGTCAATCTGGCCGGAAGAGACCGCACTGTTGTTGGCGACGAAGCCGACCACGTTGCCACCGAGACGACCGAAGGCGGTGATTGCCTCACGGGCCCGATCGGGCTGGAGCTCGAAGTAATCGCCATGGTCGCAGATTTGCTGGATGATGATCGAGACGTCAAACGGCGTATTGAAGCCAGTTGGCGAATTGAACGCCTTCTTGAGCAGGGTGTTGATCTCCCAGGTTTTGCGATCGAGCGGGTCGCTGGTCTCCTGGAAGGGAGCCATGCTGAAGTTGTTATCGGGGACATAGCTGATCAAGCGTATAGCTGTGCGCAGTGCGGCGGTCTCATCTGCCACAGTCAGGTCGGACACACCGGAAGCGCCATGGACTCTGGGGCCGCCGAGCTCTTCGGGAGTAATATCCTCACCGAGCACTGACTTGACGACACCGGGGCCGGTCAGGCCGAAGAAGGTGTCGTTGGGCTGGATGACGAAGCTGCCTTGACGAGGCAGGTAGGAACCACCGCCGGCATTGAAACCGAACATGCACATGATGGTCGGCACGACGCCGCTGATCTTGCGCAGGGCGGTGAAGGCTTCAGCGTAGCCGTCAAGCCCGCCGACACCGGCCGGGACAAAAGCGCCTGCCGAGTCATTCATGCCAATCAGCGGCAGACCCTTCTCGCCGCACATCTTGAACATACGGGCCAGCTTACTGCCGTTGGTTGCGTCAACTGAGCCGGCGCGCACCGTAAAATCGTGTCCATAGACGCCGACATCACGACCATTGATATTGAGGATGCCGGTGACCAGCGAGGCGCCATCGAGATTCTTGCCCCAGTTCTGGAACAACACGTTGGGTTCTTCCTGGGTCAGCACCTTGAGTCGCTCCCAGACAGTCATGCGCTTCTTGAAATGCTGTTTTTCAATCTGTCCCACAGCCACGGATTTGATCGGACGCTGGATCAGGTCATAACCTTCCTGCATTACCTCTTCGTAAGCGCCGCGTACGCCAGCCACTTCACCAGGGATGGTAAACTCAACTTTTTCGGGTGGATCAAATGGATTCTTCAGTGACGGTTTAATCGTTTTTTTTGCCATCATTGGATTCCTCTATAGGCTGGAGTTTTCAGCAGGCAGTTCGTTATCGCTACCGGCCGAGGTCTGATATTAAAGTGTTTTGCAACACTTGAGCTCATTCAGAAGTGAAAATATTCCGTATGCGTTCAGAGTAGAATGGGGTTTTATCCACCGCATGGATATAGCCCAAGTGCTTCTGTATGTCAATGGAAAATTCATTTTAGATAAAACCTGTTTACTTATATTAAATACCTGTTCTAGGAGACTGTCAGACTATATCTTCATTCTGTACAACACGCACGATAACATGCGCAGCAACTAAGCCCGGTGACTGCCTCGGCAAAAAGCATGGATTCGACTTAATGTTGACTTCAGAAAGATGATTGCCGCATCATAAGCAGACAACCCTGAACAAGAGGTCCTCTTTGTCCAATATTTTTTCAAATTTCCCGGTGGGTCTGCAGTTCTGGCCGCAGGCCCGGCGTCGCTCCCGCAATCTGCGGGAAGGCTACAGCTTTTCCTTGCTGGAAAACTCCAGTGACACCTATCACTTTTCAGTTCTGGCCGATGCTCCGCACATACGTACAGCATTCAACGCATTCGCCGCCAGCATACCCGAGGAAGCTTTTTTCATTCTTGAGTTCTACACCTCGGAACCGAATGCAAGCGACCAGGAACCGCCGGCCCCAACCATTCACTATTCGCCCTATATGCCGATCCCGGAGATCATCGCCGCGATTGGACCTTACTGGGACCGCATGATGCACGACGGCTTTGTCGGCTTTGGCTTGGCGAACAATCGCTCCAGTCAGGAGATGTTCTATTCGGAAGAGAAGGTTCTGACTTTTTTTACCGATAACCACCTGCGCATCACCAATCAGCTGGCCAAAGCCGGGATTCCTCATCGGCAAAACCTGAAGCTGCATACCGAACTTGGCCACGACCACCTGTCACTGCTCTGCCTCGAACGAGAAAGCCTGCCCGACTGTCTGCAAAGCTACAGCGACCGGGACCTGGACTATGCTTACTTTTGTCGTGAAATTGTTGACAACCTCGGCATGTACCCGGTTGAAGAGAGTCTCTCCTTTTTCTTCTCTCGCAAGGAACAGACACTGATCGAAGGAATTCTCTGTCAGCACCCGAACTATGAAGAATTTGCTGATGATGATTTTGGTGCATTGCTCCTCGACTGGAACGATTTTGTACAGGAGTGCTGCAGCGGATTTGATGGCGACCTCTGGGAGTATCGCATGGGCCTGCAATTGCGGGATATGCTGCAGCACGTCATTGCCGCCTGTGACGAGCCACTCAAAGGCCGCATCCTGGAGGTCCTCAAAGATCCGGACGAGACGTTCCGCAAGATGCTGATCGACAACCGTAAGCGACTTGACAATCCGGGTATCAACGCCTCTGATGAACACTTCTGGTACAGTGGCGTGATTCGCAATGCAGGCCACGAACTCCGTCGAGACCTGATCCGCGATGGCTGGTACAAACCATAACATCGTTGAATCGTTGAATCGTTGAAGCGTTGAAGCGTTATTACCTTCTACCTTTTACCTTCTACCTTTTACCTATTACCAAGCCATGATTGCCCTACTTGCTGCAGTTCCCGAAGAAACCTACCTGATCAGACAAGCGCTGCTGGATTTAGCGCAGAAGTCCGTCAATGGCATGACCCTGATGACCGGCAAACTGGCCGGTCATGAGATCTGCTTGACACACAGTGGAACAGGCAAAGCGTCCGCTGCCGCGGCTACCATCACCCTGCTGAGCGACACCCGTCCGGAAGCCCTTTGGCTGTTCGGTTGTGGCGGCGCCTATCCAGGCTCCGGATTGGCTGTCGGCGACCTGGCGCTTGCCAGCGCGGAGATCTTCGGTGATGAGGGCGTTGCTACAAGCAAAGGCTTCACTGACCTTGCCGAGATGAGGCTTCCCATGCGCCAGATCTCCGAACCCCTGTTCAACACCTGGCCAGTCGACCGAAAACTCCATGACTGGGCACGTTTTCATCTGCAGGAGCGGGCCGAAAGAACTGACACTGCTCTAGCTAGCGGACCATTTGTCACAGTCTCCACCTGTACAGGAACCGCGGCAAAAGCCACGGAGATTGAGGAGCGCACGGGTGGAATCTGCGAAAATATGGAAGGGGCGGCGGTCGCTCTTGCCTGTCAGCAGCTGTCTGTCCCCTTGCTCGAAGTCCGCGGTATTTCCAACCTGGTGGAAGATCGTGACACCAGTCGCTGGAATCTGCCCCTCGCCATGAGTTCTGCACAACATGCCATCTTAACTCTTCTCCAGGCATGGCCGGGTCCGAGACAATGACAAAGCGCCTAACCCTGGGCTATTCACCCTGCCCGAATGACACTTATATTTTTTATGCGCTGACACATCATAAAGTCACTGTACCGGGGTACACGATTGCAGAACGACTGGAAGATGTGGAGACTCTCAATCAGCTGGCGCTTGGCGGGCTGCTCGATCTGACGAAAATTTCTTACCACGCTTTCGGGCATCTGCGTGATCGATACGCCTTGCTGCACAGCGGCAGCGCACTCGGTCGAGGCTGCGGCCCTCTGGTGATCGCCCCGTCAATGGCTGGAATGAAAAGTTTGCGGGGCAAGCGCATCGCGGTTCCGGGCAAACTGACCACCGCCAACCTGCTGCTGCAACTCTATGGGACGGGTTATGATGATCTGCTGGTTATGCCGTTCGACCAGGTTATTCCGGCCCTGAAACGAGGCGATGCAGAGGCCGGAGTCATCATCCACGAATCGCGTTTCACTTACCAGCTGGCAGGCTTTCATGAAGTTCTTGATCTGGGGGCATGGTGGGAGGAGGAGAGTGGCTTGCCGATCCCGCTTGGCGGAATTCTGGCCCGACGAGAGCTTGGTGTCAAAACGGTTCAAGACGTGGATCGCGCCATTCAAGCCAGCCTTGGCTACGCCCGTCAGCATCCGCAGGAGCCAAGAGCCTACATCAAAGATCACGCCCAGGAGCTTGACGACCAGGTGATTGATGCGCACATCAATCTCTACGTCAACAATTTCTCTCTTGAACTCGGTGACGATGGCGTGGCTGCAGTGAGAACCTTGCTGGCCCGGGCCGAACAACGCGGCTTGATACCGAAAAGCAAAGAGCCTCTGTTCATTCGTTGAGCAGGGCGCCTGCCCCTTCCCTGCAGTCCGGACCCAGTTACAGTAACTATTCAGTTCCCTGACTCAACGGCACAGCCTGTGGGCTGCAGCTGTTGCCTGCGGGAAGTTAAGTGACAACGTTGGACGCGGGCAATGGTTGCAGACCACGGACACTCGCTGATGTGCTGAGTAGTAGCCTGTTTAGTTCGAGCTTGCTTGTCTCAAAGCACCCCAGGTTATGCTGTTGGCAGAGTTGTAAACACTCATCTGGTTGTAAATTTCATCAGCAAGGGCTTCATGGCCCTGCTCGGTCAGATGAATGAGATCGTTGCGGAAGAAGGTCTTCAGGGAAGGGGATGTGCGGCTGAAATGTTCCTGGGCGTCCACAAAAACAGCTTCAGAATCTAGAGCAACCTGGGCAACAACATCAGCATAGGCCTTGTGAGTCGCCGGTATTTTTGTTATTTCCTCTGCCGTCATGCGGTAATATTGCTGGTAAAACTGAAAGGCCCACGGTGGCATTCCTTGACCGCCGTAGCCGGAAGGTGCAGCGATCAGGACCGGGACCACATTGTTGTCTTTAAGTTCTTTTACCATGGCTGTCAGGTTGGCCCGGTAAGCATCCAGCGGAACGCGATAGTCGCGCGCTTCCGTAACGCGTGACCACATGATCCGGGCAAGCTGTACCAGCTTATAGCTATGGATCAGATCGTAGTGAAATTGATCCGCATATCCCGAAGGCAGAATCCAGTGGTCGTTCCAGCCAAAATAGATAAAAGCGTAATGAGGTTTATAACGCAACAGGCTCTCCAGGACTTTTCTTCCCTGAAAGCTGGTATAGCCAGGCACCGAGGCGTTGATAATTTCAAAATGAGTCTCTGGATAGTCTATAGTGAGTTGATCATGCAAAAAATCCACGTATAGCTTTCTACCCAGAAACGAACACGAGTCTCCCAGAATCAAAATTCGAATCGCGTCATTTTGATTTGCTACCGTGACATCCTGTTCTCCACGAAATCCCTGGGTATTGGTAAATTCGGTATCAGGGATCGTTTTCCAGAAAAGCTCTTCATCCTGTTGAAAAAGTTTGACCTTGACTGGTTGACCTTCCTCCAAAAGTCCATCTTCGTCCCAAACCGGGACTCCCGTGCTGTAACCAAATTGCATATAGTCACTGGTTGATCTTTGAGGAGACCAGTTGCTCATAACAAGGGCGACTTCACAAACAAGCAAAGCAAACGCAATGCTCACAACCAGGGTAAGGACGCTGAAATAACTGTTTTTATTCTTCATAAGGGCAATGCTCGTTGCTTACGGTCAACATTGCATAACAGGCCGGCAACGGCTCAATCAAGTTCATAAACATGTTTCCAATAATCTTTGTCTTCCATGTGTGGCTGAGCGGCCTTCTCAAACAGAAGATTGCCCATCACCAGGTAATCCATTTCGGTTCCCATAAAGCATCGGTATGCATCTTCAGGGGTACAGACAATGGGTTCCCCCCGGACATTAAAGCTGGTGTTTACGACGACTCCGTAGCCAGTCAACTCTCTAAAACTATTGATCAGTTGCCAGTAACGCGGGTTGGTTTCCCTGTTGACACTCTGAACACGCGCCGAGTAGTCAATATGAGTAATGGAGGGGACGTCTGAACGCAGATGGTAAAGTCTCTGGTAGAGAGGAAGATCCTCGTAGTTGTCCGGCAAAGGGTAACGCCTGCCGGCTTGTACCGGGGCAACCATCAGCATATAAGGTGAGGGGCGGTCTAACTCAAAAAACTCACTGTTGCACTCCTCCAGCACCGAAGGAGCAAAAGGACGGAAGCCTTCGCGATACTTGATCTTGAGATTCAACTTCTTCTGCATATCCGGCTGACGTGGATCACCAAGGATGCTGCGATTCCCTAAAGCTCTCGGCCCGAATTCCATACGGCCCTGGAACCAGCCGACGACATTACCATCGGCAAGGATTTGCGCAACCTCAGCACATAAATCCTTGAAGTCGTCGTGTTTGCTGAAAGTGGCCCGGTGCCGACGGGCGGTGTTACAGACCTCCCTCTCGGTAAACTCAGGGCCAAGCAGGGCTCCTTTCATCTGATCTGGGCAAGAGGGTGTCCGTTGTTTGCCCATCCAGATATGCCAACCAGCCAACGCGGCCCCAAGAGCGCCGCCAGCGTCACCAGAGGCCGGTTGTATCCAGATGTCCTCAAAAAACCCGCTACGCAGAAGTTTGCCGTTGGCAACACAGTTTAAAGCCACACCGCCTGCCATCACCAGGTTCTTGCAGCCTGTCAAGTCTTTGGCCGTTTTGGCCAACTTCAGAACAATCTCTTCTGTGACTTCCTGAATGGCCAGAGCCATGTCCATGTAATTCTGATCAAGTTCGGTTTCTGATTTGCGTGGAGGGATGCCAAAGAGTTCCTCCCATGCGCTGTTATTGCACATGGTTAATCCGGTTGCGTAATCGAAAAAATCCATATTCAACAAGAAGGAGCCGTCTTCACGCAGGTCAACCATCTGAGCGTAGATTCTGGATTTCCATGCAGAAACGTTCTTTCCATCGGCAGCGCCATATGGAGCAAGCCCCATCAACTTATATTCGCCGCTATTAACCTTGAACCCGCAGTAATAGGTAAACGCTGAGTAGAGAAGGCCCAGCGAATGCGGGAAATCCATCTGCTTCAGGATTTTGATGTGATTGCCTTGGCCAGTCCCGATGGTCGTTGTCGCCCATTCGCCGACCCCATCCAGGGTCAGAATGGCCGCTTCCGCAAATGGTGAAGGGAAAAAGGCGCTGCTTGCGTGAGACAGATGATGCTCAGGAAAAATGAGTGGTGGGCAACAGCCGCCGAGAGCATTAAACTCATCCCTGAGGTTTTGTTTCAGAAACAACTTTTCCTTAATCCATACCGGAATGCCGGAGAGGAAGCTGTTTAAACCCTTTGGAGCGAAGCTGTGGTAGGTCTCGAGGAGTCGTTCAAACTTGATAAAGGGCTTGTCGTAGAATGCGACGGCGACAATGTCAGAAAGTTGCAGGCCGGCCTCAGCAAGGACATAATTGACGGCATTGACGGGGAAACCTGCATCTTGCTTGTTGCGGGTGAAACGCTCTTCATGTGCTGCCGCGACAATTTCTCCATCGACGATCAGTGCCGCAGCGCTGTCATGATAATAAGCAGAAACCCCCAGAATGGCCTCAGTCATAGCAAGACATTAGAAGAGTGTGTATATAAACGGTGCGATTGCAGAGCCACTGGTCAAGACAATCAGGGCACCGAAAAGCAACAATGTAAGGACAATCGGCAGGAGCCAAAACTTTTTCCTGACCCTCAAAAATCCCCATAAATCTTTAAAAATGTCCATGCAATCGCCTTTTTTAATATGGATGATCGAGATCTTCACGCTTGAACAGATGATCTCGGTTCTGGAATACTGATGCCTGACCTTTCTTCCATGACTTTACCTGCATGGCATCTTTGCCAAGGATACGACGCACGAGGCCAACAGGTGTAACCAGAAGATAGAACAGGAGAGTCAGGAGCAGTCGTGAGACCACGGTACCCAGCGCATGCGAGAATCCAAACCAGACCATTGCAAATGGTTTGTATATCTTTGGAAACGTCATGGTTACCAGGAGGAATACGATGCCAACCGGCAAAAAATATGCAGGTGAAAAGGCAAGCGCCGATATCAGGCTTATAAGAACCAAGGCCAAGCCGGAATCTTTACACTGCGACACCGAGATGTCTCTGATCAAGAACGCCATATGATTAACCTGCCCTGAGTTTTAGGAGGCACGAATATACCAGAAGCCCGGGCTTTTGAGAATATTTTATGCTTTATGATTGCAAGAAAACCACAGCGTTATTGCCATGCACAAGTGACAGTTCATAAAAAGCCCTGCTGGAGGCAACAGGTTCTGCCAGGCTTTTTTTGCTCTGCAGGACACCTAGCCAAGGTTCTTGTGGTTTTTTGGACAGCATGCTAGAAGTTTTCATCATCGCGAGTGATCGCCTGCTTCAGCCTGGCCATTGGAGCCACAACCTTGGAAGCTTTTGTTGGTTATGGAAGACAGCCCCCTGCAAATGAAAGATTCCCCGACCTCCAGCAGGCGATCGCATAGCACGTGGCCGTACCTGGCCATATTCTTCTTTGCATTGGCGATACGGCTCATCTATCTCTCTGAAATAAGTGACAATCCAGTCACAACTCTCCTCCTTGGAGACGCAGAGAGCTATGATGCCTGGGCACAAGAGATCATCCAACAAGGCTGGATTGGAGAACGGACCTTCTACCAGGCCCCTTTCTATCCGTATTTTCTGGCACTCATCTATACCATAGGCGCACGGGACTTTATCCTCGTGCGCCTTGTACAAATCGTAATAGGCTCCGCGTCATGTGTACTGCTGGCTGCGGCCGGTGCACGTTTTTTCGACAGGACAAGTGGCTGGCTTGCCGGTCTCTTGCTCGCCCTGTATGCCCCAGCCCTTTTTTTTGACCTGTTGATTCAAAAAGCGGTGCTGGGCATGTTTTTTATGTGCGTACTGCTCTTTCTCATGAGCAAAGCAACTCAATCGCAAGGCAGCAGACATCAAGCCGGCATATGGATCCTTGTTGGGGTCGTGCTGGCCTGTTTCGGCCTGGTCCGCGAAAATGCCCTCGTCCTGATACCGGCCATTGGCATCTGGTTGACTGTCTATTTCTGGAAAACCGGCTGGCGACAGGTCCTGATCACATTGGCGTTCCTGGCAATCGGCCTGGCGATCGTCTTTTTTCCGGTAACCCTGCGCAACTATATAGTCGGTGAAGAGTTTGTACTGACGACTTCGCAGCTGGGACCCAATTTTTTTATCGGCAACAGCAAAGAGGCCACCGGATTTTATCGTCCATTGATACAGGATCACAGTGACTGGAAATTTGAACGCACAGATGCCCAGAATTTGGCTGAAAAGGCTTTGGGCAGACAGCTTACGCCTAATGAAGTTTCAGACTATTGGCTGGCAAAGACCGTCTCTGACATCCGGGAACACCCGCTCAACTGGTTGCGGCTGATGGGGAAAAAATGGCTGATGGTATGGAATTCCGTAGAAATCAGCGATTCAGAAAGCATCTATGCCCACTATCGCTTTTCAAGCCTGCTCAATACCCTGGGGCAGGTATTTCATTTTGGGGTGCTCTTGCCGCTGGCCATCATCGGAATGTGTTTAAGCTGGCAAGATCGCAGGCGCCTATGGGGGATTGCCTGGGTGTGGATATGCTTTGCTGCAAGCGTGGCACTCTTTTTTGTTTTTGCCCGCTACAGATACCCCATGACGGCGGCATTGCTGCTCTTCGCTGCCTCTGGCCTCACACAGATCTATCGGCGCCTCAAGCAGAGACATCTAAAAACTCTCGCCGTCAGCGTGTTTGTGGCTCTGCTGTTTGCCATAGTTGCTAACAGGCCGATCATATCCAGGGCTGAAGTGGAAGCCCCCACGCACTTCAACATTGGCTACGAGCTGGAAAAACGCAACGAGCTGGACGCTGCAAAAGTTTTTTACCTGCAATCCGTAGCAATATACGGTGCCAATACACTCGCATACAATAATTTAGGCATGGTCGCCATGAAACAGAATCACCAGGACGAGGCGATCGTACACTTTAATAACGCAGTAAAAGCAAAACCTGACAATTGGGAGGCAAGAGTTAATCTGGGACTCGTATTGTGGGGAATGGGTCGAAAATCCGAAGCGATTGAGCAATACAAGTTCGTTGTTGACAATGACCCGGATTATAACCCCATCCTGTCCTATAATATTGCATGTTATTACTCGTTGGCCGGCCGAACAGCATTGGGGATGGAATGGCTCGAAAAAGCCATTAAACATGGCTACAACAACTGGGAGCTCATACGAACCGACCCCGACTTGCAAAATCTTCGAGAGCATCCGGACTTCTTCGACTTAGCCAAACCTTGACGGGCAAGTCGACATTTCCCGGGTTTGGATAGCGCGTGGTGCGTTGGCAGTTACTCCGGGGTCTTCTGCGAAAAAACCAGGTTTCTACGACCAAAAAAATTCAAACTGAGCGCGATACCGGAAGCGAAGAGTTTTGCAAGCCAGGCCGGTGTACCACTGGCATAAAGGGAATTGGTCAGTTGCATATCTATTAATGCAATCACTGCAACAAGGACGACATAAACAGCTATCTCGGCCGAGCTTGTCCAGCGCGACCGGTGCCTGAAAAGAAGCCCGATACACAGCAGATAGTTCACGCAAGCGGCGGCAAAGAAGGCAATAATTGCAGCGGTCGTCACGCTCTGCCCTGCAGCCAGTATAACCAGGAACAACAGCAGGTTGACGAGAGCTGCAATGCCGCCGACAAACAGGTAGACGAGGAACTGCATTGGCAGTGGGAGGGCTGGCGCATTATAACGGACAATGCAATAGAGCGCCCTGAATCCATCACGCCATCCAATCTTTTTGCCTTCCTGGTAGGTCCTGCCGCTATATGAAATACCCATCTCGTATATTGACAGTTTTTTTTGCGCCAGTTTAGCAGTAATCTCCGGCTCGAAGCCAAAGCGGTCTTCTTCGATAGAGACTCCCTGAATCACATCACGTCGGAAAACCTTGTAACAGGTTTCCATGTCAGTCAGGTTGAGATCTGTAAACATATTCGAGAGAAAAGTCAGAAAAGTGTTGCCCAGGAAGTGCCAGAAGTACAGAACCCGGTGAGGGCGCCCCCCCAGAAAACGTGAGCCATAGACGACATCGGCCCTGCCGTCAACCAGCGGCGTTAAAAGTCCCGGAATGTCTTGTGGATCGTACTCAAGGTCAGCATCCTGAACGACAACGAAGTCACCGGTCACCTGTGCGAATCCTGTCCTGAGCGCTGCGCCTTTACCCTGATTATGCGCGTGCCGGAGAACCTTTATTTCCGGTGTCTGTTCCATTAATCCACGAGCGACCTCGCTGCTCTTATCTGTAGAGGCATCGTCTACTATGATAATCTCCAAAAGAAGCCCATCGTCGCGCAGCCCCAGGACCTTCTCTATACAAAGCCCAAGGGTTGCTTCTTCATTGTAGCAGGGGACAACAACGGAAAGGGTGATGGGCCGCTTGGACATATTGTCTCTCACTTTTGAAAATCAGACAGCGCAAACCGGTTGGAAACGGCAGAATGCTTCAGACTTACGGCTGTTGTCAATCAACCCCCAAGGGCGGTTTGTCAACAGGCCCGCCACTCGCCCAAAAGACATTAAAGGCTCAATGACACCGCCTTGACAAATCGAGCGCCCACGGCTTCATGCAATCTGGCCAGGGTCGCTTCATCGACCGGAGAGTCAACGGAAAGAACCACCATCGCCTCGCCGCCCTTGCCTCTTCGACCCAGGTTCATGGCGCCGATATTGACCTCAGCCTCACCAAGGATGGTGCCGATCTTGCCGATCACACCCCGGCGGTCTTCATAAGTCAACACCAGCATATGCTCCTCGGGAGTGAAATCTGTATCAAAATCCCGCATTTTGACGATCTTCGGCGTCTCTTCGAAAAGTGTGCCGGCGATGGTGCGCTTGCCTTGAGGCGTCTCCAGGGTCAAGGTGATCAGATTGGAGAAGAATTCCGATTCTGTTGAGCGGCTCTGTTCAACGATCAGGCCGCGGCGCCCGGCGACCAGGTGAGCGTTGACCATGTTGACTTCCTGATCGGAACACCGATTGAGCAGGGCAGCCAGTCCGGTCACCGTAATTGGCATGCAGTCATGGGCTGCCAGCTTGCCGGTATAGTGAAAAGATACCTTGCCCGGATTTTCCGGCGCCAGCTGCGAGATAAAATCTCCCAGAATAGCCGCCAACGCCATGAAAGGACGCATCTGGGTCATGAGGTCCGGGTCGAAGCGGGCAATATTCACGGCATTTTCCACCTGTTTGCCATCAAGCAGGTTGAGAATCTCACGACTGACATCGACCGCTACATTGGTCTGTGCCTCATACGTGTTGGCGCCGAGATGCGGGGTAACCACCATGCGCGGGTGAGCGATCAGGCCTTTAAGGGTTTCGTTGCCGGGCGGTTCCTCGCTCCAGACATCGAAAGCAGCCCCCCCGGCTTTCCCGCTTTGCAGAGCATTCAACATGTCAGCTTCGTTGATAATACCGCCCCGGGCACAGTTGACAATCAACACGCCGTCTTTCATCCTGGCAAAGTGCTCAGCCGTGATCAGGTCATGCGTCTCTGCATTCAGTGGCGTATGCACAGAAATCACGTCTGCGATACTGACCAATTCTTCAAGGGATACCAGGCGTGTGCCATAGTCCGCCGCCCTTTTTTCACTGATATATGGGTCATAAACGACCACCTCCATCTCGAAGGCCCTGGACCGTAATGCCACGCGGCCACCGACCTTACCGAGCCCGATAATGCCCATGGTCTTGCGCTTGAGTTCATAGCCCGTAAAAGGTGCCCGCTGCCACTGGCCTGCCTTCAGGCTGGCATTGGCATCCGGAACGTGACGGCACAGGGCAAGCAGCAGGGCCATGGAATGCTCGGCTGCCGAGTTGGTGTTGCCAAACGGAGCATTGACGACGATGATGCCCCGTTCACTGGCAGCAGGGACATCGACATTGTCGATACCGACTCCGGCCCGGGCAATCATCTTCAGATTCCTGGCGTAGCTCAAGAGCTCAGCATCGACCTGAGTCCCGGAACGGGTGATAATCGCATCATAGTCGCCGATCAAGCGGTACAGTTCGGTCTTTTCCAGCCCCAGGCGTATGTCCAGCTGGACACGCGGGTCTTTCTCAAGCAGTTCAAGACCCTTCTCTGATATCTCGTCTGTAACGATGACTTTCATCTGTATCAATCCTTCCCGCAAATGTTGTTTCATACAAAGTTCAAAAAGTTTTTGTATATTCAGTTCTGACAATCAATCACATAGCTTCGTGTTGTCCAGCCTCCAGCCTCCAGCCTTCAGCCTGCAACTATGTTTATCAGTTATTCACTGCCCCCTGAACGCTTCTCCCCAATGAAATTCTCGGTGCTGATCTTGATACACAGGGCTTCACCGGTAGCGATGACAATCCCTTCGAGGCTGCAGATATCGCCATGCACAATGATCTTGCGTCCCTGCTCCGAGATCACGCGGGTAATGACCTGCACCACGGTCTGCAGCGGCAGCAATTGGCGGAAGCTGACGTTGAGATTGCCGACGACAATCGAGTGACCTGCCGCCCAGGCTGCCAGGCCGAGGACTTCGTCAAACACCGCAGCAATACTGCCGCCGTGAGCATGGCCAGGAGGGCCCTCGGTGACCGGGCCAAACCAGACACGTGCAACGAGATTCTGCTCCTGATCACGAAAATAGGCCATGCGAAAGCGGTTGCCGGTCGGGTCGCCTGAAACAAAACGCAAGGTCTTACCGACCAGCGCAGGAGCATCGAAGGCCTCCCAGCCTGGCTCACCATCAAGGTGCCTGAGCGTATTATCTTTTTCTTTCATCTGGATTCCCTTAAATGTAAAGGGACACTTTCCAAACGGCAAGCGTCCCCCCACATAACCTTCAGCAAGCATTCAACGAATCAACCGTTATTCTTCTCGAAATCCTTCATAAACCCGGCCAGCATTTCGATGCCGGCCAGCGGCATGGCATTGTAGATCGAGGCGCGGATTCCACCGACGCTGCGATGGCCTTTGAGTGCGTAGAGACCGACGGCCCCGGCTTCCTTGAGGAATTTCGTCTCAAGGTCTTCACTTGGCAGGTTGAAGCTGACATTCATGGTGCCGCGGAACTCGGGCAGGATCACCCCGCGATAATAATCACTGGAGTCGATCAGGTCATAGAGAATCCTGGCCTTCTGCTCGTTGACCTTCTCAATGGCAGCCACCCCGCCCTGCTGCTGCAGCCACTCCAGAACCAGGCCGGTGACATAGATGGCGAAGGTATTGGCCGTGTTGGTCAGCGAGTTGTCGGCGGCGCAGACCTTGTAGTTGAGCAGGGTCGGAGTCTGCGGCGAGGCGAATTCGAGCAGGTCATCGCGGATCACCACTATGGCTGTCCCAGCTGGTCCGAGATTCTTCTGCAGCCCGGCATAGACACAGCCGAACTTGCTGTAGTCGAGGACCCGCGAGAGCATCTCCGATGTCTGATCGACGATCAACGGCACAGCACCGGTTTCCGGAAAAGTCTGCCAGCGTGAACCGTACAGGGTGTTATTGCCTGTCACATGCAGGTAGGCGGCATCCTGGTCGATCATTGCCGCATCAAGTTGCGGGATGCGGTCGTAGTTGGTCGCAGCGCTGCTGGCAATGACCCTGATGTCGCCAAACGGCTTGGCATCCTTGTGGGCGAGTTTGGCGAAGTTGCCGCTCTCGACATAGAGACACTTCTTGCTGGCGGAGCGGCCGGCCAGGTTGAGCGGCAGCGCTGCAAACTGCATGCGAGCGCCGCCGTGGATGAAAAGAATCTTGTAATTGTCCGGCAGGTTGGTCAACTGGCGGAAACGGTCCTGGGCATCGACCAGAACCTTTTCAAACTGCTTGGCGCGATGGCTGATCTCGATGATGGAGATCCTCATTCCCTGGAAATCCAGGAATTCGTCGCGAACCTGCTCCATCACCGGGATCGGCAGCATCGCCGGACCGGCACCGAAATTATAGACCTGCTGGGACATATCGTTCTCCTGTCACAATTATGAGGTTATAAAACAGCAAAACGCGAAGGCGTAAAGTTTTTGCTTTTACAAAAGAGCCTGTTTTTCTTTGCGTCTTTCTCTTGCTTTTTCGTCTTGAGTGAGCGAAGCGAGCGGGCGTTAAATCCTTTTGCTGGCTGGGCCACTTTCATTCACTCTTAACGTTTACAGCATCAAACCCGGTTTTTTAAAGAGTCCTTACCTTGATAACCCCGTCGATATCTTCCAGAGCCTGGATAAGCTCGGCCGAAGGCTGGCTTTCGATATCGATGATGTTGTAGGCCACTTCGTCGCGGCTCTTGTTGATCATGTCAATCACGTTGATTTCCCGATCCGCCAGAACCGAAAGAACCTGCTTGAGCATTTTAGGGACATTGCGATTGGAGAAAGCGAGACGATAACCGCCATTTCGATCCAGTGCTATGTGTGGAAAATTGACCGAGTTCTTGATGTTGCCATTCTCGAGGAAATCGATCAACTGATCGGCCACCATGATAGCACAGTTTTCCTCGGCTTCTTCGGTGCTGGCGCCAAGATGCGGAATCAGCACGACCTTGTCGTTGCCGATAAGCTCCTGGACCGGGAAGTCCGTCAGATACTTGCCAATGCGCCCTTTCTCCAGACCAAGCAGGATCGCCTCGCTATCAACCACCTTCTCCCGTGACAGGTTGATCAGGGTTGCCCCACGCTTAAAGCTGTCGATCAGCTCCTTGTTGATCAGGTTGCGGGTCGCTTCGAGAACCGGCAGATGCAGGGTCACGATATCCGACTTGGAGAGCAGCGACTGCATATTCTCCATGCGCTCGATATCACGCGAGAGGCGCCAGGCCGCATCGACAGACAGGGCCGGATCATATCCGAGCACTTTCATGCCAAGCATCAGGCCGGTTTCGGCGACCAGAGAGCCGATCGCACCGAGGCCAACCACACCGAGGGTTTTGCCCTTCAGCTCCGTACCGCCATAGGTCTTCTTGCCATCCTCCACCAGTTTGTGCAATTCCTCGGCATTCTTGCCTGGCCCTTCCCTGCGGACAAACTCGATGGCACCGACGATATCGCGGGTCGAAAGCAGCATCGCCGCAAGAGCCAGTTCCTTGACGGCATTGGCATTGGCGCCTGGCGCATTAAAGACCACGATGCCACGTTCAGTACATTGTTCGACCGGGATATTGTTGACGCCGGCGCCGGCCCGGCCAATTGCCTTGACCGACACCTCAATATCTTCAGGCTGCAGCACATGACTTCGCAGCATGATCGCATCAGGCGTACCAATCTCGCTGGCGATTTCGTACTTGTCGAGAGAGAATTTCTCAAGTCCCTTGACAGAGATCTTGTTATAAGTGCGGACTTTATTCATCGTTAACTCCTTAGCAAAAACAAAGAACGCCGTACCACCCCTGAGGGCATTCATGGTCGGCGAGTTCTGTGATCGGCAAGCGTAAAAATAGCACCGGAAGGCCGTTTTTACTACTTTCCCGGCAGGTTGTCAATGGCCTCAGCGGGTAATCCTGCGTGCCTCAAGATAGAATCTCTTCTCATCAGCTTCACCCATGGAAAAGGTCTTGCGCGGCAAGGCGCCGTCGCGGACGATGGTACGGAAAAGGTCGTGTTTGGAAATCGACGGCAGATAGAAGCCGATGTTGCCATTCTGCCCGCCCAGTCGGGTCACGGCTTCCTCACCATGAATATAGTCGATGCGAGCGCCCGGATGGTTTTTCAGATACTCATCCAGGAAGTTTTGCAGAGATGCAACTTCAAGTGTCATCGCCGGACTTTCAATCGTCAGGAGACCGTAGCGGCCCACCGCTACAAAGGCAATCACATGCGAGGCACCAGCAGCCTTGGCGGCGGCGACGGCCGCAGCCTGATCATGACACCAATCAATGCGACAAGGGGTGCCGAGCTGACGGTAATAATCGCCGGCTTGATTGAGCAATGCCTCCACATCGATATCAAAAAGCACCCGATGAATCGCTTCGAACTCAAGCCCTGGATCGTGAAGATTAACCAGTTCGACCAGGGCATAGCGGGCCGGATGATCCATGACTGCAGCAGGATCAGCGGTTTTTGACTTCAGCTGTTCCCAGATCGCCTTGGCGGTGGCAAAGCTGTGGTTACCGTCGCCCATGGCATAGAGCATGACTTCATCATCCTCAACATCGTAGCGCTTTTGGAAGCGGTCTGTGGCGGCAAGACGCTCGAGTGCTTTGCCAACCTGTTCCAGAAGGTGTTTCTGGTTGACTTTCCAGCCGCGCAGCTGCCCGCTGCCCTGCATCAACTCAAAGTCATAAGCTTGCTCAAGGTCTGCCGAAAAAAGTGGTTCGATAACCGTTTGCTCCGGGTCATCAATCAGCACCATGATATGCGGCAACTCGACAGCCGCATTTTCCCTGACGCGAATGCGTGGGGGAAGACGGTCAACGATCGTACCTTCGGTGGTCCGGATCAGGGTTTTGGAGCCAGGGCGATAATCATAGGCTTCCAGATCGAGAGCGACAATCAGCCCCTTGCGGGACGGCACATGGCTGGTTTGCCGATCAATCAGGACAAAGCCTTGCTGCTGTGCAACCAGAACACCATCGGCCAGGTATTGCTCCATACTGGCATTGATATCGGCTATGCGCCTGTCGCTGTCAGTTTCTTCCAGATAGACCTCTGGGTAGATCAGACGCAACGTTGAAGGTTGATCAGCGACCATACGGTCAACAGCCTGCCAGTACTCCGGTTCAGAGGTATATTGATCGCAGGCAATCACCGCCCAGCGACTCAGGTCGATGTCTTCTCTGGGTAACAGGATTGTCGGTACTTCCAGGGCCAGTTTCTTGAAATCCATAGCAGCGCATCCTCTCTCCAAGTTATTCCGAATCACTTGACAATCTTCAGATGTGAGCCTGCGCCACCCTTGTCCAGCCCATCGGGTCGATCAGGAGAGCCTGTCCCCTTATCCTGCTGGAGCACGCCCAAACTCGGTAAGCTGTTGGTCGCAACCATCTGCTGTATCCCGGCAGCCACAGCCAGACACTGCTTGGTACAGACTTTACGCACCGGGCACATACTGCAATCAGCCTCGCCCCCTGCCGCACGCAGGGCATGAATCACCAGATCAACACTTTCAATCTGGTTCAAAGGTATCAAAAACATATCGGACTCCAACAAAATGGTTATTCGCTTTACGCGGCCTGCACCACGCGTCTCGAATGCTAAAGCTTTTTCCCGACCACCTTGGCAAATTCCGCGAGTTTATCCATCATCGCCTGGAATTCGGCAGGCCGCAGGGACTGTGGACCATCACTCGCTGCAGTTTCCGGGCTTGGGTGCACTTCGACGATCAGACCGTCACACCCGGCAGCCACCGACGCATAGCACATGCTCGGCACCAGCGAAGCATGTCCGGTCGCATGAGAAGGGTCAATAATGATCGGCAGGTGAGTTTGCTCGCGCAGAACCGGGATTGCAGAGATATCAAGGGTATTGCGGGTTGCTGTCTCGAAGGTGCGAATGCCGCGTTCGCAGAGGATAACCCGGCGGTTACCTTCCGAAAGGATGTACTCGGCACTCATCAGGAACTCCTGAATGGTCGTCGCCATACCGCGTTTCAGGAGAACCGGTTTGTCGATTTGTCCGAGCATCTTGAGCAGGGCAAAATTCTGAACGTTGCGCGCTCCCACCTGCATGATATCTGCATACCTGGCAACCAGTTCAACGTCCCGGGGGTTAACAACTTCAGTGACGATCGGCAGGCCGGTTGCCTCCCGCGCCAGGGCCAACAGTTTGAGCCCGTCCTCTTCCATGCCCTGGAAAGAATAGGGGCTGGTACGCGGCTTGAAGGCGCCCCCCCGGAGAACCGTCGCTCCGGCCGCCTTGACAGCGCGCGCTGTTTCAAGAATCTGCGCCTCGCTCTCGACCGAACAGGGACCGGCCATCACTGTCAGGGTGTCACCGCCAACCGTCACCCCGGGAACGATTTCGACTGTGGTCGGCTCCGGTTTGACCTCTTTGCTTGCCAGCTTGTACGGCTTGAGAATCGGCACCACGTTTTCCACACCCGGCATCGATTCGATCGACTGCAGAATGTTCTTGCCACGTTCATCACCAACGGCACCAACCACGTTACGTGTCTCGCCACGGATAACGTGGGGTTCGTAACCCAGCTCCCTGATACGTTTCTTGACTTCTGCCAGATTGTCCTTACTGGCCCCTTTGCGCATAACGATAATCATGTCCGTCTCCTCTGGGGAAAGTTCACGTTAAAAAATTAAGGCCGGCAGGACTTGCCCGGCGGCCTTCATCGTTTACTTCCCGAAACGAAAAAACCACAGGCGCCCGAATGAGCCTGCCCGTGGTTTACGTAGTTCTATCGACAACTGCTTGTCAACAGACTTCACCCCGGCCAGGCGAGCCAAAAAAGCTGCCGGACCAAAAGTAGAACTCTGCAAACAACCAACCTTGATATTCCATTGCGATGCCAACCTGATAGTATTTTTTGTGGTGTTCCTTGGTATCAAAAAGCACCATGGAAAGCAAGCAAAGAATCAACTGCTGCTTTTCCCTTGACATAAACGGCGCTTTTCGTTACAAATCCCTTTCCTTGCCCAGGTAGCTCAGTCGGTAGAGCAGAGGACTGAAAATCCTCGTGTCGGCGGTTCGATTCCGTCCCTGGGCACCACAAGATGTAAGGCCTCGCACTCTACCGACTGCGAGGCCTTTTTCTTGTTTGTGTAATTCCTGTGTAATGAGGCCAAAAACAATCAGTGATTTGTAACGCGCCGATTGATTTGGCACCATTTGTCGTTTGATTTGGCACCAGCTCACTGTGAAGTTTTTCACCCCAGAGGCGGCTCTTCTAAAGACCATTTAAACAAGTTTTAAGCACGCTTCAAAAGCTGCAAATACAATCGCTAGACTTAGGTCCAATTCCGGACAATCAATTCCCGCCTCGCAGCTCCCCGACCGGCACCTCCGACGGTGTAGTTTATCCCGATCGACTCCATCGGTAAACCGTCAAACACTCGGCGGATGTCTGGGTGATCATTGATGCTCAGGATCGACTTTCCGGCCATGGTGCGCATGACATCAGCCAACAGTTCGTACTGCTCAAACGGGAAGTCGACGCCGTAGCCTTCGGTCTGCCAGTAGGGCGGGTCCAGATAGAAAAACGTTTCTGGACGGTCGTACTTGCTGATACAGGCTCCCCAGGAGAGGTGCTCAATATAGACTCTGGCCAGCCGCATGTGTGCTTGGCTGAGATCCTCCTCGATGCGGTTGAGGTTCAATCGCGGCGGGCTGGTGGTCGCTGTACCGAAAGTCCGCCCATCAACCTTACCGCCGAAGCCCATCTTTTGCAGATAAAAGAATCTCGCTGCACGTTGGATGTCAGTTAAAACCTCTGACGGAGTCTGATTCAGCCAGCGATAGATCTGGCGGCTAACGAGAGCATACTTGAACTGCCGGCAGAACTCTTCGAGGTGATGCTGGACCACCCGGTATAGGCAGACCAGATCGCCATTGATATCGTTGATCACCTCGACCTTTGATATTGGTTTAAGAAAGAACAAGGCTGCGGCCCCACAGAACGGCTCGACGTAGCATGAGTGATCTGGGAAAATGGGCAGCAGGTGTTTCGCTAGGCGGCGCTTGCCGCCGATCCATGGAACAATTGGTTTTGACATCGTGAGCCCTCCATTGTTTCGTTAAATGGATTGTGTTAGGCTCTCCGCGCTGCGATCGCGGCGGGGGAGCCTTGGCTTGGCTCACGGTCTTTATCACCGTGGGTTGAGTGGCCTGGCGGTGTTGCTGCACCGTCAGGTCGCTCCCTTCTTCTTTTAATTTATAATCTTATGAGCGGCACTTCGTCCTGGCCTATTAAATCATTCATCACCTATTTTTACACGCCCCCTGAAAAACAAAGGGGGCAGTCTCCTTTTCCTTTTCTTCTCCATTGGCACATACGACAGCATATGCGGACATGGCTTGCCGTGATCAGGGCAGATGCGAGGAATCAAACCGTAATGGCGCCATCGCAGCCGCTTCCAGACGTTCCAGGCAGTCGGGCGCGATGCTCTATAATATTTGTCGGGGTTTTTACGGTCTTCCCGGCGCTGCCACCAGAGGCAATTCATGTCTCCACCTTCTCCTCGCTTTATAAAACACGATGGCCGTTAATACTGTAGATCCACGGGCCGGGTTGATAGCTCGGATGCACGGCTCTCACCCGGTAATAATATGTGCCCGGGCGTTTCCCAGCGATGATAGCGTCTGAGGCGTGAGGGTCCTGCAGCGGTACAACGCGCACCGTGGTGAATGTTAAATCTGTGGATTCCTGCAATTCGTAGGTAATATTTTCCTGATCGACAACCGCTATACCATCAGCGTCCGATGAAGCTGGAGTCCATGAAAGGACATAAACATGATTTGCTCTGAGCGGCACGGAGACCGCTCCCGCCGAGACACCCCCTGCCGAGACAATCAACCACAACATCATCAACCATAAAAAACGTTTCATAATTATTCCTCCACGTACGCGGCCCAGTATTTTGTCGGGCAGTAAAACGTTAGCACCCGGTAATGCCAGGTCCCCGGTGTCTTCCCGTTAATTTTCGCAGAAAGCGACCAGGGCTTCCCAAGCTCAACGATTCTAAAATCTGCCGTGAAATTCACATCCGAGGCTTCTTGTAGTTCATAACATTCAAAGGCTGGCGCCCCTTGACTAGGAGTCCAGGAGCAAGTGAACCAGCCGGTTTCAGGAGACGCAGGACAGGAGAGGATGGGCCCGTCCGGGCTAGCAGGCACATGTTCAGCATATGCCGAAGGGGCCAGGGCGATTAACAGAAGGATAAGGAGTCGGCGCATATCAATCCTGAAACGGGTACCATGAGACCAGCCGCGCTGTAATTGTCTGTCCTGCATTCCAGGACCGCAGCTCAAATTCACAGTTCTTATCGTAGCTATAGGGGTATGGCAGTGGCATGCAGGCAGCCTCTGGCCAGGTGATAGTCAAGCCGTTTGGTGGCATTTTTATCAGCAGATACACGATCCCGAGCAGGCCCTCTGGCCAGTTGACAACATCGATCGGCAGCCACCCGCCATCAAGTGCGTGAGCGTCAATGATCAGGCCTTGATTGTCTTCAAAATCGATAACGACCTTGACCCCGGAGGTTGGGATTATGGTTCTATAGGAGATCCTGCCCGGCGGTTGCGGACCGGTGCCGTAGTAAACGGTCATCTCTTCAGAGATCGGCAGATACCCGAAGCGCTCTATCTCGCCGATATCCGCCTCCAGAACCTCATTGCTGATATCGGCAGTCAGTTCCTGATCCATCAGGGTGTGCCCCCTTTCGGTACGCCGTGTTTAACTCTCAGCTTGTCCTGGACATTAAAAGAATAAACCTCGCCATTCATGACTAGCTCGTGTTCGGCAAAATAGCTCCCATGAGCCAGCCCCTCCGATGTGGCCGAATCTATTGTGAAATTGATTTTCGAGGCGTCTTCCGAATCGAGCTCACCAGTAATTTCCAAATCGGGATCCGCCTGGCCAAGGGTTTGGGCCATACGAAACTTGATCACGGCTCCGCTCACGTTGTACGGGAACGTGACCGACCATTTTTTAGTGTTGCCTTGGTAGAAATCAGATAGCTTGGTCGACATGATAGAGCTCCGTATTAATGTTTTTGTTCAACAGTGCAGCTTCGACACGCTTGCCGATCTGGTCACGCGCCGCCTCGGCATTTGGGAGTGTGATATAGCCACGGGTCAACAGTCGGCTGACGGCCTCGATGTCGGCTTTGTACTGCTCTCCTAACGGGCCGGGCAGGTGATTTAACAGCACGTCAAACATTCAGGACCGGCCCAGCGGCCATAGTGGCGCACAGTAAAAGTAGAGCGATAAGGACGAGGGGACGGGGTTTCATGAGGAGCTCCTTTTGGTTGCACGTTTAATTAAGGGCTGTCCAGTCAGCAGAGGAGGCTACACCAGTGGCCATATAGATTTTTTTGGATGTCAGGTTTACAACTATTTGCCCATTAAACATTGGAGTTGTCGTCGGTGGAGCACCAGTTACCGATAGGATAATCGGGTTCGATGAACCCCTCGGCTGGATGAGCTTGCCGTGGAGGAAGATGTTTGACCTTCCAGCAATACCAGTGCTGTTCTCTGTTAAGGTAACCGCATCGGACTCGACCATCGCAGAAGCATCATCACCAAACATGCAATCACTTACTTGGACATTGAATTGATAGAGTCCACCATAGGTGTGACTAAACCCTCTATCATAATTCCATGCCTTGATCCCTGATATTTGAAGATCACCCGACCCTGTTCCAGAGAGTGGCGCTTCAATAACAGCAATTGTACCTCCCGGTTTTATTGCAGCTTTGCCCTTAATGTTGGAGATCTTAAAATCAAGATTCTTGCCTTGGGGTAGGTAAATTCCACGCTTCGCTATTCCAGTGTGGGTAAAAGTTACATTGTCTATGACTATGTTTTTATAGTCACCTTCGCCACCACCAAAAATGATGCCACCGTCCAAATAATGATCCTTAAACTTCAGTTTGCAAAGCGTGAGGTCTGTAACGTCACCTACTACAGAGATTCCCCGATTTCCACCATTGCAATTACCAGATATCGTTACATTATCACTCTGTGCCGCTTGAGAAATCTTCCCCGCAACAACTGCATAATTCGCATTAGCGATCGCGCCAGTGCTATAACTCGCTGTCTTTGCTGAATTGTTTCTGTACACACCATCATAACTTGTGTCGTGGTTGTTTATAATCACATAACCGACTCCACATTCATTGAAGACGTTATTAAAGAACTGTCCGTCTACAATATTGTCACACTCCATTGCAAAGCCTGCATAGGTAGTCCCAACGTAAGCCCCTCCACCCGTTGTGTCTGGCATCATGTTCTTTGACACGCAATTGCTTACAGTAATGTCGGTTGTCGCCGCCCAACTATAGGCAAAGCTGAGTGTGTTTTCACCGTCAACGAAACAATTGCTTACGACAATATTATCAGAAGTGTCGACCGTAATTCCGACCGCCCAACCACCGACAGCGCAAAATCCTCCCTGAACTGACAGGTTTGATAACCTGATATTGTTTGATCTGGTGCGCGGGAGTACCGCATCCAAGAAGTCCCCTCGGTTGTGGATAATAAGTCCACCCGCGAGGCCGTCCTTAAAGGACAGGTTGTCGCAGTAGCAATCATCGACACTTGAATGCAGGACGGGGTATCCACCACCCGTGTACCTGCCGTTGGTATGCCTAATATTGTTACAGTGGTAGCTTCCTATGTACGAACCGATGACCCCGTTCTCTGCAACAATCCCATCAACGGTCATGCTGTCAAGTTGGAGGCCGAGGATAAAAGGCCTGTGGTTTTGACTGACCCCACCAACTCCGAGAGGGCCATAGAGGTTTGTCGATCTCCCCGAACCGAAGACTGACAATCGGCCACCCCTGAAGCAGATCGCCGCTTTATTGTAAACGCTAAGGACGGTGTAATCCTTCGTAAAGGAGGCAATCTCGTCCTTAATAACACCATGGACGATAAGGGTGATGTCTTTGTTCTCGCAGGTGACCCCAGAGGTCAGGACTACCTCTTCGTTTTCTGGTATCAGAATTGTCCCTTTTGTTGCGATACTGTCCAGTGCCACCTGAAGATCATTGCCGTGTGCTCTAATGTCTATCCATGGCATACCGCCCCACGTGGCGATTTTACCAGAAGTCGGGGTGTTTGCGACTGCATCCCAAAGCATCAAAGCGCCGGGGATCTGGACATCAGATAAAACATAACCTTCTGGCGCAACGGCCAGCAAATCGCCGACACCTGGCTGGCCTTCGTTACCGAACAACAGCCATTTGTTTTTGCGGGTTACGACGGCCGGCAAGCGTGGGTCCGTATTATCATTAAGCGGAAACTTGAGAGCCCTGGCCGCACCAACCAATTGATTCCCAACCTGAACGACGCGAACTGTCTCTTGCTTCACAACAACTCTGGGCATGATCTCTCCTTAAACTTTTTTCGTAGGACGGCCGACGAAAGTCACATCGCCATAAACCCACGTCTCGTCAATGCCGTCTGGTGCCGTGGCGAGAATATCGTAAAATCCGGCAATTTCGGTTATCGCGTCCGTCTGCGCGTCGGTCAGCACTAGATAAATATCTGCGCTGGTCAATGCGTCGGTTGAGTCAATTGTAAAATCCACAATCAGCCCCGAGTCCGCAGAAGACGACTCGCGGATCTGCGCCCTGAAGATGTAGCCGGTCAGGTCGACATAGCTGCCGATCGTGCCGTCCGGGTTAACCACCTCGTCATCGTTGCGAAAACCAAACCACTCGCGGAAGTCTCGCCCGATATCAATGGCAATGTTGTGCTTTACTGCATCCATAAAAACCTCCGGTTAATAGTTCGGCAGACAGGTCATATCCTGCGTCGATTTGATGATAAAGGCCTCGGCGGAAACGTGCTTATAGAGCTGCGCCTGAATCGAGATGGGGCCGACCACACTGGCCGGGAGATCCACCGCGAATGTCAATGGGCCGATATTCGTTGTGCTGATGGGCAGAAACACCTCGTTTGAGGTGTACGCCCCGTTCACGATAAACCGTGCGTAACTGTTGTAATATTCCGGGACGCCGGTGTCTTCATCGGAGCCGCGCCCTAAAGCTGTGAAGGTAAGGATCTGGCCGATGCCGCCAATGGGCAGGATAACGGTTTGCGCGGCGCCAACGTTGGCCCAGGCGTCGTTTGTTGCTGTGGTTAATTGCGCGAACGTAAAATCCTGTATCGCTGCGCGGGCTCTGCTCGCAAAAAGAGGGGAAAGGGTCGCGGCGTCGAAATACGCGGAGCCTGCCGCGTTAACGTCAGTCAAACCGCCCATCAGGCGGACCTTAACAAATCTTGCCGAGGCCGGGGGCACTCCGCCAACCAGGAACAGACCCGGGCTGACAGAGTTGACGGTTGTGTCGTAGGCGACCGCGGTGCTGATATAGAGTTTTGCGGCATCGTAGAAAAGCAGATGGATTGCGTTGTGCATCGCCGCGTTGGTAGCCCAGTGCGCGACCTCTAAAAGGATCGGCGCTAACGGGCTGCAGACGACATAGTTACTGGTCAGGTAGCCGCCGCCGTTGCCGGCTCCGCCAGGATGGGTGAACTTGAGGCACGCCGCACCATGCTGCGGGCTGACGGTATCCCTGCCACCGCTGCCGCCTGCGTAGAGACTTTTCACCCACCCGTCCGGTACATCCGGGTTGGCCGCATCCGATGCCACCTCGAAGCTGCCGTTTGAAAGGCCCGTCACGTCGACCGCGCTGAGGACCCCGTTCAGGTAATCCAGCGAGTTTTTCACCTTTTGCCCGAAGCCGCTCAAGCCGACAACGGGTTTGCCGGGATTAATCTCTGCGAGCAATATCTCTTCAAATGTTGGCAAGTCTGCCTCCTAGTAAAATGTCTGGCCCGGACTGCCGTCGGGCAGCGTGCCGTCTGTCGCTGAGAAAAAACCGTACTCCCGCTCGGCCTCGCTGGCGTCGCTATAGTCAGGATGATCAGAGCCCGTGAAAAAGGCTGTGTTCGCAACGGGCTGGCGCAGCAGGCGATAGGCCAGCCGGGCGCCCTTGTGCTGGCGTTTGGTCACTTCAAAGAGCGCCGCATCCAACGGCGATCCGTCTGGCAGCAACAGCTCGTCCGTTGTGTATTTGACCCGCTGGCCGGTGCGCACGGCGCCATCCTTGATTTCCACGTCCAGATCGATCAACGCCATGGAGTCGGCCCGACGAAACAGCTGTCGCGCCGTGAGTGCCCGCACGTAATCGTCCATCAGCTCTTCCTGCAGATACGGCGCCCAGGAGGAACGCAGCCAGCGGCAGAGCAGCTCCTTTTCGGCCGGCTTGTTGTAGCTGTTGACGCCGGACGTCTCGCCATTGACCGCCACATCGATACGGTTGTAATTTTCCTCCTCGCTCGCATTGCCGAGCGGATCCAAATCCCAGCGCAGCACTACCTGGTTGACACGACTCTCCGGGTTGAGGTCCACGTTGGGCGTGCCGATCACCACGTTGGCGGCATCAGTCCAATGGGCATGGCCGGTCCCGGGCGCGTCGGCCATGTTGCGACGGATGGTGATCTGCTGTCCTTCCGAATACCAACAGTGCGCATCGAGCAGGGAAACAACTTCCCAGAACAGCTTGTCCAGCTTGGTTGAGTCGGTGATCAGCGCCGAGTAAGCCACATCCGGCACCAGGTCGCGCCAGGCGGCAAAGTTGCTGCTGTCTATCCGGCTGGCATCGATACCGGCGCCGGGCGGGTTGCTGACCGTGATGTCGCTGGAATTGGTCAGCATGGCGAGCAGCAGATTCCAGGGGTTGGTCGGCGGGTAGTAGCAGGCCAGGGTGACTTTGGCGCCGCCGCTGTGGGTGTCGGCCGTGGTGCCCAACGCGCCGCGGCTGCAGCCGGTCAACTGGCGGGTCGTGGTGTTGAGGCCGGTATAGCCGATCACCTCGTCATCGAGTTTGATATATCCGCTAGACGGCAAACCCTCGACCTTGTCGAGGCTGATCGAATCGCCGCCAGACTGGGTGTCGGCGGCCAGCTTGACGCTAACCTTGGGCGGCACGGTCACATCGGCCAGGCTTTTCAGCGGGTCGACCACTTCGACCTTGGCCACGCCGCGGGCGATGGCGATGTTTTCCAGGTTGCCGGACCAGTCCTCGTCGAAATCCTCCAGGGCCATGCCGATCACGCCGCGCAGCAGCCTGGCGGGCCGGCCGATATAGTTCGGATTGCGGGCGATCAGCTTGCGCCAGTAGCTGGTCTGCGGGACCGTGGCGCGCTGATCGAGATACGGATCGATGCCGACGTCGCCGTCCGGTTCGTCGGCCAGATCGAAGGTCACCCGGCCGGTTATGGAGATCTTGTCCTTGATCTCGGTGGCCAGAGGCCGTTCGCGCAACAGGTACGGGCGCGGACCCGGGAAGGGCAGCGGCGCATCGGCCGAGCTGAACTGATACTCCCTGGTGGTGCGGTTGTAGTTCGGCTGGTCCTTGCAGGTGTGAAACGTGTTGTAGCAAGGCGCGCCGGTGGCCGTGCAGGGCGCCACGCCGAAGGTATTGGCGCACCAGTCCAGCGTTACGATCAACACGGTCACCGGGGTGCGCGAAAGCCGGCCTATTGCGGTCGCGTAGTCTGTCATTCGGCCACCCCGCGCAAATCAAGCGCGATCTCGTCCACGTAGCTGGCCACGCTGATCGGCTCCTGGTGTCTGCCCACGTGGCGCACCCAGTAAACGTGATCCGGGAACACATCCAGATCCCACGCCCAGAAAAACGGCAGGCGGCTACGGCCGTGGCTGTTCCAGAAATCGCGGTAAACGCCAAGCGCCCAGCTGCGCTCAATGGTGCGGAAGCGCGGCTGGCAGCGCAGCTCGACAAACCGTACCACCTCGCCGAGCAGATGCCCGGCTTTGCTGTCGGTGGCCTCAGACTGCGGATCCTCGATCGCCGGCACATACGGCGTCTCCGGAGGAAAGGGGAACTGCAGGCGGCTGCCGATCATTGCCACCGCCAGGCGCGGCGCAGATGTTGCCGCGACGATGCGCAGCCTCCAGTAACGCGCCGACACGGCAAAGAACGGCCGCAGAAAAGCCCGGTCGCCATTCGGCGGTACGATCAGCGGCGTGCGGTTGGTCCAGGCGGCGTTATCGTTGCTGCTGGCCACCTGCACGGTGGCCCCGGAGGTTGACAGGTTGTGGCCGACGATCCCCAGGCAATCGGCGCTGGCCCCAGCGCCGCAATCGACCGTCAGATCAAACGTGCCTGCACCGGTGCCCTGCCAGAAGGTATACGCCCGGCCGTCCATGATATGGCGCACATCGAAGCCGATCGCCGTGGCATTGGCGGCCGGGGTGGCATCGGCGAAGCGGTTATCAAAAAGGATGATTGGGTGCATTAGTAGCCGTCGTCATCTGCCTTGCGCAGGGCGTCTATGAGATCCCTGGCCAAGCTGTCTTTGTCTTCAGCATTGATATAGCCGTACAAGTTCACGTTAAACGTTTTCCCTGGTGCGGTTTGATTCTGCTGCTGCACCGCCGGCACGTTGCCGGGCGTGGTTACGATGGGACTGTTTGGCGTGCCACCGCCGTAGCCGACCGGCTGGTCACCGTTAATGGACTGTACTCCTTGAATGGCAGCACCAGCCCCGATCAAGGCCATGTTGAACAAGCCCATTTTCCAGGCTGCAGCGGAAGCGGCCGCGGCCCGACCCAGTGAGGATGGATCGCCCGGAACCAACTGTGAAGCAAAAGCCAAAGTGGCCGCAGCCGCAGTCGATTTGTAGGCCGATTGCAGCGCAAGCATGGTCTGCACAGCCAGCGCAGCAACCGCAAAGGCTTTATTCTCTCCCGCCAGCAGGCGGAGCACGTTAACAGCATTGACCGCAGCTGCCTGACGCAGGC
>JBPPMB010000035.1:0-43212 GCA_051305855.1 Desulfuromonadales bacterium
GGTCGCCTTTTCAGTCGGCTGGCTCTGTTCCGCCAACGCCTGAACCTTGACCAACGCAGCCTCCAACGCCTGAACCTTGGCCAACGCCGCCTCCAACGCCTGGAAGCGCTTTTCACCGGCCGCAACAGCCAGCTTGGCCGCTCTGGTCTCGGCCGCCAGTTCCTGCTGCTGCTTCCTGGTTTTGCGCAGTTCGCGCTTAAGCTGGAGAATCTCGCCAGCGGCCAGGTCGACATCCCGTTTCAGGGCAATCGGGGTCTGGTCCAGCACCTTCTCAACCAGCTTGTTGATCTGCATTTTCAGGCGCAAACCCGCAGAGGTAAACTCCCGTTGGGTTTTGGCAAACACTTCACTACCGAACACCTCGAGGAAAACCGGCTCATTCTCTTTGGTCCAGAGACTGCAGAAATCACTGAACTTGATCGGCGGTTCATTGTTCAGTGAGCGCTTGACTAGTTTGGCCTGGAAACGGTTTCCCGATTTCCGCGCGGTCTCCTCAATCAGCTTACCCATAACGGCGTAGGCCTTGAGATAGTCGAAGGACAAGCTGACCGACTTGGAGAAATCCTGTGCTGATTCACGGTTGATGCCGATTTGCGGGGCGAGCAGATATTGATCCGTTTGCTCTTTCCAGCGGGTGAAAGATTCAAGCAATTTATCAAAGCCTTGACGGGTGCCGGTGCTGGATAGCTGGTTGAAAAAACCCTGGTAGGTTGTGAACAGCTGACTGTAGAGGTCGCCACCAGGCACCTTGGCACCCTGCAACAGGCCGAACAGTTGCTGCAATTCATCCGTCAGGTTGCGACTGTTGAATGCCCAAAGGAACGGATGATCCTGCTTCATGATGTTATTCAGAAAGCTGCTCGGGTCGGGCCAGCCCTGTCCCCCCATGAACGGGTTCTGCAGACCACCGGGAAACTTCATATTACCAAGCCAGCTTTTGTAGAACTCCTGCAGAATGTTGAAATTGAACTGCCGTAACAGTTCCGTCGGCAGCTTGTCCCCCCAGATCTGCTGAATGTTTTGCTGCAAGTTGGCACCGAAACTGGTGAACTGCTCGAACAGCTCTTGTTGGGATTTCAACAGCTCCTCGAAATTGGTCGGAATCTCTTGTTTGGCGCCCTGGACACCCTGAGTCAGGTCTTCGCCCCAACTGGCATACTGCTCGGTCAGCTTCTGCTGCTGCTCTTGCCAGGTACTCAGCCACTTGGCCTGTTGTTTAAAAAAGTCTTGCATGGTCTCTGCCCCTTTTATAGCGTTGAGGTTCTCAATGACTTGGTTGTTATCACTTAGTTTAGTGCCCATCCGGAAACTCCAGACAACACAAGCACAGTTTCCGGACGAAAACTAGTTTAGGGTGTGGTGGACCTGCAACGCACCACGCCAACGAAATAGGCTCTCAGACTTCACCGAAAACCACCTTTTTCGAGAGTTAAACAAAAACTAAACATTCTATAAACGAAAATAAGCGTTTAGACAAGTGGAAAATTTAAAATATTTTCAAATCTTTGTGCAGCCCCTCCCCTAAACAGGACGCCCCGCCAACCGCTGAATCGAACCTAACCATACCAGCGGAACACGGTAAACCCGGGAGGGTGGCCGGGGTACGTCACAACCGGCGGGAGGAGGCAGGAGATTCATCAGCGCCCACTTGCTTATCTGGTTCTGCAAGCGCCTCTGCCGTGGGAGTTTTTATTCAGATTCAGCCGATCAGACGCAGGACCTTTGCTCCGATCGCCGATCAATTTCCTGGCGACTTCAACCTTTCCATCAGGTGTTTCTCGATCACCCGATAAGCCTCCAGTGGGTCGACCCCCAGGATGACCAGCAATTCGGCCAACTTTTCTTCATCGCCTTCACTCAAACTGTCCAACAGGTCTAACCGCTCCAACAGGCCCATTTGCGTCTGCTGTTTTTGAACCCGATAAAGTTTCATGATCCGAATAACATCTTGATACGGGTCGCCCTGGGAGTCGCCGGCGGACTCTTCATCGTCCGTAAGCGTTTGGGTGACGAAACTGGCCTCGGTGCTTTCCAGAAAGCCGACCATGGCATCACTCCAGGGGGCCATGGTGGAACCAAGAAATCCGCTGGCAGTAATAAAGTTTTTCAAAGATTTAGAACCACTGAGGCCAAAGTCCTCGTTTCTAATCTCCAGGATTTTCAGCAACTGCTCAATCTTTGTCTTTGGGACCCCGGCCCGTCCGGACTCAAAGCGTGCCACCACCTGGATCGCACTGTTGCCTTCATAGCCCAGGGCTTCGCCCAGATCCTTGCGGCTCATGCCCTTTTCCAGCCGACGCTGTTCCAAAAGCTTGCCGACCTTCTTCCGGAATAGTTCTTTTTGCTCTCTGGTGATCATATTTAATTACTTGTTTCCATAAGGGTGAGAAGACGAAACGCGGCTAGATTGCAGGAGGACCGCATACCGCAGAACGGCACGGCATTATATAAATACGTACACAAAAACGCAATCGGTAAGCAATCTATCAACATTTTATCTTGACATAATATTTAATTTTTGTTTAAAGTGCCGACGTAATGAAACACGATCTGATCAACGCCTAACCAACCATACCCCGAACAAGGAGAACAACCATGCAAAGCCAGAAGCTAACCCAGGACATACTCGACTTCAACAAAAACGCCGTCAAAATGAGCTTTGAGGCTATGAGCTCGTTCACCGACCAAACCACCAAGGCTGCCAATCAGCTGCTGGGCACCGTACCCAACGTTCCCGAAGAGGGGAAAAAAGCTGTTGGCATCTTCTTCAAGGAGAACCAGAAAGGTCTAACCAGCCTGAAGAGCAGTGTCGACGCTGGCCTGGCCATCGACTGGACCGCCAAGGAAGCCCCGGTGAAGGGCATCGAGGCGATGGAAAGCTTTTACAACAGCGCCTTCAGCCAGGCCGGCAACATCCAGAAAGAGGTCAAGGACCTGTTCAAAAAGACCTCCGAGCAGCTCCCCAAGGAGACCAAGCCGGTGGTTGACTTCTGGACTGATGCCATCAACAGCAACTTCCAGATCTTCCAGAGCATCGTGACCAAAAACTTTGAGCTGGCCAAGAAGGTTCTCGCCGACGTCGCTGTTGAAGCCCCCAAGGCAGCAGCCAGCGCCAAGTAGGTCCAGCTAGTCAGCCGTCTACAATGACGGTTTCCCAGTAACTAAAAAACCCTGCTTTTACAAGCAGGGTTTTTTAGTTACTGGCACAAGCAGATCGTCGATGCTCCACCCGCGCGTGCACCCAAGCAGGTCCAGTGCCCCACTCAAGACAGATCAGCTGAACTCATCCTACCCAGCGGCCCTCAGCATCCAAAACCGGTCGATACACGAGCCAGTCAGGCCTCACATGTCCATACCGCCGTTTACACCCCAGACCTGCCCGGTAATATAGGAGGAGGCGTCGGCGGCAAGGAAGTGTACGACGCGGGCGACCTCCTCTGGCTTGCCGAGGCGACCGAGGGGGATCTGCGAGAGGATCTTTTCCATCACCTTGTCGGGAATATGCTCAAGCATTTCCGTGGCGATGAATCCCGGCGTGATCGTATTGATGGTAAGGCCGATTCCGTCGGGGTCGGTCAGTTTTCCGGACCGAGCCAGCAGCAGCGAAGCTTCCCGGGCAAGCGTCTTGGTGAGCCCGAACAGACCCGACTTCGATGCGGCGTAGTTCGCCTGACCGATATTCCCCGTCTCGCCGATGACACTCGATACATTCACGATGCGGCCGCTGCCGCGTTCAGCCATATGACGCAGGGCGGCCTGGGAGAGAAAGAACGCTCCAGACAGGTTGACGTTGAGCACATTATGCCAATCGTCGTCGGTCATTTTGAGCACGGTCTTGTCGATGGTAATGCCGGCATTGTTAACCAGGATGTCGAGGCGACCGTGCGTTGCAATCACAGCGTCGATGGTGCGGCGACAATCCTCTGGATCACCCACATTCCCCCGGTGGGTGCTGACCGGCGTGGAGTATTTCTTCGTAAAAGCGTCGCGAAATTCACCCGCTTTCTGGTCATTTCCGGAATAACCCGCAGCGATCATCGCACCCTGACTGGCAAGGCTGCGACAGATAGCTGCGCCGATGCCGCGGGTGCCTCCCGTGACGAATGCCACCCGTCCTTTGAGCTTGTCACCGATTCGTGTAGTCACATTTTCGTCGCACGTTATTTCGAGAACGCCCATGATGTCCACCTCCTGTCTAGTCTGGCAAGTTAATCGACGGTCGACCAAGTACCTGGAGAGCACCCTTGATTGACCGCAGCTGTCACAGCCACCCGGCGCACCACCGGGCTCATCCTGAATTCGTAATGATTTCTTGATGTTAATTTTAGTTTAATTTTAATTGTGTTTCAGGCTTTGTCAAAGGAGCCCGAAATATGAGCCAAGCAGCCGGATTTGCAGCCGGCTCATGGATAGTCCGACAGACTGCTAGACCGAGGAGAGAAACTTCAACAGAGCATCGTTCACCTGCCCTGGCTGGTCAACCGGCGACAGGTGTCTTGAATTTCGGATAACGGCCAGTTTGGCCCGAGGCATTTTTGACATGTACGCTTCTTTGAAGGATACGGGTGTATAGTCGTTATCAGCAGCAACAATCAGGGTGGGACATTCAATAGAGCCGATACGCTCAGCCACGCTCCAGCCGATGATGGCACGCAGCGACGCGAGATAAGCCTTCTTGTCGTTTTTGCCCCAGCGGTGAAGCAGTGCCAGCTGCAAGGGTCTCTGGTGAGGCTCGGGCAGGAGCATGGTCGCCAACAATTTTGCCATGTGCCGCATGCCCAAAAAACGGACGATTTGTTCCCGCTGGTGAAAGGCCATGCGCTCCTGGAGCGTACGGAGGACGAGCTCCGGTCCACTGTTGATAATAACGAGGCTCCTCACCAGCTTCGGTGCGTCAAGGGCAAGCTGAAAAGCGACCATTCCCCCCAGGGAAAGGCCTGCCACATGGACCGGGGGAAGCTTCAGAAATTGAATCAACCTTGACGTGTCCAATGCAAAAAGCGACACACTGTAAGGTCCGGGTGGTTTACCTGACTGCCCATGCCCGCGAAGGTCAAGAGCAATAATTTGAAAGTGGCCCGAGAGAGCCTTCACCTGAAATTCCCAATCAAGGGTACTCGACCCAAGGCCATGGATCAAAACAAGCGGTGCGCCGCTCCCGTGGATTTCATAATAGAGGGACAGATCGTCAGCTTGAAAAATCGGCATAGCGAAACCACCTTGAAAAAAGCCCGGTTCGGACTAACTCATTCCGAGAAATCATTTATAAGCTGCAACAAACCCGTTCAGCGATGCACTGTCATTCAACCGCAATCGACGAAACTCGCCAAACACTTAAAAAACAAACATTAAATAAAAAAAACGATGCGTGCCATCGATAGCACCCTTGACTGCGAATTTTATGGCAAACCTTCAGAGTCGGTCGCCCGCCCCGGAGCAAAAAGACCCCGCAAGAGAGTTGACTGCGGCTAAGGCGCCCACCTGAAGGACAATATTTTTTCTTGACAATATGTTTAATGTATGTTTAATGTTTGTTCAGATCAGCATGAGCAGACACAGCTATTCCAACCATACCTAAGAATCAGGAGAACCGCCATGAAAAATCAGAAACTTGCCCAGGAAATTTTGGACTTCAACAAAAACGCCGTTAAATTGAGCTTCGAAGCGCTCGGCACTTTCTTCGACCAAACGGCTAAAGCGGCCAACCTGCTGTTGGAGGCGTCACCGAACGTTCCCGACGAGGGGAAAAAAGCTTTCAGCCTGTTCATCAAGGAGAATCAGAAGGTCCAGATCAACCTGAAAAGCCTCGTGGAAGCCGGCCTGGAAATCGACTGGACCGCCAAGGACGCCCCGGTGAAGAGCCTGGAGGCAATGCAAAGCTTCTACACAAGTGCTTTGAGCCAGTCGATCGCCATCCAGAAAGAAACCAAAGACCTGCTCAAGAAAACCACTGATCAGCTGCCCAAAGAAGCCAAGCCGGTGGTTGACTTCTGGAACGAAACCCTCAATAACAATTTCCAGATTTTTCAGAGCCTCATGAACAAGAATTTCGAAGTTGCAAAAAAAGTGCTGGCCGACGTTTCCGCCGAGGCCCCGAAGGCCTCAGCTAAAGCCGACAGCAAATAACCATCGCTGGCAGCTGTCCCCGGTGACGGTCTCAACGCAAATAAAACCCCTGTTCCTCACAGAAGCAGGGGTTTTCATTTGCGCGATGCAAACCATTGCGGTTCGGCCGGATGCCCAGTGCAGTCAGTTACAACATGTAAAGCCCGCCGTTCAAGTTAAGGCATTGACCCGTCATATACTCACTGTCACAGACAAACAACACCCCCTTGGCGATCTCTTCAGGTTCGCCGAGCTTCTTCATGGGCACCGTGGCAATGATCGCCTCCTTAACCTGCTCAGGCATTGCGGCAACCATCTCAGTCGCGATGTACCCCGGGCAGATGCAATTGACTGTGATCCCGGCCTTGGCTGTCTCCAGCGCCAGAGACTTGGTAAAACCGATGAGACCGGCCTTGGCCGAGGCATAGTTGGTTTGTCCGAAGCCGCCGGATTGACCGATCACCGAACTGATATTGATAATGCGGCCGTACTTTTGTTCCAACATGGCTGGCAGAGCAATTTTACAGGTATTAAACGCCGAAGAGAGGTTGGTGTCGATGACTTTATGCCATTCTTCAAAAGACATTTTCTTGAATGACTTATCACGGGTAATGCCGGCATTATTGACCAGGATATCGATGCGACCAAATTGCTCCAGCACCTTTTCCATGAAGACCCTGGTCTGTTCCGCATCTGAAATATCGGCTTGCAGTGCAATGGCCGAAGCGCCCATCGCTTTGACTTCTTCAACAACCGCTTGAGCGGCCTCACCACTGTGGTTGTAATTGATCACCACCGTCGCCCCGGCACTGCCGAGGCCCTTGGCAATCGCCGCACCGATGCCCCTTGATCCCCCGGTCACCACCGCAATCTTGCCTGTTAACTTAGCCATACAAACCTCCTCCATCTATTCATAAGTTGGGTTGAATGTTAATTAAATAGAAACTTTATATTCCCCCTGCCATTTCAGTTTCAGGCCACCACCTTGATAACAAACAACAGATCCCCCTTGTTGACCGCCTGTCCGGGGGTCGGAATAACCTTCACCACTTCATAGTTCTTGTCCGAATCGTAGAAATCACCTCCCGGGTTGCAGTTTTTCAGCGAGAGGGGGGAGAAAAGCTTCATCGCCTCCAGCAGGCCGATGGTCTCGCCAATCCCAACCGTCTTACCAACCGGAGCGAAGGGGGGTTCACTGGGGGATGAGGCGTTGTAAAAGACCCCGGTGGAAGGGGCGAGGACCTTGAGTTCGCTGCTGCCATCGATCTCCACCGCGGAGCGGTCAAGGACCACCTGGGCAGAACCTGAGGCAGCATCCCCTTCCGCAATCATCTCCTGGACGTCAATTCGCTCCAACAAGCCGTTAAGATACTGGGTGTTATAGTCTCCCTTGCGGAAGATCGCGTCTTTAAGAATCCGCTTGAGCAGCGGGATGTTGGTATGCACGCCATTGATGACGGTCCCCTCAAGGGCGGCCAGCAGCTTGTCGATGGTGTCCTTGCGGTTTTTGCCGGTAACGATGAGCTGCGCGATCAACGAATCGTAGTAGGGGGTGATCGGCTTGCCGGCCTCGACCATTTTGATGACCGTGATATGGTCACCTTCCGGGATACTGAAGGCCGTGACATCGCCGGGGGTTGGAATGAATTTGATCTCAGACCCCTCAACAGCGGTGCGCTCTGCGGTGATCCGCGCTTCGATGGCATACCCCTGGGGACTGCTGACCAGCTCGGCGATTGATTCACCGCCGGCGATCCTGAACTGGTTGGCGACGATATCGACACCGGTCACCTTCTCGGTGACCGGATGCTCAACCTGCAGCCGGGTGTTCATTTCCATAAAATAGACCGCAGTGTTATCGAGATCAAAGATAAATTCGACGGTTCCCGCCCCGATGTAATCACACTGGTACGAGATGTGCTCGGCAAAGGCGTAGACATCCTGTTCGAGGTTTTTCGGTAACATGGTCGAGCCCGACTCTTCGAAGATCTTCTGATTGTTGCGTTGCACCGAACAGTCGCGCAGGCCGAGAATTTTGCAGTTCCCTTGGGTGTCACGCAGCACCTGAACTTCGATATGGCGCAGATTGGTGACATATTTTTCCAGGTAGATATCCCCCGAACCGAAGGCCGCCCGGGCCTCAGAGGAGAGGGTAAAGAAAATTTCGCGGAAAGCTTCGGGTTTCTCCACCACCTGAATCCCTTTGCCGCCACCGCCATGGACGGCCTTGAGCAAAACGGGGTAGCCGATGGCCTCGGCGACCTCCATGCCAGTCTCAACACTTTCGATGATGCCGTGGCTGCCAGGGACGACAGGTACGCCTGCCTTGGCGGCGGTGTCGATGGCGTTGGTCTTGTTGCCCATCAACTCCATGCTCGAGGACCAGGGGCCGACGAAATTGATGCCCCGGTTACGGCACAGACGGGCGAAACCGGCATTTTCCGACAGGAATCCGATTCCGGGGTGGAGCGAATCGACCTTCTCCTGCTCGGCAATCCGCAACACCGATTTAGCGTTCAGGTACGATTCGTCCGGGGTATTGCCACCGATACAGATCAGGGTGTCCCTCTCGGTGAGCAGTTCGGCAACCGCCGAATCCATATCGGGGTCAGATTGTACCAGCACCACTTCAATCCCTTCGCGCTGGGCAACCGGAATCAGCTTGGCAGCGGTGCATCCCCGGGCGTGGATCAGCGTGCGCTTCACCGGCCTCAGCAGGGCACGCTCATCCACCAGGGTCTGGGATTCATCACTGACCGCAACGCCCTCGGGCAGATAGTGCCCCTTGAACACCCGATGGCAGACATCCAGCACGCTTTCCGACGGCGCCGGGATGGCTGGATCGATGGCGCGCAGCTGCTGATCAATCTCCTCATTGAACGGGTGCTTGACCAGACCCTGCATGGCGCCTGGTGTCCGCAGCAAATAGTTGGACAGGGTCGCGGTCGAGGGGAGATAGGAAGGGACCACGATCTGCCCGGCAAAAGGCATGTTACACCCGGAGAAGTAGTAGGTCTGGACCAGCGGGTGAGTGACAAACGAGGCCTGGGCCCCCCCGGTGCAATCGCCGAATCCGAAGCAGATGATGGGGAGCTCGTTGTCCCGCACGAAGCGGGTGATCCGGTCATTGACCACCGCCATGGAGAACAGCGAACCGGCGCCTTCCTTGGTCTGCATGCCGCCCGAGGAGACAAAGGCGACCACGGGGAGTTTGCGGCGGGCACATTGCAGCAGCAGGTTGCAGAACTTCTGCGCTGAGGCCATGTCGAAAGCCCCGGCCTGGAAATCGAGATTTGAGATCAGCACCCCGACTCCGGTAGCGGGATGACCCTTCTCCTTCTTGAGCTTCGCCAGGCCGGTGATGACTCCGCAGGGCTTGATTCCGGAGTCGAGAGCCTTCTCGATGGAGAGTCGGAAACCGGGGAATTTCGCCGGGTCGGCGGTCATCAGGTCGGCGTCGAGCTCTTGGAAATCGGTAAAAAACTCGGCAATAATCGATTCAAAACGGCAATTTTTAGCCCGTTTATCCTTGATCAGCACATCCTGAATCAGCAGGTCGTTATAGGCGCTTGCCAGCCGGTTCCAGAAATCCTTCATGCCGATGTCGCGCAGTTTGATGCGGCCATCGTATTTGCGCCCCTCACGCTCGGCCTCGCAATACTCCGGCAGGAGCTTTTCGAACAAAAAGTTGACGATCGCGAAAAGCGGCTCTGAAATGCGTGGATACTGGATCTTTTTCCATTCCTGCACGGGACGGATGAAATCTTTCATCTGAGGGTGCTGCAGGTAGACGTTGATCCAGCCATAGAATTTGTCTTCAAGGAGAGCCGGGTTCACCGCATCCTCGCCAAGCATGGCCTTGAGCTTGGTCACCGCCGCGGAAATCGATGACTCCAGCAGTGTCTGAAAAGACTTCTGCGAGAAGGTATTGGTGTTCTTAGCTTCGGCGGCGATGGGACGCAAATCGGTAATGATCTGATCGTAGACCAGATCGAAAACAATGAAATTCTTGCACATCCTTTCCATATCCTGGTGGAATTCAGGTAGGGTGATGACGTCGAGAACAGTCATCTCAGCGGGATCGATGTTCCTGGTGTTAACCGGCGCAGAGTCGAGATACTTGATCAGCGCCACAAAGTTATTCTGGGCTCCCGCCTTCCAGAGATTGTAAAGGTGAAAACCGTAAGCGAGATAGGTGCTCTGCTTGGCTTTCTCAAGATTCTCTGCGGGGTCGCCGAGAACCAGTTTCGAGAGCCTCCCGCGCTGGACGCCGGTCTGCTCCTTGCGGTCGAGATAGGTTTTATAACTTTTGGACAGCAGGTCGTCGTAGCGGATATGCAGGGGGTTTTCCCGCCAGTTGGCAAAGGCGCCAGCCAGCTCCTCCTGAACCCGCTTCGACAGGTCACCCTTGGGGCGGGCCAAATTGGTCGAGCGGCTGAAGTTGGCTGAAGTGGTCGACTGCAGACGGCCCCGCAGGCTGAGATAGCGCAGATAGCGGTAGGTGATGCCAAAGACGCTGAAGTATTCCGTCGGGTTATGGGTCAGCGAAAGGGCGGAGAGGCTGTTGAGCGTCTTGAGTTTTTCCGAGGGGTTGATGTAGCGATTCAGGCTCGCCTGGTAGTGCTCAATAATGCCGTCGGTCTCTTTGACGAAGGCCACGGCACGGGTTTCGATGGCGATCACCGCCGAGATGATCGCTTTTCGCAGGTTCTCCAGCTGGGGACCTTTTTCACCGGGCACGTAGTCGATAATGCCATCGACGAAACCCTGCTGATAGAGTTCGTAGGCGCTGACACCGACGTATTTGGCACACTCCTGCCAGCTGAGATCGAAGCTGCGCGCGATGGCGGCCAGCCCCTTGGGCTGAATGGTATTAAAAACCCCGTCGCGCACCGAGAGGATGAGGTTGGTCGAAGCCAGCGGTATGGCCCCTCCCGAGTAGCCGTTTCCGAGAATAATCCCTACCGAAGGAACGTTAAGATTGGCCATCTCGGCAATGAAGTGAGAGATGGTATGGGCCTGGTTATTGGCATTGGCCAGTTCACCGGCATCAGCCCCCGGAGTGTCGATGAAAGTGATGACCGGGACCGCATAGCGTTCGTATTTGCGAACCAGCTCGACAGCCTTGCGGTGGTGCTCAGGACCCCAGACTCCATTATTGGTGTTACGCTCCTGACCCAGCAGGCAGAGTCGACGCTTACGACCATAAAAATCAAACTCGGCCTCGACACAATACAGCGGCCCGAACGAAATTTCGTCGACAATTTTAAGCTTCAGCTGTTTGATAATGGCCTTGAAACCCGTGCGGTTTTTTTGTTCGGACGGCTCGACGGTTACACGGATATAGCTGTCAACATCCAGAGCCTTGAGGCGCTTGGTGGTTTTCTCAATGGTCCGATGTGCGACGAGCCCCTCAATGGAGACTTGCACCTCTTGCCTTTGACGGTCCCGGTTGGAACGGCTGACCCCCTTGAGCAGGGAAAAGTCAGAGGCGAGGTGCTCGGCAAGTTCGAAAAAACGGTCGATGGTTGGTGCCGTTGACATAGCGCGCTCTCTCAAAAAGGTTGGGCGCCCCTTGGTTCCAGGGCACAGTTGGTTTTTTCGGTCGCTGTTGGAGTGCCGGCGTGGCACGGAAATTCTTTAGTTATCGTATTTATGCTGTATCCTCAAGCAGTTCGGGCAGATTCAGCAGGCGCTGAAGAAACGATGCGTCGGTTCGCTTAGGCTTGAAATTATCCACCGAAGGCCTCTTTGATGTCTGCGAGGGAGGAATGCGCCTTGGTCGACGAGGGGCCCATGACCAAATCGGTTTGAATCTCCGGTGCCACCACCGCCGGATCCAGATGCAGCACCACGTAGCCGCCGACGGCTCCTGCACCGAAGCCCGGGGCGAAAACCAGGGAGCGTTTGCTGATCGCGCCCTCGTAGACGGCATCCGCCAGGGCGATGGGGATGCTCGCCGACGAAGCATTACCTACCTCGGCGATGTTGAAGTAGATGTCTTCGGCCTTGATCCCCTGAGGCACGGCAATCTCGATAATCATGTTCTTGTTGGCCTGGTGGGGCACGATCACGTCGATGTCGTCGATGAGCGCTTTGCCTCCTGAGAGGCTCTTGAGCTGGGTAAGCTCGCCCATCATCTGGTTGAGGTAGCGCTTGACCAACGCCTTGACCTCGGGTCCATAGACCGTGATGTCGTTGTCGAAATCGTGATTGGGCCAGATGATGGAGTTAACCTCGCTGAAGGGTCCGCTCGCGTAGGTCTGCACCACCTCGATATCCCGTTGTCCCTTGGAGGGCGCGATCACCATGGCGGCGGCGCCGTCACCAAAGATCATCCGCGACGGTCGCGCATTACCGATCTTGTCCGAGAACTTCTCGGCCATGACGAGCAGCACCGGACGCTCGACCTCGCGCAACAGGCGGATCGTCTCTGCCATGCCGTAGGGGAATCCGGCGCAGGCAGCCACGATGTCGGCCGAGCAATGGGTTTGCATGATGCCCAGTTGACCCGAGAGCCAGGTGGCGGTCGAAGGAATCAACCGGTTCGAGGTGCAGCTGCAGAACAGCACCGCGCCGATCTCCTCGGGCCCCCGGCCGGCATGCGCCATCGCCGCCCGCGCGGCCTCCAGGGCGATGTTCTCCAGGGGATGAGCGGTGTAGCGGCGCCGCTCGATGCCGGTTTTTTCGGCGATTTCATCCGCGCTCATGGGAGACCAGGAAGGTGGGGAGTTGCGCACCACATCCTCGTTGTTGCAGATGACTTCCCCCTTGCGGATAGCCAGCGACTCGATCTTCGGCTGGATCGGACATTCATCGCCGACCACGATTGGCGGTAGCGGCCTCACAGGCTCGACGGCCGGGGTTGGTTTCGGTGACCCGATCTCAGTGGTGGCTAGGCTCTTGACGCGATTGATGAAGTCGAGCACGTCACGGTTTTTCGGATGGAACAGCACGACGACGTCGTCATCCTCCATCTCGGCCAATGACTTCAACCTGGCCTGGCTGCGATCCCAGGGGTGCTGGTTGTGGAGCACCATGGCCCAGCGCCGTAGCGCTTCGAGTTCGGGCTGCTCCTCGGTGACATCGAGGATGTCATCGACACAGAAGCGTCTATGATCGGGATTAAAGTTTCCGAGGGTCGTTGTCTTGGCACCAGCCGTCGCAAGGGCCTCGGCAATCGTAGACTTGATCGGCGGGAGCGATCCCGCCGCATAGAGCTTGTTCGAAAAGACGTCAAAGAGCATCTCGAACAGCTCATCCTCCGACTTGACGTTCCACATTGCCGGCAATTGTCCGTAGGCTTCCCGAACCCTGGCCGACTTTGCTTCGCGATCCTGCCAGGGCTGCAGCAGGGGCACGAACACATCATCGCGGTTCCGCGGCACATCGCGCCAGCGCGTCGGACGCTTGTCGTACATGGCCAGGGCGAAGCGGTTTGCCCAGAACAGGTTTAACCCGATGTCGCGTAACAGGTCATAGCTCGTCGCATACCCACCGGAGGCTGCCCGCTCGGCAATCTCGGCACCCGTCGGCGCCTTCGCTTCGAAGTCCCGGCGGATAATGGCTTTCAGCTGGTCAAGATCGGAGATGATCGAGAAGTCGAGCTCGACGAAGATACTACAAGGGAATACCAGCCTGCCATGTTTGTTCAGTCGGAACGGCTTCATAAATCCTCCTCGCTGCTGAATGCTGATAAGATCAGAGAAGCTGTCCATTGCCTTTCTGACAATTGTGCCAGCGGCGCTGCCGGTCGCCCCTCACTGCCGCCATTCATCCAGAAGCCAACCTGCCCCCCGCACAAAGAAAGCAGTGATTAATTTTAATTCTAAGACATAAATGCCGGCTGGCAAGATGAAAGAAGATTAAAGTCGCGTCTGTCTTTGCTCTTTTCACCCGCACTCCTGCCAGGTAGACAGGGATAAGGGCGGGCAAAATCAACGGGTAGATTATCGGATCGACTGAAGCACAGGAGATTAGCGAAGGACTCCCACAGGTAAAGTCGGTCGCCGGAGAAAGGGCTATTACGGCCGCGGACAGCGGCAATTCGCCATCCCTTGTTTAATCTTACCTCGAATGGGGATAGAGGATATGGTTTTTTTAAGGTTTTTCTCCCTTAATAGATTAGCTGGCATCAAAAAACAGAACGTAAGTTGATTTATTCTGTAGACAAAATTCGCAATGTAGAGAAATGCCACACTCGGCTTGTCTTCTGGTCTTGCAAGCCGATTGCTGGTTGTCCGATATCTCCACACTTTCGTTGACTGCTCTTTGTCAGCAGTTTCCCCAGACCCTCTAGTTTACTGTCGCAAAATAATGTTTTGTTCTGGCATCACCGTTGCAACGTTGTGATGTTAACGATGCGCAATTTTCGATTCGCGCGAAATCAAAATTCAAAGGAGCATGAAATGGAAAAGAAAATCGAAGCAGAAAAACAGGAGAAGGAAATCTGTAATGAAGAGCCTCAGGTCATGGAAGAGATCCAGGTCGAGGAACTCGCAATCGACGGCATCTGCGGGGTCTACTGAGATGGTTGCGGCGGGCATCAAACTGCATCCAGCCTGCCGCGTGCGGCGGGAAGAGTTCGGCCTCCTGTTTTACGATTCACGGGGGCCGCGCCTTCTCTTCGCCGAAACCGGCAGTCTCCTTGCCCCGGACTATTTCGCATCGCTGCGGAGCAGAGAGGATCTTCCGGAAGGATTATCCGCACAACAGATAAACGTGCTGCAGAATTTTGTTACCAAACTGCTGGAAAAGGGGTTCCTCAGTGAGCAATAGATTCGTTGAACAAGGGCTGCGCTCGCCGGTAAACCTGACATGGGAAGTGACCCTGGCGTGTAACCTGCGCTGTCGTCACTGTCTGTCTTCATCTGCGGAACCAGCGGCCAATGAACTTTCCACGTCTGAAGCCCTTGCCCTGGTCGAGCAACTGCATCAGGAAGGGGTTTTCCAGATAAACTTCGGCGGCGGTGAGCCGTTCATGCGCCCGGATTTTATGCAGATTCTCGATGCCTGCCATGCCAGAGGGATCATGACCTGCATCTCGACCAACGGTACGCTGATTACCCCTGAACTGGTCGAGCGTCTCTCCCGTACCCGCCTGGTGGCCATCCAGGTCAGTCTGGATGGCGCGGAAAAGAGTACCTGTGAGGCGATCCGTGGTAAGGGCACTTATGAGACGGCAATCAAAGCACTGCAACTGTTGACCCTCTCACCGATCCCGACCAGTATCAATACCGTGTTGACCGGCGACAATGCCGATGAAATCCAGGCCATGCAGAATCTTGCTGAGCATCTCGGTGTAACTCTGCGGATCAGTCGCTTCCGGCCATCAGGACGGGGCGCGGACAATTGGGAAGAGCTGCGCCCTTCACCATCGCAGTTGCTGGCATTCTCAGCATGGTTGGCCGAACACAATAATGTGCGCACCGGGGACAGCTTTTTTTCACTGACCTCCCAGGAACGGCAGGGTTTGGGGCTGAATTTATGTGGTGCTGCCAAGCTGACCTGTTGTGTCAGCCCGACCGGCATGGTCTACCCCTGTGCCTTTTTGCAGAGTGATCGCTTTGAAGCGGGGAATCTGCGACAGAACAGTTTTAAAGAAGTGTGGGACAACTCGGATATCTTCAAGTCGTTCCGAGGGCTGCGTATTCATTCCTGCGAGGACTGTCAACGTTTCGACCAGTGCCACGGCGGCTGTCCGGCAGTAGCCTATCATCTCAAAGACGATATCCAGGGGGGCGACCCGGAGTGTCTGGAGCGTTGCGTGACCTCGATTGCGGATGCACATGCTGAGGTGAACGTAGCTTGACCTTGTCGGGGCGACCTGAAGTCGCACTGATCGATTACGGTGAGACAGGGCGAGGCATGCCTCGCCCCTACTTTAGGAATCGACAAGATTCTATCAGGAGACCTGAAACATGATGTTCCCAAAACTTTTCTCGCCACTGAAACTCGGCAAGGTGGAAGTGAAAAACCGTATCTCCTTCCAACCGCATCTGACCAATTTTGCCGAAAATTGCCTGCCGAGTGAACGGCACATGTATTACTGGGGCGAGCGGGCCAGGGGCGGAGCCGGGCTTATCACGACCGAAGAGATGAGTGTCCATCCGACCGACACCGCTTACGAGAAACTGGTCGAAGCCTTCCACCCCGAAGTGATCCCAGGGTTTCGGAAAATCACTGATTACGTTCATCAATACGACACCAGGATGTTCTGTCAGCTCAATCACAATGGTCAGCAGTGTGACGGCAGTATCTCACGTCTGCCGGTCTGGGCACCCTCGCCGGTGCCGGATATTCTCTTTCGTGAAACACCCAAAGCGATGGAGATTGAGGATATTGAGGAGGTCTGCCGCTACTTCGCGATCAGCGCCGAGCATGTGCGCCAGGGTGGATTCGACGGCGTTGAGCTGCAGTTTGGCCATTCGAGCCTGGCACGCCAGTTCCTCTCGCCGCTGACTAACCACCGCCAGGACGAATTCGGTGGCAGCCTGGAGAACCGCATGCGTGCGCCGCTGATGTTTATCACTGCAGTGCGCAAGGCCGTCGGCGATGATTTCACCCTCGGTATCCGCATGTGTGCCGACGAAATGATCCCCGGCGGGCTCGATCTGGCCCATGTGCAGGAGATCTGTGAGCTCTTCGAGGCCAGCGGTCTGATCGATTTCATCGACCTCTCGATCGCGACCTTCTACAACCTTTATCTGGTTGAAGGCTCTATGCATACGCCGCTCGGTTATACGATCCCCCTTGCAGCCGGGATCCGTGAAAGGATTGAGCTGCCAGTGTTCTGCACCGGGCGGATCAACGATCCGGTGATGGCAGAAAAAGTGCTTGCTGCGGGTCAGGCAGACATGATCGGCATGTGTCGCGCCCTGATCTGTGATCCCTTCCTGCCGAAAAAGGCTGAAGAGGGCCGCCTCGAAGATATCCGTTCCTGTATCGCTTGCAACCAGGGTTGCATCGGTCGGATGGGGGTTGGCCGCTCACTCGGTTGCGTGCAGAATCCGGCGGTTGGGCTTGAAAAGAAATGGGGTGAGGGAACCCTGAAGCTGGCGCCGCTCAAGAAGAAGGTTATGGTCGTCGGCGGCGGCCCTGGCGGCATGTGGGCAGCCAAGATGGCCGGCCGGCGCGGTCACGACGTCACCCTTTTTGATCGTGGCGAAACCCTCGGCGGTCAGGTTCTGACCGCGATGAAGGGTGCCGGACGCGACGAGTTCGGCGTTATTATCCGCAACGAAAAAGAACAGGTCGATAAGGCTGGGGTCAAGGTTGAACTCGGGGTTGAGGTCACAGCCGAGGCGGTGCTCAAGTCCGGCGCCGACGCGGTGATCATTGCTACCGGCAGTCAACCCAAGTCCTATCCGGTCGGCGGTGCCGATGGACCCGGCGTGTGCAATGTCTGGCAGGTGCTCGATCAGCAAGTCGAAGTCGGCCAGAAGGTCTGTCTCATCGATTACGATGGTCATCATCGCGCCACCGCCACGGCCGAATATCTCGCAGATCAGGGGAAAACGGTGCACATTATCTGTTCCAGCCTCTTCATCGGCGCCGAACTCGGACCCACCCAGGATCTCTACCTGACCCGCCAGCGCCTGCTGCAGAAAGGCGTCACCTTCACCCCGGATATTGCGGTGATGGAGGTCTCCGGCGAGATCGGCAATAAAACCATCAAGGGCTTCAACGTCTACAACAACGTCTGGGATGAATGGAGCGGCTACGACACCCTGGTGCTTGCCATGGGGCAGGCGGCGGATGAGGATCTCTATTTTGCCCTCAAAGGGAAGGTCAGGGAACTCCACCGCATCGGCGATTGCGTGGCCCCGCGCAAGGTCGACATGGCGATCTGGGAAGGTCATGAAGTAGGGAGGACCCTCTGATGAAAACCGGGACGCTTCAACATGCCGGGCAGCCGGTCAAAATCCTGGTCTTTGTCGATCTGCCGCAGGGGGAACTGGACGATTTCGGCAAGGGAATTCTGTCGGAGGCCTCACGTCTGGCCAAGGCGCTGGCGTCCGACTGGTCGGTGCTCTCTTTTGCCGGTGCGCCCGAAGATGTGCTGCAAGCCATGGCCCCTTACGGCGTCGACAAACTGACCCTGATTGACGGACCGAAAGGCGCGGCAGATTCCCTTGAAATGCAGGGGAGATTGATCGCCGCAGCGGCCCAGGAGCAGGATGCAGTGCTGTTGTTACTGCCGCATAACGACCTGGGTGGCGCTCTGGCACCGCTGTTGGCGGCCGAACTCGATGCCGCCCTGTTGACCGAAACGATCACCACCCGCGTGGATGCCGATCAGCTGATCCTGAGCCGACGGGTTTTAGGGGAGCAGATTGCCGAATCAAAGACCTGGGACGGCAGCGGCCGGCTGGTTTTGACCGTGCATCCGCGCGTGCTGAGCAGCGTGGTCTTGCCGAGTATGCAAAGGGGTAAGATGAAGACCGAGCTCTGGCAGCCGTCTGAAAAGCTGGTGACCGGCGGCACGAGGATCATTGAACGTATCCCGGCCGATCCGCTGACGGTCGATGTCTCGGAAGCGCAGGTCATGGTCAGCGCCGGACTCGGCTGCAACCCCAAGAGTTTCGCCCAGGTCGAAGAGTTGACCCGCCTGCTGAACGCTTCCCTTGGCGTAACCCGCCCGGCCTATGATCTCGGCTACACCGGTTTCGAACGGATGGTCGGTCAGACCGGCAAGACCGTGGCGCCGCGTTTCTACCTGGCGCTGGGGATCTCCGGCTCGATGCATCATCTCGGTGGGATCAAGGATTCCAAGCGGGTGGTGGCGGTGAATATCGATGCCAAAGCGCCGATCATTCCTAATTCAGACGAAACCTTTGTCGCCGATCTGCGCGAGGTGCTGCCGCTCCTGATTGAGCGGCTCAAAGCAGCGACTGGAGGTGCCGCATGAAACGCACATTTGACGCCATTGTGGTCGGGGCCGGCCCGGCCGGCTCTGCGGCGGCACTGACCATGGCTCGGGCGGGATTATCTGTCGCGTTGTTGGAACGCGGCAATTTCCCGGGCGAAAAAAATATGTTTGGCGGGGTGCTGCACCGTTTGACGGCCCTTGAGGATGTTTTTCCAGACTTCTGGAATCAGGCCCCGCTGGAGCGACATATCGTCAAGAAAACCCTCTCCTTCATCACCAAGGGGTCCTGTTTCAACGTCAGTTTCGATAACGAAGAAGCGGATCGTCCCCCCTATAACGGTTACACCATTTTTCGTCCCAAATTCGACCGCTGGCTGGCCGAAGAAGCGGTCAAGGCTGGTGCCACCCTGCTGAACCGTTCGACCGTCGATGATGTGATCATCGAAAACGGCAAAGTGGTCGGGGTGCGCCTGTTGCGCGATGATGCCGAACTGCGCGCGCCGGTGGTGATCGCGGCTGACGGGGTGCTCTCCTTTACCGCCAAAAAGGCCGGGCTGCGCAGCGCCGAGTTCAAACCCTCAAACCAGGGAGTCTGCATCAAGGCGCTGATCGATATGCCCAAAGATGTCATCGACGAGCGCTTCGGTCTGGAACGTGATCAAGGTGCATCGAATGAAATCGTCGGCAATACCGCCGGAGTGCGTGGCGGCACCTTTCTCTACACTAACTATGATTCCTTGTCACTCGGCATGGTCCTGGAGTTGGCGAGCCTGACTGAACGCGGCAAGACTCCTTACGATCTGCTTAATAATTTCATGCAGCAGCCGCAGATCGCCAAACTCCTCAAAGGAGGACGGCTGCTTGAATATTCGGCCCACCTGGTGCCCAAGGGTGGTTTCGATACCATCCCTGAGCTAGTGGGTGACGGCATCATGGTCACCGGTGATGCTGCCGCACTCTGTATTATCACCGGGCTGAATCTGGAAGGGATCAACCTCGCCTCCCAGTCCGGGGTGCTGGCTGGCAAGGCAGCGATCGAAGCCCACCAGCAGCGCAATTTCAGCAAGGCGAGTCTGTCTGTTTATCGCAAGATGCTTGAGGAGAGTTACGTTCTCAAGGATTTGAAGATGTATCGCCGGTCACCGCAGATGCTGCATAACGATCGCATCTATGACCAGTACCCCGAGCTGGTTTGCAGTTTGATGAATGAAATCTATCGGATCGACGGCAAGCCGAAAGAGAACATGACTAAGCTGCTGCTGCGCAAGGTCAAAGAAAAGGTCGGTATGAAGAACCTGCTGACCGATGTCTATGGCGGATGGAGAGCACTATGAATATCAATCTCGATGAGATTTTCGACTATACCAGTTTCAACGTAGATCGTGAGCCGCACATTATCCTCGACGAAGAAGTCTGCAAAACCTGTGATCAGCGTGCCTGTACCACAGCTTGCCCAGCACGTTGTTACACCTGGGATGAAGAGAATCTGAAGATGACCTTTGTGCACGATGGCTGTCTGGAATGTGGCACCTGTTATGTTGTGTGCCAGAAAAAAGCCTTCACCCGCTGGCGTTACCCGCGCGGTGGCTTTGGTGTCTCTTACCGCATGACGTGATTGGCAAGCTGTGAATCGTCCAGAGTCACCTGACCTGGTCGTTGAGGAGTAGCACCATGAGTCAAAAAGAACTGAATATCGTCGTTCTGCTGCGCGAAGCCTGTGACCCGCGTCCTCCGGTACGTTTGACCGCCGACGGCTTCGGGGTGCGTGAGCGGGGTTTGCGACGCATCGCTAACCCGGCCGATCTCTGTGCGCTGGAGCAGGCCCTGTCACTGGCCGAAGCCCGGGGTGGAACCGTGACCACGGTGGCCATCGGGCCGGCGCGACTCGATGACCATCTGCGTCTGGCCCTGTCTCTGGGGTCGCAACGCGTGATCCGGGCCTGGAGCTCCGCCTTTAGCGGGGGGGACGCCGTTGCCGATGCGCGTCTTCTGGAACGTTTGGTCGAAATTCTCAAACCTGATCTCTTTGTCAGCGGACAGCGCCTGGTCGACCGTGGCGCTGATCCTGCTTTGGCGCTGGCCTCAGCAAAACGGGGGATCCCCTATGTGACGGGCGCACTCGAACTAAGCTGTCTCGACGGGAAAATCGAGGTGCTGCGCAAGTGTGATCGCGGCGCGCGGCAGCGGATCGCTTCGTGTCTTCCCTGCACCCTGCTCTTTGAAGACGGCTGCTGCGAACCACGTTATCCGGACCATGATGCATTGATGAAATCCCTCGAGGCCGGCATCGAAGTTTGGGGGCTGGCCGAACTCGGCCTGCCGGTCTCTGAGCTTGGCCAATTTGGGGCAAAGCTCGGCAAAGAACGTTGCAGCCTGCCGCGTCAGAACCCGCAGCGTGTCGTGACTCCTGATGCCAATTTGCCTGCTTTTGAGAGAATATTGGCGCTCCTCTCCGGCGGACTTAAACCGCGGGCCGGGAAGTTGCATGCACTCAGCGCCGAGCAGACTGTCAATCAGTTGATGGAACTCTTTGCCGCAGAAGGGTTGGTCGGCGGGAGCTCATCATGAAATACCGGCTGGCGGCAGGGATCAGGATCGAAGACTCCGCACGCGGCAGTTTTCTGGTCTCCGCCCGGCCTCTACGCATGGTACGCCTGAACCCTGCGCTTCTGGCTATAGCGCAACGCATGGCGGAAGCTGAGGTCCAGGCGAGTTCGCCAGCCGAAACCAAAGTATTGGAAACCCTTGTCAAAAGCGGCTTTGTCGTGCGTCGGCAGGGCATAACCGACCTGGGAACGCTGCCTTCGGTCAGCATCGTCATCCCGGTCAAGGACCGTGCCGCCGATCTGCGCAACTGCCTGACCTCGCTGCAGCAGCTGGATTATCCACAGGAAAAGCTGGACGTTGTCGTGGTCGACGACGGCAGCAGCGATGACACGCCGCAGGTCGCCACAGCGCTTGGCGCACAGCTGGTCACCTCGGGGGCCACCGGTGGCGGCCCGGCCCTGGCGCGCAATAAGGGTGCCGCGCACGCCAGCGGCGAAATCCTGGCATTTATCGATTCGGACTGTACCGCGACAAAGCAGTGGCTGATGGAGTTATTGCCGGTGTTTGCCGACGCGGATGTCGCGGCTGTCGGGGGCTGGGTGGATGGCATGTTCAGCGAATCCGCTCTGGACCGCTATGAAGCCGTCATGTCGAGCCTGAACCTCGGACGCCGGGAGATGTCCGGCGGTCAAGGGGGCGATACTTTCTACCTCCCCAGCTGTAATCTCCTGATACGGAAAGAGGCATTTACGTCTGCAGGAGGTTTCCGTTCCGAACTGCAGGTAGGCGAGGATGTTGATCTGACCTGGCGGCTACGGGATGCTGGCCGGAAAATTGTTTATCTGCCCACGGGAACAGTTTTTCATGCCCATCGTAGCAAGCTGTGGCCTTTTATGAAGCGGCGTTTCGACTACGGAACCTCTGAAGGACTGCTTCAGCAACTCCATCCTGTTCGAGGCAAGAAGATGTTTTTGCCCCCGATTCTGGCGTCTATCCTAGGTCTCCTGGCAGGGGCACTGATATTCGAGACGCTGCTTCCCCTGGCGGCTGCCGCGCTTTTGTTGCTTGTCGACACTCTTTTAACCACCAGCAGGATAGGTAAACAAGGTTTGCGAATCTCCTGGTTAAAAGTGACGCTGGCCCGGGGTCGTGCCGCTGGCAGTCTCGGCTATTACCTCGGCTACCATCTGCTCCGTTATTACCTGCTGCCTCTCTCTCTTGCTGTTTTTCTCCATCCCCCTCTCGGTTTTTTCCTCTTGTGCTCTATTCTCGGTGTTGGGCTGGTGGATTATCGCGTACGCAATCCTAAAATGTCTCTTGCTGGATTTTACTTCTACTATCTCCTTGAGCAGCTTTCCTATGGGTCCGGAGTTTTCTGGGGCTGCTTGAAGCTGAAGAATTTTTCTTCATACCGTCTCAACCTGCAGGATGCCAAGGTCCCAAGCTAGAGGAGGATCAGCATGAGCCGTGCACTTATTTCACCAGGGAAATACATTCAAGGCGCGGGTGCCATCATGGAAATCGGGGCACAGGCTGCTAAAACATAAGCTTGATAAACGCATATTGCATGGCAGTCTCCAGCGGTCTCGGACATAAAACTCTCCACAGAACTCTTTAATAAACTCCATGGACAATCGTCGCGTTGCAGCAAAACTCATTGTTAATGGCATCATTTATCGTTTCCTGAAGCGGACCGGCAAAGCCTGTCGATTACAGGCGATCAGCCTCGAGGTCACCCATCGCTGTGTCTGCCGGTGCTGCATGTGCAATATCTGGCGCATTTCGAATGATGTTCCGGACCTCGATCTCGCAGTCTGGACCGGTTTGCTTTCTTCTCCGGAACTCAAGGATTTGCGTGAACTCGACATCACCGGTGGTGAGCCGTTTTTGCGCGCAGATCTGACCGAGTTGCTGCTCTGGATATGTCGGGTGCAGCCCGACCATTTTCCCATGCTAAGGACTGTGGCGATCACCACGAACGGCATCCTGACAGAAATGATTTTGCAGAGCGTAAATGACGTCATTGGACCTATGCAGGCACGAGGGATCGATCTGGTGCTGGCGTGTGGCATGGATGCAGTCGGTTCGCTGCATGACCAGATCCGTGGCTATAAAGGTGCATGGCATAGGTTCAACGCCACGATTGCCGGCCTGCTGACATTACGGAAGAGCTTTTCCAATCTGATCCTGGGAATTAAGACAACCATCATTCCGTTAAATGTGCATGAACTCGGTCGTATTGCTGGCTATGCCAGGGACAAAGATCTTTTCACGATTATCTCCCCGCGAATAATAACCGCAAACCGTTTTGGCAACACCGCTCTGGCTCGCGATCTGGCGTTCGACGCGGAGGCACAGCGAGCTCTCCGGACATTTTATCAAGGCCACGACTTCGCCTGGGCTGGTCATCGGGAATCCATGTTGAAATACCTTGCCACCGGCAACATGGAAAAACCTTGTGCCGCGGGGTTCAATACGGTTTTTGTCCGCCATACAGGAGATGTCTATCCCTGTCCCATCATCCCCATTGCTTTGGGCAACATCAAACAAGACAGCCTGAAGGGGCTGTTGGAGAGTCAGGCGGCAAGGCGGTTTCGCAGGAATGTCGGTTCTCAAAAAGAATGCAGAACCTGCACTGAACCAGGACTTGAGCGGTTGGCCTGGCCGTTTGAGGGGTTTACCTGCCTGCAGTGGATGTATAGACTAAGCTCAAAGGAGTTTGATGCTTTGGCAAGACACATGGGCCTCTACAAGTATCTATGATCTCTGAGGTTCGAGGGCCGGGATCGTTGCCCGAAAAAACCTGTGATCGCAAGTGTTTCAATGTTCTAGCTGTTAAGTGCATTTTTGAAAATCGAGGCATGAAAAAGCGGTATACACCTATCCAGCGTATACCGCATCTCAGTATCAAAACCCGATTTTTCAAAAAATCTGTATAAATTATTCCTTCACACTTCTTCTGTGCGTTATCAATGATCGACACCGATCATCACGTTGGAGGCCTTAATGATCGCATAGCCTCTTCTCAATGCGTCTCCATGGCTGTGTATATAAAAGGTTGCGAGGTCGGCAGAAGCCGACCCCTGTTGAGGGTCAGCACCTCACCGGCCAGGCGCCGGGACTGGTCGCGGTCATGGCTGGCAATGACCACCGTGGTCCCCTGTCCGGGAAGAGTCGCCAGGCATTTTTCAAAAACCGGCAGAATTTCACGATCGAGTCCGGCATTCGGCTCATCAAGCAGCAGTAACCGGGGCTGCAATACCATGGCCCTGGCCAGGGACACCCGCCGGGTCTCGCCGCCGGATAAGCTGCGCGCCCGGTGCGCATCAAAGCCGGGCAATCCGACCATTTCCAGAGCCTTACTGATGCGGAGGCTGAGAAGGTCACCAGACAGATTGCGCAGGCGCAGTCCAAAGGCAAGATTCTTGTAAACGCTGGTGTCGAACAGATAGGGATTCTGATCCACCATGGTGATATGCCGTCGCATGTGCTGACGCCGGGACTCGCTGGCTATCTGTGCGCCGCCGAAACAGACCGTACCTTTTGCCGGGACCAGCAGCAGCGCCAAAAGCTGGAGCAGGGTACTTTTGCCCGCGCCGTTCGGTCCTTCGAGAAGATAAATCCGGTTTTTTGCAAGCTCCAGCTGTTCAATAGCAAGACGGAAGTCCCCACGCTGGCACTCAATATCACGCAAGATCACAAGTGGTTCCATGACACTCACCTCTGCTGCACCAGGTTCAAAAACAGGTTGATGATCAGGGCAACACTCATCAGGACGATCCCCAGGGCAAGGCCAAAGGCAAATTCCCCCTTGCTGGTCTCCAGGGCAATGGCCGTTGTCATCGTCCGGGTCGTACCACGGATATTGCCGCCGAGCATCATTGCCACCCCAACCTCGGCGATCACTCGGCCAAAGCCGGCCACGATGGCCGCCATTGCCCCGAAACGAACCTCCAGCAGAAGTTGCCAGGAGCCTCGCAGCCGGCCGGCGCCGAGGGTTATGGCGGTTGGCAGAATGCGTTGGTCGGCACCGGCAACGGCCGACATTGTGTAGTTGGCGACGATCGGAACGGACAGTACTACCTGGCCGGCAATCATTGCCCAGGGAGTAAACAGCAGCCCGAGCGGTCCAAGCGGGCCCTGACGACTGAACAGGCCAAACAGCAGCAAGCCGACCACCACCGTTGGCAGCGCCATCAAGGTGTTGAGCAGGGTTACCGCCAGGCGTTTACCCGGGAATGACCACATCCCGATGGCAACACCAAACGGGATACCTATGACCGCCGCGATCAGAATCGCAGTCAACGACGTGAAGAGGGAGGTCCAGACTGCATCCAGGACCTCCCGGTTCAGGTGAATGATCATGCCGAACGCGGAGTTCAGCGATGTGATGAGATAGTCCAAGCTGTCGATGCGTCAATTGGCGACGTAGAAGAGTTGTTCACCATTGACCTTGAAGCCGGTGATCAGGCGACGGCCCTGCTCAGAGACGAGATAGGCCATGAACTTCTTTGCCAGGTCGACCTTGACGTGCGGGTGTTTGGCCGGGTTGACCATAATCACCCCGTAGGGGTTGAAGAGTCCGGCGTCACCCTCAACCACGATTTTCAGGTCAGTTTTTGTCTTGTACGCAAGATAGGTTCCTCGATCACTGAGCGTGTAGCCAATGCGTTCGGTCGCCATGGTAATCACCTCGCCCATCCCGCGACCGGCTTCCAAATACCAGGCACCGGAGGGAGTCACGCCAGCAGCTTTCCAGAGCTGTTTCTCCCGAGTGTGGGTCCCGGACTCGTCGCCGCGGGAGACAAAAGTCACTTTTGCCGCAGCGACTTTTCCAAACGCCTTTGCCGCATCCTTCATCCCGGCGATGCCAGCTGGATCGGAGACCGGGCCGAGGACAACAAAGTCATTGTACATCACGTCGCGACGGTCAACGCCGTAGCCTCCGGCGACAAACGCTTCTTCCTTGCTGCGGGCGTGGACCAGAACGACATCGACATCGCCTGTCTCGCCAAGTTTGATCGCCTTGCCGGTGCCGACAGCTATGACATCGACCTTGCAGTCGTTGGCTTGTTCAAAAGGTGGCAAGAGCTCGTTAAGCAGACCGGAATTCTCGGTGGATGTTGTGGTTGCCAGGCGGAGATGATCAACTGCGAAAACCGGAGAAGCAAGGGACAAAAGCAACAGGATGGTTAATATACGCTGGATCATGAGATTTCTCCTTGATTGTTAAAAACCCCGCGTCAATGCCGGGCCGTTTCCGTTGCACAGGCCAATAGGGTTATAGTACGCAAATAAACCATAAGTAACCAAGAATAACTAGAAGTAACCAAGTATAACTTACAGCATATGCAACCTGAATGCCAATGTATTTTTGGCAATGCGTGCGGCAAAGCACCCGGAAGTCGGTCGAACTTTCCATGCGCAGACTCCAGGCCCGGCTGCTTGTTGTTCTCTCGGCGCTATTTCGTTCCATCTCTGTAGCTAGGGTCTGTTTGCAAGTATGTAAATGTTCGCATCGCCTGCATAATCCATACAGACTCCCGGGCGTGGGACATGCAGGTTTAAGCTGTCGACACTGGCCGCATTGATCAGCTGGAACCGTAGAGAATCGCTACGATGGGTAATTTTTGGACACTTTTGCATGGCATCCACACCTGTCATTACTCAAATTCCTTCATAACAACAGGGCGCGATATATTTAAGCCAGGAGGAGGTGAAAGGAATGTCACAAAAAAGGGTTTCTGTTTTCGTAACTATTCAGCACATAAGCGAGTGCATGTGGTCTGCAGCCATTGCCTGCGTCCAACGTTGTCACTTAACTTCCCGCAAGCAACAGCTGCAGCCCACATGCTGTGCCGTTGAGTAAGGGAGCTGAATAGTTACCTGTTTTCAATATCCGGATTGATGAAGGATATTCCTTGTCACGCCGAAGGCGGCTCCGAACAAGCGGGCCGACTCTGGTTGCCCTGCCTGTTTCAAAATTCCCCACAAGACTGGTTCAGGCCCCAAGTAAAGACTTTGTGATGGCGATATCAACTGGGCAATATATAATATTTCAAGGACTTATAAAATTAAACCAGCGTTATGAAATATGGCACCTGCATTGCATCTTGAGTTTAGCAGCCTGGTCCTCTGCAGCTTTGCCGCCCGCAAAGCAGTGTCGTTATCGCCAAGCAACAGGATGTCATGCTTTTGCTTAATGCGATCCTGTCAATGGGTCGTATTTAAAGCACAGGGTCTATGGTATAGTTACAAACGCCTATGTGTCCCGAATGGAAATGAGCGTTTTCACTTACATGCACAACGTCTAAAAAAGGAGAATGGGAATGGACAAGATTTTAAGAATCAACATGGGTGCTGCCGGTGGGCCACAGCAGAAAACTGAAACAGCTGGTGAGTTTTCTGCTCTTGGTGGCAGAGCAACGACGTCTATGATCGTCGGTAAGGAGGTCCCCCCTGATTGTCATCCGCTGGGTGCTGAGAACAAATTGGTTATCGCTCCGGGGATGCTTAGCGGGACTGCGGCTGCCATATCCGGTCGCATCTCGGTCGGCTGCAAAAGCCCGCTGACTGGCGGGATCAAGGAGTCGAATGCTGGTGGCCAGGCAGCTCAGGTGCTCGCTCGTCTTGGTTATGCAGCGATCATCATTGAGGGTCAGCCTGAAGGGGATGATCTCTACAAAATTCACATCAACAAGGACCGCGTTGAAATCAGCGTCGACAATAGCAATAAACTGCTCGACAACTATCCGTTGATCGACAAGTTGCGTAAAGAGTACGGCGACAAGGTCGCTTTTATGTCGATCGGCTCTGCTGGTGAGCGCTTGATGGCTTCAGCTTCCATCGCTTGTACCGACCCGGAACTGCGCCCGACCCGCCACTGTGGTCGTGGTGGTGTTGGCGCGGTTATGGGATCCAAGAAGGTCAAGGTTATCATCCTTGATGATGCCGGTTGTACGAACCGCGCCCCAAAGGATGCGGAAAGATTCAAGGCCGCCAACCGCGCCTTTGTCGAAGGGATCAGAAAACACCCGGTCTCGGGTGAAGGACTGCCAGCCTACGGGACCAACGTCCTGACCAACGTCCTGAATGAAGCGGGCGGCTATCCGACCCGCAATTTCAAAACAGGTCAATTTGAAGGGGCGACCAAAATCAGCGGCGAGTCCCAGGCTGAGCTTGAAATCGCACGCGGTGGCAAAGCAACTCACGGTTGCCACCGTGGTTGCGTCATCCAGTGCTCCGGCATCTACAACGACAAGGATGGCAACTACCTGACCAAACAACCTGAGTACGAGACAGTATGGTCTCACGGCGGCCACTGTGGCATCAGCAACCTGGATACGATTGCGACTCTCGACTACTGGGATGACAATGTTGGCGTCGATACCATAGAGATGGGGGTTGCCATTGGTGTTGCCATGGACGCTGGAGTGATTGAGTTTGGCGACGACGCAGGTGCAATCAGCCTGCTGCGTGATGAAGTTGCCAAGGGCACCGCACTCGGACGTATTCTCGGCGGCGGGGCAGGGATGGTCGGCAAGGCCTTTGGTGTTACGCGTGTGCCGGTGGTCAAGAATCAGGCCCTGCCTGCCTATGATCCACGTACCGTTCAGGGGATCGGCGTGACCTACGCGACCAGCACCATGGGTGCAGACCATACGGCAGGTTATGCCGTTGCCACCAATATCCTGAAAGTCGGTGGTGATGTGGATCCATTGAAACCGGAAGGCCAGGTTGAGCTGTCCCGTAACCTGCAGATTGCAACCACTGCAATCGATTCGACCGGACTTTGCCTGTTTATCGCCTTCCCGATTCTTGACCAACCGGAAACCTTCCAGTCATTGCTCGACCTGCTGGGTGGCTTCTACGGTATCGTAATGACCGGCGATGATGTCGTTGCTCTGGGTCAGAAGGTCCTGACCCTGGAGCGTGAGTTCAATAAGGCGGCCGGATTCGGTCCTGCAGATGACCGTCTGCCGAGCTTCTTCAAGTCTGAAAAGTTGCCACCACACAACCTCACCTTCGCTGTAACCGATGAGGAGCTGGATCAGGTATACAACTGGTAGTCATAGCAACTATGCTGGGGGGAGGCCTGGTTCAGGTCTCCCCCTTTTTTTTGCAACGGCAGGCAAAGACGATGTCTCCTGATCAAGTCTGGAGCTGGTTTTTATGGTTGAGAAACAGTCAATAAATTTGATTCTTCCCTCGCAACAGCTCTCTGCTTTCTTTTTGTTGCTGCAGAAGGGGGTCTGGTTGAGGGTTCAGATTGGTTGCAGTGTAGCCAGTCTATTGACAGATCAGTTCGGGATTCCAGAGGATTACATTGTTGAACGGATTACAACCCTGTTCCTGGATTACAAACCGGTCGATAAACTGGAAACGACTTTTGTTAAAGATGGATCTACCCTGGCGCTCTCTTCGGCTATGCCGGGTTTAGTCGGTGCAACACTGCGGCGTGGAGGCCATCTCGCGGCCATGCGCGGTGATATCTCTTACCAGTCGCAGCAGCAGATAGAGGACAAAGCCGGCCACATCAGGATCAAGTTGTTCAACATGGTCATGACCGAACTGGGTGGCATCTTTCTGGGTTACGGAATCTGCCTGACGAATGCAGAGTTGAATATTTTATTAAGTGAGAGGGATGACAGTTTCCGGGAGAGCGTTATCGGCTCCTTTCTTGACAATGTGCAGACTGATCCTTCAAGCTTGATGAGTAGAATTCGCCTTGCTGAACCAAACGATGAGGTTCTTCTCAAGGTCGCATTTAAAGACTAAAGACCACTCAATAGCATTGGTCATGAAGGAAAATCACAATGAACATTAATGTCAGGCTGTTCGCTTCGTTTCAGACAGGACGCTTCAAACAGGAATTAAGAGAGTATCCTGAACAAACCCTGATCAGAACGGTTGTCCGGGAATTGAATATCCCTGAAGAGGAGATAGGCATTCTGCTTCTCAACGCCGTCCATGCCGACCTGCAGCGGCCGCTGGGTGACGGTGATATCCTGGCGATCTTCCCGCTGGTTGGGGGCGGCTGAGATGGGCGTGCAGAGATTCCTCACCGAAAATGCTGATGGACAACTCCTGAGCTGGGTCGCGCAACGGGAGATGATGGAGCATTTTCAGCTGGAGTGCGCTGAAGCGGAAACGCTGATCATGCAAGGCGGTTATCTTCCCGCCCGCTATCAACGCAATCAGCAGATGATCTCGACAGCACAACAGCTGCAGCTGTTGCAGAGCAAGGTGGCGGTCATCGGCTGCGGAGGCCTTGGCGGTTATGTCCTGGAGGAGTTGGCGCGGCTCGGTGTCGGCCAGATCGTCGCCGTCGATCCGGATGTTTTTGAAGAACACAACCTGAACCGGCAGATGCTCTCAACGATAGCGCTGCTCGGCACCTCGAAGGTCGAGGCGGCCGTCAAGAGGCTGGCAGCCGTCAATCCGGTGGTCAGGGTGGAACCAGTCGCCGCCGCTATCGATAATGCGAACGGTCCGGGGATCCTCTCCGGGGTTAAATTGGTCATCGATGCCGTGGACAATGTTCCGACACGCTTCGCTTTGGCTGATCTCTGCTGCCAGCTGAATATTCCCCTGGTGCATGGCGCCATTGCGGGCTGGTTCGGCCAGGTGGCCACCATTTATCCCGGGGATCAGACACTGCAGAAACTTTACCACAACTGGACCGGCGGCAAGGGGATTGAGGGCCGCCTGGGGAACCCTTCCTTTACACCGGCACTGGTGGCAAGCCTGCAGGTCGCCGAAGCCTGCAAGCTGCTTCTCGGAGAAGGCCAGGTGCTGCGCAATCCAGGGCTGTCAATCGACCTGCTGGCCTCGCAGTTCGTGGAGATCCCCTTCTAGGAGATGGTCTCCCCCGCTTCCGCCCCCGGTCTGCCATAGTCGGAGTGCCCGGGCGTTGCTGTGCTGCGCATCGAAACCTTGGCAGCTGCCTGACAGAGCTCGCCACTCGGCGGAACCCTTTGACATAAGGCGATCGGAGAATAGATTATGGCTGAATCCTTTGAATCTGCACGGACACTGATCCTCGCACATGTTTTCCACCTGCCGGCAGAATCGATTGCCCTGCTTGAGGCGGGCGGACGTGTTCTCGCCGCAGATTTCAGCGCCCCCTGTGATCTGCCACGCTGGGACAACTCGGCGATGGACGGCTTTGCTGTACGCAGCACAGATTGTGGTTCCGGGCAACCGCTGCTGGTGTCCGGTTATATCCCGGCTGGCGGCACCGCTGAGGGGATCTCTGTCAGCCCGGGAACGGCTGTCAGGATCATGACCGGCGCACCGACCCCGTCTGGCTGCGATACGATCGTTCCGGTGGAAGAAACCGAAGAAGTTGATGACCATGTGCGGATTCACGGCCGGGTTCAGGTCGGTGACCATATCCGCGTTCGTGGTGAAGATGTGCAAAAGGATGAGGTGATCATAGCTTCCGGCACTGTCCTGCGCCCGGCAGAGATCAATATGCTTGCCTCATTTGGACTTCGAAGCGTGGCTGTTTTCAGGCGGCCAAAGGTGGCCATCCTGTCGACCGGTGACGAGCTGGTCGAGCCTGGCGAGCCGCTCGGGCCAGGACAGATCGTCAACAGCAACGCCTATTCACTGGCAGCAGCGGTCAGAGAGGTTGGTGGTGAACCGCTGCTGCTGGGAATTGCGCATGACAACCGCGCAAGCCTCACCGAAAAGCTCATCGCTGGGCTGCAGGCGGATGTACTGATCACCACGGCCGGCGTGTCGATGGGTGACCTTGACCTGGTTCGTGAGGTGCTGGAAGATGTGGGGGTCGAGCGCCTGTTCTGGAAGGTTGATATCAAACCCGGGCGACCGACCGCCTTCGGGCTCAAGGACGGCAAACCGGTCTTCTCCCTGCCTGGGAACCCCGTATCGACCATGGTTACCTTTGAAGAGTTTGTCAGGCCCGCTCTGCTGAAGATGATGGGACATCGCAGAGTCATCAAGCCGTTTATCAAAGCGATATTGCAGGAGACGGCCACTAAAAAACCAGGTCGCGTGCAGTTTCTGCGTGTGCAGGTGGTTGACAACGGGGAGGGTCTGATCGCTTCAAGCGCCGGTGATCAGAATACCGGAATTCTCATCACCATGCTGCGCGCAAATGGCATTGCCGTCCTTCCGGCTGAACGAGAACAGGTCGAGGCCGGAGAAGAGGTCGACATCCACTTGATTTCTGCCATAGAAGAGCTTGATACGGCTAACTAGTTTTCGTCCGGAAACGGCCCTTTTCCGCAATCTCTGCATCAATCTGCAGATTTGATTGTGCGGCGCATCGAGTGGCATATGGATATAACGAAAGCGATAGAAGAAAAAGGGCTTTTTCGCCCGAAGCGCTTGACCATATCAATCACGACAAACTGTAACCTGCGTTGCGAACACTGCTGGGTTGAGTGCGAAGGAGTTGAAGGTCAGAGTCACTATGCACCGACCGACGGTATAAAGCGATTGATCAGAGAGTTTGTGGATATGGGAGGTAAAGAGATCTGCCTGACTGGCGGTGAACCGCTCACTCATCCTGATTTTCTGCTGATATTATCCTTTTGTCAGGGCATGAATGTGCAGAATATCCATGTGCAGACGAATGCAACTTTGCTGACTGAGAAAATCTTCAAAGCGATGGCTTCGGGCAATACTCAAATACTTAATTTCCAGGTCAGCCTTGACGGGGGGTCCGCAACCACTCACGACCTGGTGCGAGGTCAGGGCAGCTTCGAAAAGGCTGTTTCAGGCATAACGCAACTGGTTGCTCACGGGTACGGTAAAAAAACGATCATTGGTTTTACCGAGATGCAGCATAATTTGCATGAAGTCCCTGAGTTGCTAACGTTAGCTGCCAAGGCAGGGGTCGCTTCTGTCGTTGGGTGGAGCATGGTTCAGTATGGCAAAGCGCAGTACACAGAGAGTGTGACCGCCCCTCTGCCGGAACAGTATGTGCAACTGCTGGAGCTTTATCATACTGACCAGGAATTCAGAAACCATTATGATCAGTACGGGTGTTTTGCGGCTGTTGAGTGGTTCAAAGGCCGTGATCAGCCCAGTACCCACACCTGCAGGTTTATAGAAAAGCCATACGTTTCTGCCTCTGGAACAGTCTACCCGTGTGTGTTGCTCCAGGAAGATGCTTTTGCCGCCTTCGATGTCTATGATCGTTCTCTTTTAGATGTCATCGAAGAAAAGCTTGAGGATTGGGCAAAGTTGCGAGCGCAGAGCATAAAGCGCAGCAAGGAACTGGAATGCTTCAAGAGTTGCATTGGCGCACAACATTGCGCTGGTGGATGTTTTGCCAGGGCATCTGTGGTTGATGGCTCGAAAAGGTGTATTGAAGACAGATGTGATTTAAGACGTGCCGTTTATGAATGGCAGCCTTCCGATTGACCCGTCAAAGGCATGCCTATGAAGGTCCAGGCACGTTGGAGAATAGTCTTGTGATGGAACCGACTCTGCACAAGCTTTTTCATGAAGGTGCGTGGAGTCTCATTGATGACAGGCGAATCCTGGTCTCTGCTGATTTCACGGGACAGGTGAAGCTGTGATGAAGATTCGCAGTCTTCATGGCCAGCCTCTGAGAGACCCGCAGCCGGTTATGTCTTTGGTGTCGACTGAATTTATGCGGTGGCATCGGGAGAAGGAGCATGGTGGAGTTTCCCGTCAGCCGGCACTTTATATTTGAGGTGATTCCGATGGAAAATGTAAAATCCCTTGAAGCCTCTCCGCCGCAGCGCGATTGAGGTCAGGGAGAGGCAAACTGTTCCAGGCGGGTGAGACGCAATACATTGCCATCTTCGGCCAATGACTTTGGCAAGATTACGGTTACCCCATATCCTTCTTCCAGAAAATCAAAGGCGGCCGATGAGAGCAGGTCATCATTACCGGCGATTTTCCCGGTTTTCGCATGGAAAAACTCGAGGATATCCGCGATATGCGCAATGCCGATCGTGAAGATCGCATGTTTATTTTCGATATCCCCTCTCTGAAATACGCTTTCAACCGCAAAGGGGATGTTCCGGAGCATAATCGCCGTGCGTTTTCTCTGGTAGTCGTTCAATTCCTCGAAATTCGCGCGGTTCAAGTCTTTGTTTCGATTTCCGAGTTTCCGCATCAGCTGGGAGACCGTCTGGTACAGTTCTTCATCTTCCACCTGCCCCAGACGTAGGGGATATTGGTCCGATAGCAGAGTGTCGGCACTGACGAATTGTCTGGTATCCTGTAGCATGCTCCTTAAGCGTTCACTGTCCAGGGTGTCCGGAGCATAATTTGCGTATGGCCGATCTTGCGCATCGTTTTGAACGACGCCCTTCTGGAAAAATCCCTCCGGCAGCAATAATTCCACCTTTTTCTGGCGTATAAGCCATTCGCCGATCCGATAAATTTCCATCTGGGCCTGCACCGTATGCTGGCCGTTCTTTCCATTCACTCCGCTGCGATGAGACTGTCCGATTATGAAGATCTGGTTTGTTGCGTCTTGGTTTTTCTGAAAAATGACACGGCCGTACTCGTTCGGCAGTCCTTGCTCAATCGCGGATTGCTGCGCTGAATCCAAACAAAAAGCCGGGCTGACGCCGGCGACCAAAAAGCTGAGAGCAAGCAGAACCTTCAGGAGGATGCATGCGGGAGCAGAACGGGGATTCATCATAGCAACACCTTTGATTGACCCAAAAAATCAAGGTATTGCTAAAGAAAGAAATCTGGCAGTCCCGCTGTCGTGGGGAGAAATCCCTGTAGACCGGTGACTTTGCGCCTCCAACTTTCGGTGGATTTGCCTTTAGCAGATTTTTCGGGCTATGAATTAGTTATTTTTCTATTTGCAAGACAAGGTTCCTGACATATGTGTTTTCGCGGCCTATTTTCTAAAACGATCATAAACAGACTACCAAGATCATGTCAATAGCAACGATTTTTTCATTAGGGTTAATGTCTTCTACTTGCATTCTTCGGCAGAACGCCTGCTCCTTGTACGTTCATTCTCAGGTCGTCGAGGACGGCATGTAGCGGTGGATCCTTCCATGCATGGGATAGCAACAGCCATTCCTTGCATGCCGAAGTGAACGGCTACGGATACCTTGATACGGCCGGCACATATGACGGCTTTGTCGCATATAACAACTATTTGTTACAGATTTTTCTCCCACCTGTCCGTCAAATTCCAATTTAACAACGTATTATCAGTACGTTGCACAAGTATGACCTGCCGTTCTTTTCTGGCGTGCTAATTGCGATATACCTATTACAACTGATTGTACTGCTTGTTGTGCAGTAATTTTAATAATAGGAAAGATTGAGGAAGGAGTTAATCCTTACCTATTCCGGGCAACTGGTTGTTTGCATCGAAAACATTTTAAGGAGAAACATATGAAAAAGCTAAGTATTCTTACAAGCATTTTGTTTGCGCTTGGGCTTTACATGGTCCCTGCGACATTCGCAACTGGCTCTTCTGCCGACAGCAAAGATAAAAAATCCGTCCAGGGTGAATATCAAAAGGACCAGAAGGGGCAGTCCCAGGCCCAACAAAGCAAACAAGGCCAACAGGGCCAATTTCAACAGCAGAAGCAGAATCTTGTGCTGGCCGATAAACTGAACGGAGCTGAAGTCCAGAATCAGCAGGGCGAAAATATCGGTGAGATCGACAGGGTCCTGGTGGATGTGCGAACTGGCCAGGTTGGTTTTGTGACCCTGGTTAGCGGCGGTATCCTTGGCGTTGGTGATGACAAGTACATTGTTCCTTTCAATGCGCTGAAAATATCGCAGGGCACGGAAGCACAGGTAGGCGAGCATCAACTGCGTTTCACGCTCAATAAATCGAAAGACCAACTGAAAAAGGTTCCTGAAGGTGATATCGAGGAGGCCTTGTCCCAGGATGACCAGAGCAGGGGAATCTTTGAGCACTATGGCGTGTCCCCGTATTGGGATGATAATCAACGCCGGCAGAACCGCCAGGATCATACCCCGGGCCAGATGATGCAGGACAGGAATAAGGATCAGATGATGCAGGACAGGAATAAGAATCAGATGATGGATAAGAAGGATCAGCAGAAAAGCCAGTAGAAACACTGAATTTCAGCTTGTATCACCATTAACTCACATCAAACGATAGCAACCAGTAGATAGCAGACTAAATGCAAGCCGATCGGGATTCCTCAACGCCCGATCGGCTTTTTTTAATGAAGATATGGGGAGATGGGAAGTAAACGCTTGTTGCGTGCCATATAAAAGAGCGGCTGACATCAGGTCAGCCGCTCTCTCTCAATAATAGCCATGTTTGCCTCACTGGTTATAATTGCCCCAATTCACAATGGCATCAACCACCGTGCCATTTCCTGTCGCGATCAACAGAATGTCGTTGGCCACTCGCACATAACGCTGCATGGCTGGCGGCGGCCCAAGTTGCTCCTCAACCTCTCGTGGCAGATTATGGAAGATGACGTCCCTTGGCAACGGCTGGCCTAGCGTCCACTTTTTGGCTTGGCCGGGCGGCATGCAGCCGTTGTTCTTTTTGGCAAGACCCGGCGGGCAATGACCGGAGTTAACTTGCCTGGAATAATAATCTTTCATGATCGTTTGGTGGTGGTCATTGAAATGGGTATTGGCAGGTTTTTCTCTTTGGTCGTCACCCTGGCTGACGTACCTTTCCTTCTGCTCGTGTTTTTTGCTCTTTTTGTCATCTCCCTCCCATTTGTTTTTATCTGCGAGGGCAGGGGTGGCTGCGAGTATCCCGGCGATTGCCAGTGCCAGAATGCGACTTTTCTGCAATGAAAATTTCTGCATGTTTTTGACTCCAAGTGAAGAGAATTGAGCCGGCCAGAAGGATGAGTCTACTTAGAGTTCTTAAGTGTTAAATATCGTTCCAAAGAGGGTTGTGCCTATTACAGAACAGATGCTGCTTTATCCTGCGGGCGGGTACGTCCTTCCATATTAAAATAAAAGCAACAACCTTGCCGGAGACAAGTTTACATCGCCTCATCATGGCATGTTCCGAACCCTGTCGATTCTGTCGGTAGTCCCCGGATGGGTGGCGAAAAATCCCCCTTCGCTGCCTCCTGTCGTCTGCTGCAGCCAGGCCAGGGTATTGACCATCATCTCCTTGCCGTTGGGATGGATTCTGCGCAGCAGCACAACCCCATGCTGGTCCGCCGCATACTCCTCGTTTCTCCCGTAGGCTCGAATCACCAGGTTGCCGGCGATAGGGGCAAGCTGCCCGCTCCCGGGGAAATATTGTTCCAGCAGAACCGTAACAATATTCAGCCCCTGCCCCATGGCCTGGGCCTTGGCGACATGACCGAGATCATCATGGGCAATCTCGTGCGCCAAAATAGATTCCAGTTGTACATCATTGGCCTGGCGCAGCAACCCAGTCGTCACGATAAACTGGCCGCTCCCGGCGCTGCCGGCATTGATCTGCGGGTCATCAACTATGCTGACCTGAGCCTGCCTCGACGATATCGGGCGGTCCATGACCCGCAAAAGTGGGAGCATCAGCCTCTTCAACCTCTCCGCCTGCCCAGGATCAACCTTCACGCCAGCAGTCTTTCCGGTGGGTCGAGGGGCGGAAGAAGTGTCCGAGGGGATTCCGCCAGGGACAAGACAGCCAGCAACGGCGACCAGGAGAAGCCAGACCAGAACAAACTTGATTGCAACAAAGATTTTGTTCATACTATTACCCTTTTCTTTTCTCGACGACAGCGACTAAATATTCCTGACCTCGTTGCGTAACTGTCATGCACCGATCTTCAAATCTTCCCATGCTACATCGCTGGCGGTCGCTTTCCCTTGCATCCCCGTACCGGGTACCTATGTGCAGGTGATAACCGGCAGACGCCATGAGCACCTCTGCCAACCGCATTCCCTGCAAGAGCAATCAACATCAATAGATTAACGACTTCTTCTCGATATCATGTTTTCTCCGTTGATACTCATCTGCGGAGATTTTGCCGGACTCATAATCACTTTTCAGGTCATCCAGAGCTTTCTTGTTAGAATACTCGTAAGCGGCTCCAGCCGCTCCGACACCGAGTGCCGCGCCACCGGCGACTCCCCGGCTGCATCCGCTACTGAAGACCAGGGGGAGACTAACCAGCAATATAATAATGATTCGTGACATGATCTGCTTCCTTTCCATCCACCGAGTGGATTCAATATTCTGACATTTTCTCCTGGGAGCAAGGTTGCTCTTAACGTCTCTGGCTATGGTTGCATGAAGGCGAAAACCTGTGCAACCTGACCGCTACACTGCAGGAGTTCGCACAAAATCAACAATTCTGTTCTTCTGTTCTGCGCATAGACATCAAGCTTTAAGCGGCTTGGGCCCGAGGAAGAACCAGAGGATCAAGCCGAGCACCGGCAACAGGAAGATGATCAAGACCCATAAGATCTTGTTCCCCGCTGTCACAGAACTCTGAACCGTTTGCACAATGGCCCACACATCGGCGATTAAAATGATGATCCCAATAATGGCTTCCATTAAATGTACTCCGGATTTTTGCAGTGATGGTCCACGACACCCGGTTTTACCGCAGGCATACTCAGGTGCTCTTTCGGCCCAGGACCAATTTTGCTTTCAGCAAAAGTGAAAAAGAAGGTCGCGCCTTCACCTGGTTTACTTTCGGCCCAGGTCCTCCCGCCGTGTCGTCTGACGATCCTTTCCACGATGGCAAGACCGATGCCGTGTCCCTCGACGTTCGATTCTGAGTGGCGCTGAAAGGGAAGAAACAGCTTGTCAGCCAGGGCCATGTCGAAGCCCGGCCCGTTGTCCCGGACAAAACAGGCCGGTTTGCCATCAACATCCGCCACGCCGAATTCAATGACCGCTTTTTCCTGACTGCCGGCATACTTCCAGGCGTTGCCGATAAGGTTATCCAGGACCACCCGTAAAAGGTCCGGATCACCCTCGGCCACAATCCCGGTGGCGATCCGGAAGGTGGACTGGTTCTCCGGTTCCGCCAGTTTCAGTCCCGTCGCCACTGCATTCGCAATAGCGCTCAGATCAACCGGCTCCTGGTGCATTTCAACGCGGGTGACGCTGGAAAATTTCAGCAGGGTATCGATGATCTGGTTCATGCGCTGGGAACCTTCATAGATTCTATGGATGAATTTTCCGCAGTGAGCGTCGGGTTTATCGCTGCACAATTCCTTGGCCATCTGGCAGTAGCCGTGGACGACTGTCAAAGGCCGACGCAGGTCGTGGGCGACGCTGGAATTGAATGCATCCAGCTCCATATTCGCGTATTCCAGTTCGGCGGCGCGGGAAATCAGATCGTTGTGCAGAAGTTCGAGATTTTCTTGCAGCTGTTTGCGCTCGGAAATATCGAGGATCGCCGCCAGGCATTCCTGCCTTGAAGCATCGGCCACGGCTTCGATCTGCACGAATAGCGGACCCTCGTCTTCTTTCAGAAGTGCCAGTTCGCAGGACATCTTGACTTGACTCTCGAATACCGTGCTGAGGAAGGCGGTGAAAACGGGACGGTCGGCAAAGGTGACGAACTGCTCGAAGTGCCGGCCGGTCAGTGGAGTGCGCTCGACACCAAGGAGAGCGGCTCCTCTGAGATTCACGGCATGGATGACCCCGTCGCGGGCGATGGTAAAATAGCCGACCGGGGCGAAATCGTAGAGGTCGGTGTACTTTTCCAGCATCTTCTCCAGGTTATCCCTGGCCTGGTGAAGCTCGGCGTTCTGCATCTCCAGTTCAATCTGATGGACCTGCAGTTCATGCAGCAGGGACTGTGTCTCATTCTCTGTCTGGGTCCGCCCGGCTGCCGTAACCAGAGTGCTCAGGCGCTCTTCGGCGCGACGGCGTAAATCATCCTGCGTCGCATCGATTGGCGCTGACAGACTTTTCTTTCGATTGATTACCATGGTGGCGGACTTCCTTCATCTGGCCGTAAAGACGCAGTCGCTGGAATGCCCTGATGGCCATCCGGTTCCTTAACTCTTTCATGTAGCAGGACACAACGGAACCGGATGACCGATCACGGCATTGCCGCTATTTTACAATCAAATCGTTATTCACCTTTGTGACACCCTTAACGCTACGGGCAACTTCTCCTGCCCTGGTGACACTCTTTGCTGAATCGACAAAGCCACTTAACTGAACTTCGCCTTTAAACGTCTTGACCTCGATCTGCATCGTTTTCAGCGTAGGCTCTTCAAAGATCGCAGCTTTGACCTTGGTGGTGATGACCGAGTCATCTACAAATTCGCCGGTGGCTCGTTGTGTACGCGTGGACGAACACGCCAGTAATGAAGTAATGACTACCAAGCAAAACATTAACTTTATTGCGCGATGCAGTTTTAACATGATGTTGTCTCCTTTGTTGTCGTGTTGGATGTTCTTCGGGAAGTACCGTTGTAGCCAGTTTCCTCCCCGAGAATCAATTTCCCGGAAAGCCCGGTTATTCGCAGCACAGCGGTCACGATGAGCTGCTTGTGCCGTCATGCTTGCAGTTTAACATCTCCGCTCCCGCTTCCGATTCAATGGTTTTGAACCGGATGACCGGTTCCTGGGTGAGCAGTTTCATTGCTCCGACCAGAACACCTAAATAATTGGACTTCAGATGGGAGTCCAGGTCCTCACGGGTGTTCCATTCCTCCTTGAAAAAAATTTTGTTATTATCCTCGATATCGACATAGCAATTGCAGCCTAAGCATCCCTCCGAGCGTCGAATCGGTCCGAGTATTGCCTTGAAGGTTTGAATCATCTCTTTCCGCTTCTCGGGGGGCACGGTTAGCTTGATCGTAGCGATGATCATAGTTTTCACCTTGAACCAAAAAAGCCATCGGAAACAATCACTTGCCCACAGTGATCGAGGAGAGGGAGCTTAAAATCCCAAAAACGCTCAGTAGCCACAAAACCACCGCAATGACCACCACGGCATTCAATATCGTCTTGATGGACCCCGCCATGGGGATGAATCGGTTGATGATCCAGAGAAGAACACCAATCACGATCAGGATAATGACAACTTGAACTAACGGCATGGTCTGATCACCTCCCTCTATTGCTTGCGGAAAAGAGTCTCATCGCTTCGTTGCCGATAATGCGTTTGCATCATCATCTTCAATCAACAACAGGCGGTTTCAGTTCAGGTAATTCGCCGCCCTTGAATGAGATTGAGCACAATAACAATGATGGCAACGACCAGCAGGACGTGAATGAACCCACCCAGCGTGTAACTGCTCACCAGTCCCAGCGCCCACAGAATGATCAGTATTACGGCTATTGTCCACAACATGGGATACTCCTTTCTGATTGTTAATCGCTACCGTCGACTATTGCGTCACCCTGACGCGACAGTGAACAGGCAGTCTCGTTGGTCCAGAACTCGAATTACTCGATTGTCATGCGGTTGTTTACATCCACGACACCGTTCACGTCCTTGGCAAGTTTACTGGCCAAGTCCTTTTCGGCTGCGTTTTTGGCCTTGCCACTCAAGGTAACCACACCATTTTTCGTTTCGACACTGGTCTGGAGGCCACTGGTTGAACGGTGATAGAGCAACGTCGTCTTGACCAGGGCGGTGATGGAGGCGTCATCGATCTTGTCGCCCACCGTACGGGTCTCCTTGCTTTCTTTCATGTCGGCGGCCATACGTGTTTCTTTGGTTTCTTTCTTGTCAGCGGCTATACGGGTTTCTTTGGTTTCCTTTTTGGCTGCTTCCGAGGCTTTTGCCAAAGTCATCTCATTCTTGACGCTTTTGACCCCTTCGATATCCATGGCGTATTCTGTTGCCAGTTCTTTATTTGCTTGATTGTCCGCTTCGCCGCGCAAGGTCACGATGCCATCTTTGACGTCGACTTCGGTCTGGAAGCCGCTCACGCTGCGATGGAACAAGAGCGTGGTTTTGACTTTCGTCATGAGCCACGCATCCGACATCTCAGCGTGTTTCTCTCCTGCGACTTCCAACTTGTTGTCTACACTCTTAACGCCGGGTAAACTCACTATTGTCTCAGCGGCCAACGACTTGTGGGATTCCTCGGAGACGGTCCCTGTCAAGCTGACGGTGCCGTCCTTGGACTTGATCTTGATATCATCGTCCTTGAGGTAGGTCTTGAACACATACGACTGCTTGGCTGACGATTCAATGCGATCGTCCTGGTCGGACGCTTGCACCGGTACGCTGAACGACAGAACTGCTGCCGCTGCCAACATTAGAGATATGGAAAATACTGTTTTCATGCGAACTTCTCCTTTAACGGGTATTTTTTGAACATTTTCACACCGCATATTGGTTGAAAAAAAGCATAATGTTTATTCTTCGGCTTAATAAGGGTAATCGCAACTTGCGTGCCGACCGCAACCTGCGAAATATTTGAGCGCAAGGTGCTGATTATAAAAGGTAAAGAGGATTGAGCACGGGCAGGGGAAAGGGAATCCGTCAGGAGCGTCCGTCATACTTGACAAAACTGCCGCATATGACGGAATACGTTGAGGCAACAATTTGTAAGCACCCTGGACGATACGCGGATGATTTAAGCTTGAACCGTGACACGGACAATCCCGAAGGGCACTAGGAGTCTGTCGGATTTGGAATAAATCCGCTGCAAATCCGTCCGAACGGGTCATATTTCGCCGCTTTCTTGGTCAATAGAACGACTATTAACCTTCAAAATCGACAAAATCTGCCCTCGTCCAGCCGAATTTTCGCTTGGATTTCCCAAGTCCGACAGGCTCCTAG